>NZ_JAAGMG010001266.1 GCF_010548525.1 Streptomyces sp. SID14478
AAGACGGGACCCGCGGCCCTGGAGGACACCCGGCGCCGCCTGCTCGGCACCTCGGCCGTCGTCGTGCCCTACCTGGACCGCATGGACCTGGCCTACGCGGCCGCCGACCTGGTGGTGTGCCGCGCGGGCTCGGCCACGGTCGCCGAACTCGCCACGACCCGGGTCCCGGCCGTCCTCGTCCCGTACCCGCACGCGCCCGGCGACCACCAGACCCACAACGCGCGGGTGCTGTCCGACGTGGGAGCGGGCCTCCTGCTCCCGGACGCCTCGGCGAGCGCGGACGCCCTCGCGTACCTCGTCGAACCCCTCCTCGCCGATCCGGCGCGGCTGGCCGCGATGTCGGCGGCCGCGCCCGCGGGCCCGCACGCCAGGGCGGCCGACCTCCTGGCGCACCACGTACTCGAACTAGCAGGACGACAAAGGGAGTTGCAGTACACATGAGCACCACCTCCGCATGGCACGGCCGCACGGTCCTCGTCACCGGCGCCGAGGGCTTCATCGGATCGACCCTCGTCGACCTCCTCCTCGACGCGGGCGCGCACGTCCGGGCCTTCGTCCACTACAAGCCGTACGCCGAGAAGGGCCATCTGGCGCACCTGCTCGACGACCCCCGCGTCGAGATCCTGGCCGGCGACGTCCGCGACCCGGGCCGCGTCTGCGAAGCCGTCGCCGGCTGCGACACCGTCTTCCACCTGGCGGCCCTGATCGGCATCCCGTACTCGTACGACTCCCCGGGCGCCTACGTCCAGACGAACGTCGTCGGCACCGAGAACGTGGCCGAGGCCTGCCGCAGGCACTCCGTGCGTCGACTTGTCCACACATCGACGAGCGAGGTCTACGGCACGGCGCTCACGGCCCCGATCTCCGAAGCCCACCCCCTGCAGCCCCAGTCCCCGTACTCGGCCTCGAAGATCGGCGCCGACATGATGGCGCTCTCGCACTGGCACGCCTTCGAACTCCCGGTGACGGTGGTCCGCCCCTTCAACACCTACGGGCCCCGGCAGTCGGCCCGCGCCGTGATCCCCACGATCCTGGCCCAACTCCACTCCGGGGCACGGGAGATCAAGCTCGGCTCGCTGACGCCGACGCGCGACTTCACGTACGTCCGCGACACGGCGCGGGGCTTCATGGCCGTCGCCGGGAGCGACCGGGCGCTCGGCGAGGTCGTCAACCTCGGTACGGGACAGGAGATCTCGATCGGCGATCTGGCCGAGGCGCTGATCGAGGCGTCGGGGCGCGAGGCCCGGATCGTGGTCGACCCCGCGCGCCTGCGCCCGTCGGGCAGCGAGGTCCACCGGCTGCTCTCCGACAACGCGCGGGCGCGCGAATGGGCCGGCTGGGAGCCGGAGTTCTCCCTCGCGGAGGGGCTGAAGCGGACGTCCGCGTGGGTGGCGGACCACCTCGACCGGTTCGCTCCCGCCCGGTACCAGGTCTAGCTACCAGCTCGGTTCCGCCGGTCTATTGCCGACCGCGGATCCGGTGGGGGCCGGTCGCGCGGTTCCCCGCGCCCCTGGAAGGCCTGCGGCCTTCCTCGGGGAAATGCGACGCGCAGCGTCTGCATTTCAGGGGCGCGGGGAACTGCGCGACCAGCCACGACGCGAGCGGTACTCGACAACGCACCCGCAAGAACCGAGCTCCTAGTCGGACGACGCCGCGGCCAAGCCACCCAACAACAGCGCCGTGAAACGGCGGACCCACTCCGCGTCCACCGCCTCCGCACTCACCAGCGTCCGGTGCACCACCGCCCCCGCCGCCACGTCGAAGATGAGGTCCGCCGTGGCCGCCGCGACACAGGGGTCCTCCGCGACGGGAAGCTCACCGCGCCGCTCCGCGCGGGCCCGGCCCTCCAGGACGAGCCGCTTCTGGCGGTCCACGATCGACGTCCGGATCCGCTCCCGCAGCGGAGCGTCCCGCGTGGACTCGGCGACCACCGCCATCAGCGCCGTCTTCGTCTCCGGCCGGTCCAGGATCGCCGCGAACTGCAGCACCACGCCCTCGATGTCGGCCGCGAGCGAGCCCAGGTCGGGCAGTTCGAGTTCGTCGAAGAGGACGGCCACCGCGTCCACGACCAGTTCGTTCTTGCCCGCCCAGCGCCGGTACAGGGTCGTCTTGGCCACGCCGGCCCGCGTCGCGACGTCCCCCATCGTCAGCTTCGACCAGCCGAGGTCCACCAGGGCGGCGCGGGTCGCCTCCAGGATCGCCTCGTCCGCTTCGGCGGACCGGGGGCGACCAGTACGGGACGGGGTGCGGCTCTGCATGGTCATGGACCATACCGGCCGGTAGGCACGGGAGCGCGCGTGAGCCAGATCACCACGGCCCCCTTGCCCTGAGGTACCGGCCGCCAGTTACGCTACGACCCGTAGCGAAAGCACGATCTCGTGCGCCCACCTCGGTTCTGCACCCCGAAGTGGCCCCGGACGAGCGGCAACCACTGGTGCCGGGTGGGGACCCGGCGCCGAGCGAACCGGCCGAGTCCGCTCCGCAGGCCTCGCAATCCGGCGGGAGGCCACGGAGTGGGTCCCGGCCCACAACTGTCCGCGGAAGGGGGAGACTGTACGCATGCAGCCACGGAACATGTCCATGAGCGGAGTCGTCGATCTCGCCGCGGTGAAGGCGGCCCAGGAGGCCAAGGCGAAGGCGGAGCAGGCGCGCGCCGAAGCGGCCCGGCAGGGCGGCGGCGGGGCCGTGCCCGCGTCGAGCCTTGTCATCGACGTCAATGAGGCGGACTTCGAGCGCGACGTCCTGCAGCGCTCCACCGAAGTGCCCGTCGTCATCGACTTCTGGGCCGAGTGGTGCGAGCCCTGCAAGCAGCTGAGCCCGCTGCTCGAGCGGCTCGCCGCCGAGTACAGCGGCCGCTTCGTACTCGCCAAGATCGATGTCGACGCCAACCAGATGTTGATGCAGCAGTTCGGGGTCCAGGGGATCCCGGCCGTTTTCGCGGTCGTCGCCGGGCAGGCCCTGCCCCTCTTCCAGGGGGCGGCCCCCGAGGAGCAGATCCGCGGCACCCTCGACCAGTTGATCCAGGTCGCCGAGGAGCGCTTCGGGCTCACCGGCATCGCCGTGGACCCGGATGCGGAGGGCCCCGCACCGGTCGTGGAGGCTCCGGCCGGTCCGTACGACGCGCTCCTGGAGAGGGCCGTTCAGGCCCTTGACGCCGGCGACATGGCGGGCGCGGTCCAGGCGTACAAGAACGTGCTCTCGGACGACCCCGGGAACACCGAGGCCAAGCTCGGTCTCGGCCAGGCCGAACTCCTGCAGCGCGTGGAGGGGATGGACCCCCAGGCCGTGCGCAGGGGCGCCGCCGAGAAGCCCGCCGACGTGGCGGCGCAGATCGCGGCCGCCGACCTGGACCTCGTCGGGGGACACGTCGAGGACGCCTTCGGGCGGCTCGTCGACACCGTGGCCCGCTCGGCCGGTGACGACCGGGACAAGGCGCGGGTCAGGCTCCTGGAGTTGTTCGAGGTCGTAGGGCCCGATGACCCCCGGGTGGCCACCGCGCGTGCGGCTCTGGCCCGGGTTCTCTTCTGAGCCGTCAGTGACCTGTTCCTAAACGCCACGGCTTGTGATGCCGGGGTGAAAGTTCTGTCCCCAGGGGCCCACAGCGACCGCGCTTTACCAAAACTTGGTAATCGCGGTCGCTGTTACTTGGAGTAAGTCGGGGGCTGTTTTCTGTCCGGTTCCGTACCGGATTCCACCACAATGTCAACTGGGTTGACGGCACCCTGCGTTGTCGCACGATGCCGGGCGGTCGTGGTTCGGTTATCCGTCCGTTACCCGTGAGTAACGAACCCCCTTGTGCGAGCGGCGGGAATGCACCACGATCGGGCACGCTCGGTCCACTCCCCACCTGTCCGGCAGCCATTCGGACGGCGGGGTTCTTGGGTCCCCACCGGGCAGGTCGGCGGCGGACCATGGGGAGCGCCGTCGGTCTAGGACAGGGGGGTCTCAGCCACCTGGCTGGGCCTGTCCGCAGGTTGCGCGTGATGGCTCAGGTGCGACCAGTGGTTGTCGCTCGGGGGTGATCGCCGGTGATCAGGGTGCGGATGCGCGCCTCCGATGCGGGCGCTCTCCTTCCCGAGGACGTAGCACTTCTCCCATCCCTGCCCGGCTGAGCCGCCGCAAGGGGCAGTCAGGGCCGGAGATGTACGTCCGAGAAGGAGGAACAGTCATGAAGTCCGTGACTCGTGGCGGAACCAGATGGAAGCGGTTCGCCGTAGTCATGGTGCCGAGCGTCGCGGCGACTGCCGCGATAGGTGTCGCCCTGTCCCAGGGCGCGCTTGCGGCATCGTTCAGCGTTTCAGGCCAGTCGTTCAAGGTGACGGCCGACTCTCTTGATGGCAAGGGCTTCGCCCAGTACGGCGCCATCGACACCGGCAAGACGGGTGCCCACCCGGTTGCCGTCGTCGGCATGAAGTCGGCGACGATCAACAACCTCTGCCAGTCCGTCGTCGTGCCGGTCCCGGTCTTCGGCGATGTGTCGATGACCCTGTCGGCCGGTGCGGACAAGAGCAACCCGGTCGAGGCCAAGACCCTCTACATCGACGCCGATGATCTGAAGGCCGATGCGACCTTCAACAACATCGACATCGGTGTGGCGGCGGGTGACGCAGCCAAGGGCCCGGGTATCCACCAGGGCGACAAGGCCGACCCGAACTCGTTCGCGCAGCAGGCCGACTCGGTGCACTTCGAGAACGTCCAGCAGCGTGCGTGGGCCACGACGGCCGGCACCTTCAAGCTCTCGGGCCTCAAGATGAGTGTCAAGAAGGGCAAGCACGAGTGCTACTAGTCCGCAAGGGTCCGCACCGGGCCCGGGACTAGGCACTTGATGCGCTGAACGGCCGGGCGCGGGGGCGTGCGGGAAACGCTCCGGGCCGTCCCCGTGCCCGTAACCGGACAGCCATCGTCACCACAGAACAACGCCATTCCCGAGGAGCTGTACGACATGAGCGCCGAAGCGCACGCAGGGCTGGGCCCGAAGCTTGGTCACATGCGCCAATCGTTCCGAGGGTGGCGCGGTCAGCGCCCGTTCTGGGGTGGTCTGCTGGCCATCCTCGGCGGCATCCCGATCATGTACTTCCCGTACGCGAATCTGACGCTCGGCAGCATGACGATCCGGATGGCGACGACGGCGGGAGCCGGGTCGCTCATCATCGGTGTGCTGTTGGTGGTGCTCGGCCTGACGATGTGGTTCCAGCCGCACTCCCGGGTGTTCGCGGGTGTGGCGGCGATTCTTCTCGCCCTGGTCTCCCTGGTGGTCTCCAACTTCGGGGGCTTCGTCATCGGCTTCCTGCTCTCGCTGATCGGCGGCGCCCTCGGCGTCTCGTGGGCTCCGGGCAGGCAGCAGGACAAGACGGCCGCGCAGGGTGGTGACGACGCCGGGTCCGACGACTCGCCCGTCGTGCCGCCGATCGCAGGTGCCACCTATCGGGTCGCGGGCGCAAACGACGACGTGTCAGGGACGAGCCCGGACAACGGGACGAACGGGAGGCACCGTGCCGGCTGACGAGGTGCACCACGAGGACTCCATGGCGGGGTCCCGTGCGAGAACCGGGCCGCGGCATGCGGCGCCGAGGAAGCATCTGTTCACCAGGCTGCACATGCCCGCGGGCAAGGCGATAGCCATCGCGGCCATGCCCACGGCCGTACTGATGGGCCTCGGCATGACGCCCACGCTGGCGTCCGCCAAGGACAACCCGACCAAGTTCTCGGTGGACGACTACAAAGCGTGCGCCGACGCGGTGGAAGCGAACAAGGACGGCAAGTCCGCCACCGACGACAAGGACAAGGCGCAGGAGTCCAAGACTCCCGAGCCGTCCGCGTCGTCGTCGAGCGACAAGGCCGACAAGGCCGACAAGAGTGACAAGGACGCCAAGGATCCGGCGGGCTCGGACGGCAAGGACGCGGCGACGCCGACTCCCTCGCCCTCGGCCTCCACCGGGACGAAGGCGGACTCCGGCGCCGACGAGAAGGCGGCCACGCCGTCGCCCTCGGCGTCCGAGACCAAGAACCCGCTCGACCCGCTGGGTGTCGGCGACGCGCTCAAGGACCTGTTCACGCCGAAGGACAAGGAGACGGCCAGTCCGACTCCCAGCCCGTCGGCGTCGGCGTCCGGTGCCGACTCCAAGGACCTGGGCGACACGGTCAAGGACACCGTCGACGGGGCCGGGGACGCGGTCAAGGACACGGCCGACAAGGCCGGCGACGCGGTCAAGGACACCAAGGACGGCGTCGACAAGGCCACGAAGAAGGCCGAGGAGGCGGCGACCCCGTCCCCGAGCGCCTCCGGTGAGGTGCCGGACAACTGCCCGGTCGCCACCGACGCGGCGGGCGCCGATGAGGACACCCCCGCCCAACTGCCGAACGACGTCTGGAAGTTGCAGGCCAGCTCGCTCCTGCTGAAGGGCGCGGACTACAAGGGCCTCGTCGACGTCCGGATGGCGGACGGCACCACCAAGCGCGTGATGAAGTACATCATCTCGGACGGTACGGACATCGGGGATCTGCACCAGATCGCCCCCGGCCCGAACGGCAAGTACTTCCACATCCGCTCGGACAAGGGCTCCACGTCCACCATTCGCGGCGGGAAGACGACGATGTACACGGAGGAGCTCTCGGGCAATCTGCTCGGGCTCATCCCGCTGACGTTCAACGCCAAGAACCCTCCGCCGATCAACCTGCCGCTCCTGTACTTCACCAACGTGAAGGTCACGCAGGCCGCGCAGTTCGGCGGGAACCTGCACGTGCCCGGACTGCACACCACGGTCGAGGACAGCTGACCGCCTTCAAGGCCCGTCCGGGAGCCGCACACGACGGAGGGCGCCCCCCTGCATCAGGGGGGCGCCCTCCGTCATTGCCGTGCCGGGGCGTCAGTCGCGCTCGCCGCCGCCCAGGTGGTGCACCCGGACCATGTTGGTGGAGCCGGGGACGCCGGGGGGCGAACCGGCCGTGATGACCACGGTGTCGCCGTCGTTGAAGCGGTTCAGCTTGACCAGCTCGGCGTCGACCAGCTCGACCATGGCGTCGGTGTTGTCCACGTGCGGCACGACGTGTGCCTCGACGCCCCAGCTCAGCGCGAGCTGGTTGCGGGTGGCCTCCTCCGTGGTGAACGCGAGGATCGGCTGGGCCGCGCGGTAGCGGGACAGCCGGCGGGCCGTGTCGCCGGACTGCGTGAAGGCCACCAGTGCCTCACCGTTCAGGAAGTCTGCGATCTCGCACGCGGCGCGGGCCACCGAACCACCCTGGGTGCGCGGCTTCTTGCCGGGCACGAGCGGCTGCAGGCCCTTGGAGAGCAGCTCCTCCTCGGCCGCGACGACGATCTTCGACATCGTCTTGACGGTCTCGATCGGGTACGCGCCCACGGAGGACTCGGCGGACAGCATGACCGCGTCGGCGCCGTCCAGGATCGCGTTGGCGACGTCGGACGCCTCGGCGCGCGTGGGGCGCGAGTTGGTGATCATCGACTCCATCATCTGGGTCGCGACGATCACCGGCTTGGCGTTGCGGCGGCACATCTCCACGAGGCGCTTCTGCACCATCGGGACCTTCTCCAGCGGGTACTCGACCGCGAGGTCACCGCGCGCCACCATGATCCAGTCGAACGCCGCGACGACGCCCTCCATGTTGGCGACGGCCTGCGGCTTCTCGACCTTGGCGCCGACGGGGACCCGGCGGCCCTCCTCGTCCATGACCTTGTGGACGTCCTTGACGTCGTTGGCGTCGCGCACGAAGGACAGGGCGACCATGTCGCAGCCCATCTTCAGGGCGAAGCGCAGGTCCTCGATGTCCTTCTCGGACAGGGCCGGGACGTTGACCGCCGCGCCGGGCAGGTTGATGCCCTTGTGGTCGGAGATGACACCGCCCTCGACGACGATCGTCTTCACGCGCGGGCCGTCGACCTCGACGACGCGCAGCTCGACGTTGCCGTCGTTGATGAGGACCTGGTCGCCCTTGGAGACGTCACCGGGCAGACCCTTGTAGGTGGTGCCACAGATCGACTTGTCGCCGGGCACGTCCTCGGTGGTGATGGTGAACTCGTCACCGCGCACCAGCTCGACGGGGCCCTCGGCGAAGGTCTCCAGACGGATCTTCGGGCCCTGCAGGTCGGCGAGGACGCCCACCGCGCGGCCGGTCTTCGCGGCAGCGGCGCGAACACGGTCGTAGCGACCCTGGTGTTCGGCGTGCGTGCCGTGGCTGAAGTTGAAGCGGGCCACGTTCATGCCGGCCTCGATCAGCGAGACGAGCTGCTCTTCGGAGTCGACGGCGGGGCCCAGCGTGCAGACGATTTTGGAACGGCGCATGGGGGCGATCCTATCGGTTTGTTTCGCTACGGAATATTCCGTCTGGCGGAATCTACAAATGGGCGGATGTGCGCTCAGGTGTGACGGCTGTCACTCGTTCCTGACCAGGGCGTAGGTCTGCTGCGCGATCTCCAGCTCCTCGTCGGTCGGCACCACGGCCACGGCCACCCGGGCGTACTCGGGCGAGATGATCCGGGCCTCGTCGGAACGTACGGAATTGAGCTCGCCGTCGACCGCGAGGCCCAGCTCCTCCAGGCCCGCGACCGCAGCTTCGCGCACCGGCGCCGCGTTCTCGCCGACCCCGGCGGTGAACGCGACCGCGTCCACCCGGCCGAGCACCGCGTAGTACGAGCCGAGGTACTTCTTCAGACGGTGGATGTAGATGTCGAAGGCGAGCTGCGCCTCCTGGTCGCCCTCGTCGACGCGGCGGCGGATCTCCCGCATGTCGTTGTCGCCGCACAGGCCGATCAGACCCGACTTCTTGTTGAGCAGAACGTCGATCTCGTCCGCGGACATGTTGCCCACCCGCATCAGATGGAAGATGACGGCCGGGTCGACGTCTCCTGAACGGGTGCCCATCACGAGCCCTTCCAGCGGCGTCAGACCCATGGACGTCTCCACGCAGACCCCGCCGCGCACCGCGGAGGCCGAGGCGCCGTTGCCCAGGTGCAGGACGATGACGTTGACCTCCTCCGGCTCCTTGCCCAGCAGCTCGGCCGTCTTGCGGGACACGTACGCGTGCGACGTGCCGTGGAAGCCGTAGCGGCGGATGCGGTGCTCGTCGGCGGTCTTCACGTCGATCGCGTAGCGCGCCGCAGACTCCGGCATCGTCGTGTGGAACGCCGTGTCGAAGACCGCGACCTGCGGCAGGTCGGGGCGCAGCGCCTGGGCGGTGCGGATGCCCGTCAGGTTCGCCGGGTTGTGCAGCGGCGCCACCGGGATGAGCCGCTCGATCTCGGTGAGCACCGCGTCGTCGATGACGGTCGGCTGCGAGAAGAACAGGCCGCCGTGCACCACCCGGTGGCCGATCGCGGCCAGCTCGGGGGAGTCCAGGCCGAGCCCGTCCTGCGCCAGCTCCTCGGCGACCGCTTCCAGCGCGACCTTGTGATCGGCGATCGGGCGGTTCTGCTCGCGCGCCTCGCCGCCGGCCGGGGTGTGCTTCAGGCGGGAGGTCTCCTCACCGATGCGCTCGACCAGGCCCACGGCAAGGCGCGCGTGGTCGCGCATGTCGAGGAGCTGGTACTTCACCGACGAGGAGCCGGAGTTGAGGACGAGGACGCGGGCCGGCGAAGCGGAGGCCGGGCGCGGCTCGTCGGACGGGGCGGTGGCGGGCGACGGGAGGGACACGGGTGTCATGCCTTTTCGGTGGGGGTCTGGGCCTGGATCGCCGTGATGGCGACGGTGTTCACGATGTCCTGCACGAGCGCGCCGCGGGACAGGTCGTTGACCGGCTTGCGCAGGCCCTGCAGGACCGGGCCGACGGCGATCGCGCCGGCCGAGCGCTGCACGGCCTTGTACGTGTTGTTGCCGGTGTTGAGGTCCGGGAAGATCAGCACGCTGGCCTGCCCCGCGACCTCGGACCCGGGAAGCTTCGTGGCCGCGACGGACGGCTCGACCGCCGCGTCGTACTGGATCGGCCCCTCGATCTTCAGGTCGGTCCGGCGGCCGCGCACCAGCTCCGTGGCCTCGCGGACCTTGTCGACGTCCGCGCCGGAGCCGGAGGTGCCGGTCGAGTACGACAGCATCGCGATCCGCGGGGCGACGCCGAACTGCTCGGCCGTGCTCGCCGACTGGATGGCGATGTCGGCCAGCTGCTGGGCGTTCGGGTCCGGGTTCACGGCGCAGTCGCCGTAGACGAGGACCTTGTCCGCCAGGCACATGAAGAAGACGGAGGAGACGATCGCGGCGTCCGGCTTCGTCTTGATGATCTCGAAGGCCGGGCGGATCGTCGCGGCCGTGGAGTGCACGGAGCCGGAGACCATGCCGTCGGCCAGGCCCTCCTGCACCATCAGCGTGCCGAAGTAGTTCACGTCGGCGACCACGTCGTGCGCCAGCTCCACGGTCACGCCCTTGTGGGCGCGCAGCTGCGCGTACTCGGCGGCGAAACGGTCCCGCAGCTCGGAGGTCTGCGGGTCGATGAGCTCGGAGCCGGCCAGGTCCACGCCGAGGTCGGCGGCCTTCTTGCGGATCTGCTCGACCGGGCCGAGCAGCGTCAGGTCGCACACGCCCCGGCGCAGCAGCACGTCGGCGGCGCGCAGCACCCGCTCCTCGGTGCCCTCGGGCAGCACGACGCGGCGCTTGTCCGAGCGGGCCTGCTCCAGGAGCTTGTGCTCGAACATCATCGGCGTGAGGCGGTCGGAGGAGGGGGCCTGGATGGTCTTGAGCAGACCCGCCGTGTCGACGTAGCGCTCGAAGAGACCGAGGGCGGTCTCCGCCTTGCGCGGCGTCGCGGCGTTCAACTTGCCTTCCATGGCGAACAGTTCGGCCGCCGTCGGGAAGGAGCCACCGGTCACCGCGATCACCGGGGTGCCGGGCGCGAGGCGGTCGGCGAGCTTGAGGATCGCCTCGCCGGGCCGCTCGTTCAGTGTGAGGATCACGCCCGCGATCGGCGGGGTGCCGGCGCTGTGCGCGGCCAGCGAGCCCACCACCAGGTCGGCCCGGTCGCCGGGGGTGACGACCATGCAGCCCGGGGTCAGCGCGTTCAGGAAGTTCGGCAGCATGGCACCGCCGAAGACGAAGTCGAGGGCGTCGCGCGCCAGGCCCGCGTCGTCGCCGAGCAGCACCGTGCCGCCGAGGGCGTGGGTGATCTGGGCGACGGTCGGCGCGGCGAGCGCGGGCTCGTCCGGGAGCACGTAGGTGGGGACCGGAAGACGGGCGTCGAGCCGCTCCCGGATCTCCTCGCGGTCCTCGGCGGCGACCCGGTTGACGATCATGGCGAGGACGTCGCAGCCCAGGCCGTCGTAGGCGCGGTAGGCGTTGCGGACCTCGGCGCGCACCGAGTCCTCGGTCTGCTTCCTGCCGCCCACCACCGGGATCACGGAGGCGCCGAACTCGTTCGCCAGGCGGGCGTTGAGGGCCAGCTCGTCGGGGAGCTGGGTGTCGGCGAAGTCGGTGCCGAGCACGAGGACGACGTCGTAGTCGCGGGCCACCCCGTGGAACCGGTCGACCAGGCGCGAGACCAGCTCGTCGGTGCCCTGCTCGGCCTGGATCGCGGACGCCTCGTGATAGTCGAGGCCGTACACGCCCGCCGGGTCCTGGGACAGCCGGTAGCGGGACCGCAGCAGGTCGAAGAGCCGGTCGGGGCCGTCGTGGACGAGCGGGCGGAAGACGCCCACCCGGTCGACCTGGCGGGTCAGGAGTTCCATGACTCCCAGCTCGACGACCTGGCGGCCGTCGCCCCGGTCGATCCCGGTCACGTACACGCTGCGCGTCACGCGTGCTCTCCGTTTCCCTCGTGGGCCACAAAAAAATGGCCGTAATGGAAGCTGTGCCCTCTTGACAATACCTCTGGCGGTGGCTAGGTCGCCCGCCGGACATAAGGCCTGCACAGCAGGGTCCCAGGGCCCGCTCGCACCCTGCCGAAGTTCCCCTCGTGGGCGTGCGCGAACGCGGAGCCTTCCGGAGCGTGGAAGAATCGCAGTGGCTCACACGTACCGGCAGCGAGCAGGAGACACAGCACGATGCGCATCGGAGTTCTCACCGCAGGCGGCGACTGCCCTGGCCTGAACGCAGTGATCCGGTCGGTCGTGCACCGAGCCGTCACGCACTACGGCGACGAGGTGCTCGGCTTTGAAGACGGATACGCGGGACTGCTCGACGGGCGCCACCGGCCCCTCGATCTGAACGCGGTCAGCGGCATCCTCGCCCGCGGCGGCACCATCCTCGGCTCGTCCCGCCTGGAGCGCGACAAGTTCCGCGCGTTCTGTGACAACGCCAAGCAGCTGGCCGCCGAGATCGGCTTCGACGTCCTCATCCCGATCGGCGGCGAGGGCACGCTGACCGCCGCCCGGATGCTCGCCGACGCGGGCCTGCCGGTCGTCGGCGTCCCGAAGACGATCGACAACGACATCTCCTCCACGGACCGCACCTTCGGCTTCGACACCGCCGTCGGCGTCGCCACCGAGGCGATCGACCGCCTCAAGACGACCGCCGAGTCCCACCAGCGCGTGATGGTCGTCGAGGTCATGGGCCGGCACGCGGGCTGGATCGCCCTGGAGTCCGGCATGGCCGGCGGCGCCCACGGCATCTGCCT
Source organism: Streptomyces sp. SID14478 (assembly GCF_010548525.1). Classification (GTDB taxonomy): domain Bacteria; phylum Actinomycetota; class Actinomycetes; order Streptomycetales; family Streptomycetaceae; genus Streptomyces. The sequence goes on from NZ_JAAGMG010001266.1 coordinate 12,550, forward strand.
GCCCGAGCGCCCCTTCGACCCCGCCGATCTGGTCAAGATGGTCGAGGAGCGGTTCGCCCGCGGCAAGAAGTTCGCCGTCGTCTGCGTCGCCGAGGGCGCGCACCCCGCCGACGGCACCATGGACTACGGCACGGGCGCCATCGACCAGTTCGGCCACGAGCGCTTCCAGGGCATCGGCACCGCCCTCGCCTTCGAGCTGGAGTCCCGCCTCGGCAAGGAGGCGCGGCCCGTCATCCTCGGCCACGTCCAGCGCGGCGGCACCCCCACCGCGTACGACCGGGTGCTCGCCACCCGCTTCGGCTGGCACGCCGTGGAGGCCGCGCACCGCGGCGAGTTCGGCAAGATGACCGCCCTGCGCGGCACCGACATCTCGATGGTCCCGCTCGCCGACGCCGTCACCGAGCTCAAGACGGTCCCCAAGGACCGCATGGACGAGGCCGAGTCGGTCTTCTAGACCGCACGTTCTCCACCGCGCACGTTCTCAGGGGTTGCGGATCCTGGACCAGAACTCCTCCAGGATCCGCTCCAGGAACTGCCGCCCCGCCTCACCCGAGTCGGCCGACGAGCCGCCGCCCCAGCTGAGCGTCGAGGTCATCAGCGCCTGGTACTCCAGGTGCAGCTCGTGCAGGACGTCCTCCACCTCGCGCCGCTGCACCGGCAGCAGCCGGGTCAGCGGCCGCACGTACGCCTGCCAGCGCGTGGTCGCCGCACTGCGCAGCAGCTCGGCCAGCTGCCCGTCCCGCCCGGTCACCGTCGCGAAGGCGCGAGGCGCGAGACGCAGCACCCCGGCGAGCGCACTCGACTGGCGGTCGTTGCCCCGCCACTCGCCCGTCTCCTCCATGCGCAGATACGCGTGGATCTCCACACCGACGTCCCGGGCCACGTCCTCCGGGGCGAGCCCGAGCGCGAGCCGGTGCTCGCGCAAGGTCCTGGGCGCGCCGATGAGTTCCCCGGGCGAGCACCACAACGCCCCGGCGAGCGCGGTGAGTTCACCCGCCGTGGGCGCCATGTCGCCGCGCTCCCAGGCGACGACGAGCTCCGGTGTGATGTGGGCGAGCCCGTAGGAGGCGCGCATGCCGTACGCGACATGGCCCGGCGCCATCCCGAGCGCCTCACGGAGGCGACGGGCGGCAGGGGCGTTGAAGGGCGGCGTCGGCTGGTTCGCTGCGGCGATGTGCTGCACGGGCACAAAATAGGGGGGAACGGGGAGCTTGGCTACGGTGCGTTCGTCTTGGGTGACATGTCGTAGGAACGTACAGGTAGAACGTGCGGGTGCGGCGGGTCAGCCCTTGACCGCGCCGCCGAGCGCGAAGCCGCCGCCGAAGCGCCGGGACACCAGGACGTACAGCAGGATCACCGGCGTCGAGTAGATGATCGAGAACGCGGCGAGCTGGCCGTAGACGACCGTGCCGCGGTTGCCGAAGAAGTCGTTGATGCTGACCGACGCCGGCATCTGGTCGGGGGAGAGCAGCAGCATGAACGGGACGAAGAAGTTGCCCCACATCATGGCGAAGCAGAACACCGTGACGACGGCGATCCCCGGCCCCATCAACGGCAGCACGATCCGCACCAGCGACTGGAAGGTGCCCGCCCCGTCCGTCCAGGCCGCCTCCTCCAGCTCCTTCGGCACGCCGTCCATGAAGTTCTTCATCAGCCAGATGGCGAAAGGGAGTTGGGAGGCGGTGAAGAAGTAGATCGTGCCCGCCATCGTGTCGATCAGATCGACCTGCACGAACAGCGCGTACACCGGCACCATGACCGCCGTGATCGGCAGACACGTCGCGAAGAGGATCGTCGTCAGGTACGGGTTGTTCAGGCGCGAGCGGTAGCGCGAGAGCGGATACGCGGCGAGCGCGGCGCAGGCGACCGTGAGGGCCGTCGCCCCGCCGCACAGGATCAGGCTGTTGAGCAGCGGCGTGAACGTGATGTCCGGCTTGAGCACCGCGTCGAAGTTGTCGAACGTGGGGTGCGAGGGGAGCTTCACCTTGAGGTTCGCGTCGGCGTCGAACGACGACAGGACCACCCAGGCCAGGGGGAGCACGAAGGCGAGGGCGACGAGGGTGAGACTGACGTCGGCCGTCAGCCGGTTGCGGGTGCGTCGGCGGGTCACTCAAGCCTCCGTGCGCAGCAGGCGCATATAGACCACTGAGAACAGGGAGCCGACGACGAGGAGCAGCAGGGCGACCGCCGTGCCGTAGCCGATCATGCTCTTCTGGAAGGCCTGCTCGTACATGTACAGGGGCAGCGTCTGGCTGCGGTTGCCCGGCCCGCCCCGGGTCATCACCCAGATCAGGCCGAAGACGGACAGGGTCTGGAGCGTGTTGAGCATCAGGTTCGTGCCGATGGAACGGCGGATCATGGGCAGCGTGATGTGCCACAGCCGCCGCGGGCCGTTCGCGCCGTCCACCTCCGCGGACTCGGTGATCTCGGTGGGGATCTCGTCGAGCGCCGCCGAGTAGACGAGCATCGAGAAGGCCGTGCCACGCCATACGTTCGCGAACGACACGGCGAGGATCGGCAGCGTGTAGAGCCAGTTCTGGGAGGGCAGCCCGAGCCAGTCGAGGATCGCGTTCAGCGTGCCCTCGCGGCGGAAGAACGCGTAGAGCAGGAAGCCCGCCACGACCTCCGGCAGCACCCAGGCCGTGACGACGACGGCGCCGGTGACCGTGCGGACCGGTTTCGAGGCACGCTTCATGAGCGCCGCGAGGGCCAGGCCCAGCACGTTCTGGCCCACGACCGACGACAGGAACGTGAAGACCAGCGTCAGCCGGACCGCGTTGAGGAAGGCGTCGTCCTGGAACGCGGACGTGAAGTTGTCGAACCCGACGAACGACGAGTGGGCCTGGCCGGTCAGCTGGAGGTCGGTGAAGGCGAGGTAGACGCAGTAGCCGATCGGCCCCGCCAGGAACAGCCCCATGACGATCGTGGCGGGGGCGAGCGGCAGCGCGCGCAGCACGGAGCGCCCGACGGGCTTGGCTCCAGGGCTCGTTGACGTCTTACGGCTTGTCGACAATTTTACCGTCCGCCGCCGTCTTCAGCTGCTCGTCGTACGTCGACGCCGCCTCGCTCACCGAGGCGTCCCCGGTGGTCACCGACTCCATCGCCTCCTGGATCGCCGTCGACACCTTGGGGTAGGCGGGATAGGCCGGGCGGTAGTGGGTCGAGGCGACCAGGTCCGTGAAGAACTTGATGCCGGGCTGCGCCTTGATGTACTCCGGGTCCGCGGCGACGTCCTTGCGCACCGAGATGCCGGAGTTGGCGATGTACCAGCGCTGCGCGTTCGCCTTGGTCTGCATCGTCTTGATGAAGTCGAAGGCGAGGTCGGGGTTGGCGGACTTGGCCGGGATCGCCCAGGTCCAGCCGCCGGACATGGAGACCTTCCCGGGCGCCTGGCCGTGTTGCGTCGGCATGTACGCGAGGCCCAACTTCTGCGACCACTCGGGCCATTCGTGCCCCGCGCCCTTGATCCAGTCCTGCGGGAGCCAGGAGCCGTCGAGGTCGATGCCCAGCTTGCCCTTGGGCAGCCGGTCGCCGCGGACCGTGGTGCCGACGTTCGGGTCGAGCGCGTCGGAGACGTCGGGGCCGAGCTTCTCCTTGTAGACCGTCTCCACGAACTTCAGGCTGTCCTTGAACGCCTTCGACCCCGCGACCCACTTGCTCGACGACTTGTCGTAGAGAGGGTCGTCGCCACCGGCACCCGTCCCGTACAGCAGCATCTCGAAGCCCTGCATCGTGGACTGCTCGCCGCCCGGCTTGCCGGTGTAGACGTTCAGCGGAGTGACACCGGAGACCTTCTTCTTGATGGTGCGGGCGGCAGCGAGGACCTCGTCCCAGTTCTTCGGCTGCCAGGGGATCTTGATGCCCGCCTTCGCGAGGATGGCCTTGTCGTACCAGAGCCCGCGGGTGTCCGTGCCGTCCGGGACGCCGTACGTCTTCCCGTCCTCGGCCTTCGCGGCGGTCTTCGCGGTGTCGATGAACTGGTCCCAGTCCGCCCACTTGCCGAGGTACGTGTCCAGGGGCCTCAAGTACCCGCTGGTGATGTCCGAGTTGATGAGGAACGTGTCCTCGTAGACCAGGTCGGGAGCGGTCTTCGGCGAGCGCAGCATCTGCTGCAGCTTCGTGTAGTAGTCGGCGTCCGCGGCCTTGATCGGGACGAGTTCGACCTTCTTGCCCGGGTGGGCCTTCTCGAACTGCTTCTTCATCGCGGCGAGATAGACGTCCGGGACCTTGCTCTTGTTGTCCGTGGACTGCTTGTACGAGACCTTGATCGTGTTCGCGTCGCTGCCGGACCCGCCGCCGCAGGCGGTGAGCGTGCCGGCGGCCAACAGGGCGGTGACGACGAGCAGAGGGGCGGTGGGGCGCACGGGCACGACCTCCTACGGAGCATCGCGGGCATCGTTGCCTCGCGGGGCTGCCCGTGAACGTACGGTCCGGTTCGGACCAAGGTCAATGGGTGTGCGGCGGCACACGGCACAACGGTGACAACGTTGTTATCGAGCCGGACGGGCCAGTCGGGCTCCCTGGATACTCAGGCAAGGACCCCGTCTGGCACGGGCCCGGCGGGCGAGGACCCGCGCACCGGTCCCGTCACTTCCAGGAGTACATCAGCTCGGGCCGCCCGACCTGCCCGTACTGCGGGCTGCGCACGGCCCGGTCCGCGTCGACCAGGTGCTCCAGGTAACGGCGCGCGGTGATGCGCGAGATGCCGATGGTCGCGGCGGCGGTCGTCGCGGTCATGCCCTCGGGCGCGGCCTCGCGCAGGGCCTGGGTGACCCGCTCCAGAGTGGGCGCGCTCAGCCCCTTGGGCAGGGCGGCCGGGGCGGGGGAACGCAGATTGGCCAGCGCCCGGTCCACCTCGTCCTGGCCGGTGGCCTCCCCGGTCGTCGTGCGGTACTCGGCGTAGCGCTCCAGGCGGTCGCGCAGGGTGGCGAACGTGAACGGCTTCAGCACGTACTGGACGACGCCCAGCGAGACGCCCTCGCGGACCACGGCCAGATCGCGGGCCGAGGTGACCGCGATGACGTCCGCCTGGTGCCCGGCGGTGCGCAACGACCGGGCGAGCGTCAGCCCGTGCCCGTCCGGCAGGTGCAGATCGAGCAGGATCAGGTCGACGGGCACGCGGTCCAGGGCGCGGCGCGCCTCGGCGGCGGTGTGCGCCTTGGCGACGGTGGCGAAGCCCGGCACGCGGTCGACGTAGAGGGCGTGGGCGTCGGCGGCGACGGGATCGTCCTCCACCACCAGGACGCGGATGCGCGGTTCCGTCATGCCGGGCCGTCCTGGATCGTGGTCGGGACCTCGTCGGGGGTTCTCGGCGCCGGCAGCGCGGGGAGCGTCGCGGCGCCCTCCTCCAGCGGCAGCGTCACCGTGAACTCGGCGCCGCCGCCCGGCGGCCGGGTCATCTCCAGCGTGCCACCGTTGCGGTGCACCGCCTGCCGTACGAGCGCGAGGCCGAGGCCGCGCCCGCCGGGCCCG
>NZ_JAAGMG010001311.1 GCF_010548525.1 Streptomyces sp. SID14478
GCCGCCGCGAGCTCGGCGGCCGCCTCGGGACGCCGGCCCCACAAGCCGACGAACTCGGTGTGCGGATGGGCGGCGAGCGTGGGGGCATGGGTCCGTGCGGCCCAGGAGCCCGTGCCGACAAGTCCAAAGCGCAGCGCGTCAGTCATCGAGGTCATGATCGGCAGTATCGCCCGGCGGCGGCAGGAACCGAAGACGTCACCGCCCTCCTCTCGCGGCGGGGCAGGTCCACCTTGGTCAGAAGGGGGAACGTGATGCCCGTGCCGGGAGCTCGTGGGGTCGGTATCGCCGCCCGTCCCGCCGCCGGAGCCGTAGGCCCCGAGGCCCGTCACCGGCCGTGCCGACGCCCTCGTTCGCAGGGGCCGCAGGCCCCAGTCGGCCCGCCGGAGGGACGCGGCCGTACGCGACACGGCGCCCGCTCAGCCCGGACGGCCCGCCCTGCCCCGCGGCGCAGACAGCGGGTCGTTGCATGGTGAATAATGATTCACCTCGCCGGGTGAATGTCGATTCACCCGACATACCCGACGTGCCGCGCCTGCGTCCGCCGTCCCGAGCACGAGGAACCGCTGCCATGGACCCCGCACCGATACCCGCGCCGCCGCGCCTGCGCGAGCGCCTCACCGTGCCCGTGCTCGCCTTCGGCGGCATCCTCATGGCGGTCATGCAGACCGTCGTCGTACCGCTGCTCCCGGACCTGCCGCGGCTCACCGGCGCGTCCCCCGCGGCCGTCTCCTGGATGGTCACCGCGACGCTCCTCGCGGGCGCCGTCCTCACCCCCGTGCTCGGCCGGGCCGGCGACATGTACGGCAAGCGGCGCGTCCTGCTGATCGCACTCGCCCTGATGACCGGCGGCTCCGTGCTGTGCGCGCTGACCTCCGACATCAGGATCCTGATCGCCGCCCGCGCCCTGCAGGGCGCCGCCGCGGCCGTCGTGCCGCTGTCCATCAGCATCCTGCGCGACGAACTCCCGCCGCACCGCACCGGTTCCGCCGTCGCCCTGATGAGTTCCACCGTCGGCATCGGCGCCGCCCTCGGCCTGCCGCTGGCCGCGCTGATCGTGCAGTACGCCAACTGGCACGTGATGTTCTGGGCGACCGGCGTGCTCGGCGCCCTCGGCCTCGCGCTCGCCTGGTGGGCGGTGCGCGAGTCGCCCGTCAGGTCACCGGGCCGCTTCGACGCGCTCGGCACCGCCGGGCTCGCCGCGGGCCTGGTCTGCCTGCTGCTCGGCGTCTCCCAGGGCGGACAGTGGGGCTGGGGGAGCGGCCGCGTCGTCGGCCTGTTCGCCGGCGCCGTCGCGATCCTGTGCCTGTGGTCGTGGCACCAACTGCGCGCCGCCCGTCCCCTGGTGGACCTGCGTCTGGCCGCCGGACGCAGGGTCGGACTGCCACACGTGGCTGCGCTGTTCACCGGCTTCGCGTTCTACGCCAACTCGCTCGTCACCGCACAACTCGTGCAGGCCCCCGTCGCCACCGGCTACGGCCTGGGCCTGTCCATCGTCGCGACCGGCCTGTGCATGCTGCCCAGCGGCGTCATCATGCTGCTGTTCTCCCCGGTCTCGGCCCGCGTCTCCGCCGCACGCGGCCCCCGCATCACCCTCGCCGTCGGCGGTGTCGTCCTCGCCCTCGGCTACGCCGTGCGCATCGCGGACAGCACCGATCTGTGGGTCATCCTCGTCGGCGCGGCCGTCGTGTCGACGGGCACCACGCTCGCCTACTCGGCGTTGCCCACGCTGATCCTGCGCGCCGTCCCCTCGGACGCCACCGCCTCCGCGAACGGCGTGAACGTCCTCATGCGCACCATCGGCCAGGCCGTTTCCAGCGCGGCGATCGCCGCCGTCCTCGTACACCACACGACCCGTGTGGGCGGCCTCGCGGTGCCGTCGCTGCACGGCTACCAGCTGGCCTTCGCCATGGCGGGTACGGTCGCCCTGGTGGCCGCAGCCATCGCGCTCGCCGTCCCGTCCGACCGTGTGAAGGAGGGCGTGGTCGAGGCGCTGCAGGCCCCCGTGGCCACGACGAAGGGAGCGTGAGGCAATGACCACGGCGTACGCCGACGAGCGCGGGCCCGGTGCGGGCCGGCGCGACGCGGAGGCGACCAGGACCGCGATCGTCAAGGCCACCCGGCACCTGCTCGCCCGGCACGCGCACGGCGACATCACCCTCAAGGCGGTCGCCGACCGGGCAGGGGTCAGCCCGCCGCTCATCCTCAAGTACTTCGGCAACAAGGACGCCCTGTTCTCCAGCGTCATGAACTTCGAGGCGGACGTGGAGTCCTTCCTCGACGCGCCGCTGGACGACCTGGGCCGCCACATGGTGCGCCACGTCCTGACCGGGCAGGCGGAGCGCGGCGCCGACCCCATCCTGCGCATCGTCTTCGCCCCGCTCCACGGTGAACAGGGCGAGATCCTGCGCGCCAACTTCCGCTCCCAGGTCAGCGGCCGCCTCGCCGCCCGCCTCCGCGGCCCCGACGCGGGCCTGCGCGCCGAGCTGGCCGTGTCGATGCTGCTCGGACTCGGCGTCATGTACGGCATCGCCCGCGGTCCGCACGTGCGGACCGCGGACATCGACGACGTCGTGAACCGCTACGCCCCGGCCGTGCAGGACGCCCTGGGCGTGCGGGGAACGGTGCGCCCGGCCGCCGCTCAGCGGCACTGAACGTCCAGCGGATCGAAAGCGACGGCGGTCTCACAACCGTCGGCCCAGCGCACCGTCACCTCCTCTTCGACCACCGAGACGTCCCGCACGGCATTGGCGAGGACCGCGTCCGGCTCCCCGCCCAACGAGGCCAGCGCCACCAGCACCCTGCTCCCCTCGACATCCGCCGACAGGCGGGGTACTCGCACCCACGCCTCGTACGCCGTTCCCTCGGGTGCCCGCACCGCGTCCGCGCCGTCGTCCCACCCGTGCAGCCCGGCCAGCTCGGAGCGGAGCCCCTGCGTCGCCCAGCCGGTGAGCGTCACCCGTGCCCCGTGCGGGGCGCCCACGATGCGGTGGACGCGCAGTTCGTACCGCCCACGCGCCACCGTCACGCTCTCCACGCGCAGCCCCGGCACCATCGGCGGCCCGGACGCGAACACGGGGCGGTGCCAGGACGCCGCCCAGCCCCACCCGTCGCCGTGTCCCGCGCCCAGCGGATGGATGCGCCGGCGCACGCTCGAGACACCGCCGACCTCCACCGCGAGGTGGTTGTCCGCGGCGTTGGCCGGGGACGTCGGGCCGGTGTGCGTGGAGTACGCCTGCCGGCCGTAGAGAGCGTCGTCCTGCGCCGCGAACTCGCCCTCGTGCGGCCGGACATGGTCACTGCCGTGGTTGTGCAGCCGCACGATGCCGTCCGCCCGCGTCGACTGGATCAGCAGGCCCGGCGCCGGCAGGGCGAGGACCCGGTCGGGGCCCTCGCTCGGTGCGGGCTCCTCCGTCGCCGTCCACAGTGGATCGTCCTCGCCGGCGAGCAGTGCCACGAAGCCCTTCGACGCCCAGTACGGGGACGCGGGCCCGGAGTACCGCTGCAGCGTCGCGCGGTGCGGGCCGTGCCAGCCCAGGCTCAGCAGGCCCTCGTCGGTGACGCCGCCCCGGTCGAGGAAGTAGCGCAGGCTGCCGCTGATCAGACGGCGTGACGTACCCGGGGACAGTGGCGTGTGACCGGTGACCGCACCGATGCCGACCGCCGCCGACGTCGCGAACCGGTACGTGAGCGAGCGCCCGAAGTGGATCGGCGCACCGTCGCCGCCGAAGAGCAGCGAGAAGCCCTCCAGGTGCTCGCGCAGCCGGGGGCCGAAGCGGGCCGACAGCGCCGTGTCGCCCGACAGGTGGGCGTGCAGCAGCGGGTACAGGTGCAACGCCCAGCCGTTGTAGTGGTCGAAGGCGCGGCCGTCGCCGTCCGCGTACCAGCCGTCGCCCCGGTACCAGGTCTCCATCAGCTCAAGTGCCCGGTCCATGGCGCGCGTCGTGGCCGCGTCACCGCGTCCCGCCGCCTCCAGGAACGACGCCACCATGAAGGGGAAGAGGTACCAGTTGTTCGGTGCGGGCGTGTGCGTGAGCGCGCCGCGCAGCCACTTCTCCGCCCGGTCCTGTACGTCGCCGTCGAGCCGGTCCCACAGCCAGGGCCGGGTCAGCATCAGGCCGAGCGCCACCGATGCCGACTCGACCATCGGCTGACCCTGGACGTGGTGGTCGAGGATCAGCGGCCACGACTCGGCGTCGTCCGCGCCGGGGGTGCGGGTGCCGGCGGCGAGGCCGCTCGCGTACCGCTCCAGCCAGCCGTGCGGGTCCTTGCCGTCGGCGCCCGCGACACGGAACCCGGCCGCCAGGAAGGTGCGGGCGAACCCTTCCAGGCCGTCCGAGCGGACCCCGGACGCGGAGGGGCGGCCCGGCAGGCCGAGCAGCGCGCCCTCGGGGGTGGCCCAGCGCCACGCGGCGCCGAGCAGACCGTCGGCCGTGGCCTCCCAGTGCGCGCGGGTGTAGCCGGTGAACGGGCTCGACTCGCGGTTCTCCGCGGGAAGTTCGAAGGGGATGCTCATGCGAGGAACGCCAGCCTTTCGCGTCGTACAGGATGGGCGAAACCGTCGCCCGCGGCCCACCGCGCCACCTCGTCGACCGCCGTGTCGGCGAGCCGCTCCCACTCGCTGCCCTGGGAGCCGGCGAGGTGGGGGGTGATCAGTGCGTTCGGGCAGTCCCACAGGGGGTGATCGGCGGGGAGGACGTCGGGGTCCGTGACGTCGAGCACCGCGCGGATGCGGCCCGCGCGCACCACGTCGGTGAGCGCGTCCTGGTCGATCACGGCGCCGCGCGAGGTGTTGAGGAGCGCGGCGCCGGGCCGCATCGCACCGAGCAGGGTGCGGTCGACGAGCCCGCGCGTGGCAGGCAGCAGGGGGGTGTGGACGCTCAACAGGTCGCTGCGCGTGAACAGTTCGGCCAGTTCCACCCACTCCACGCCGAGCTCGGCGGCCTGCGCCGGGGTGACGTACGGATCGTGCAGGAGCACGTCGAAGTCGAAGGGCCGCAGCAGTTCGATGACACGGCGGCCGATCAGGGAGGCGGACAGGATGCCCACGGTGCGGCGGTAGTTGCCCACGTCCTGAGTGGTCAGCAGCCAGTTGTCGCGCGCCCGGGTCCGTGCGAAGTCGCGGGCCCGCTCCAGGACGTGCTTGCCGTGCAGAAGGATCATGGCGAGGGTGTACTCGGCGACGGGCAGCGCGTTGGCCGCGGCCGCCGAGGACACCGCGAGGCCCCGCTCCCAGCAGGCGTCGGTGACGTGGCCGCGCACCGAACCGGCCGCGTGCACCACGGCCTTGAGGCGGGGCGCCGCCGCGAGGACGTCGGCGTCGAGCCGCGGGCAGCCCCACCCGGTGACGAGGACCTCGACGTCGGCCAGCACCTCCTTGGCGCGGACGGTCGAGAGGTCGTCGAGGACGGGCAGCGGGGCCAGGTCGCAGACCTCGCCCAGCGCGGCCAGCGCCCGCGAGGTGAAGACGGCCGCGGCCGCCTGCGGCGACATGGCCAACGCCGCGTCGGGCTTGCTCACTTGACCGCCCCTGCCGTCAGGCCGGACCGCCAGAACCGCTGGAGGAAGAGGAACGCGAGGACGAGAGGGAGCACCGCGAGGAGCGAGCCCATGATCACCACCGGGTAGTACTCGGGAGAGACGGTCGCCTGGCTGTTCCACTGGAACAGGCCGAGGCTGACGGGATACAGCTTCTGGTTGGAGAGCATCACCATCGGCAGGAAGAAGTTGTTCCAGATGGCGGTGAGCTGGAAGAGGAACACCGTGATCAGGCCGGGGCCGAGCATCCGCAGGGCGACGCGGACGTACGTCGTCAGCTCGCCGGCGCCGTCGACGCGGGCCGCTTCCAGGACCTCGTTCGGTACGTACCCCTGCGCGAAGATGCGGCCCAGGTACACGCCGAACGGGTTGAACAGGACCGGGATGAACACCGACCAGAACGTGTTCACGACGCCGGTCGCGGACGCGAACAGGTACAGCGGGAGCGCGAGCACCGTCTGCGGCACCATGACGGCCGCCAGCACCAGGCCGAACAGCTTCTCCTTGTGCCGGAAGTGGTACTTGTCGAAGGCGTAGCCGCAGGCGACGGAGATCATGGCGCCGATCGCCGCGCCGAGGACCGCGTACAACAGGCTGTTGCCGTACCAGCGGCTGTAGAGGCCGCCGTCCATCCGGAACAGGTCCTTGACGTTCTGGACGAGGGAGAAGTCGCTGAAGGACAGGATGTTGCTGCTGAACAGGGCGTCCCGGGTCTTCGTCGAGGCCAGCACCAGCCACAGCGCCGGCAGGACCGTGTAGAGGACGGATAGCGCGACGACCAGGTTGACGGTCGCCCGGCCCAGGAGCCGGGGGCGCAGCAGGGTGGACCTGCTCATCTCGGCAGTGGTCATCGGGCGCGCTCCTCTTCCGAGTTGACGCGGTTGGTCCAGCGCGTGACGCCGAAGGAGACGGCGATCGTGATGATCAGGAGGATCACCGACGCGGCGGCCGCGAGCGAGTAGTTGTTGCGGCTGAAGGCCGCGTCGTAGATGTACATGCTCGGTGAGAACCGGGCGTCGACGACCTGTGATCCGGTGCGCAGCAGCATGGGTTCGGTGAACAGTTGCAGCGCCCAGATCAGCGTGAACATCGCGACCATGACGATCGAGGAGCGCACCAGCGGCGCCTTCACCTGGAGCGCGGCGCGCACGGGACCCGCCCCGTCGACGACCGAGGCCTCCAGGACCTCCCGGGGGACCGCCTGCAGGGCCGCGTAGAAGACGACCATGTTGTAGCCGAGGTTGCTCCACACCGCGATGTTCACGATGGACGGGATCGCGGTGTGCAGGCCGAGGAAGTTGACGGTGATGTCGGCCTTGCCGAGGATCTCGATGATCGGGCTGATGCCGGGGGTGTAGAGGTACAGCCAGATGAGCGCGGCGATGATGCCGGGCACCGCGTGCGGCAGGAACAGGCCCAACTGGGCCCAGGCGCGCAGCCGTACGACTCCCGAGTCCAGCAGCAGCGCGAGGGCGAGCGAGCCGACGGTCATCACCGGGATGTAGATCACGCAGTACAGCGCGACCGTGCCGAGGCCGGACAGGAACGAGGGGTCCGTGAGGACAGCGGCGTAACTGCGCAGGCCGACGAAGACCGTGCGCTCGGGGCCGAAGCCGAGGCCCGGCTGGTCGTCGCTGAAGAAGCTCAGCCACACCGCCGTGCCGACCGGGATGAGGAAGACGAGCGTGAGGAGGACGAAGAACGGGGCCATCAGGACACCCGCGGCGCCGCCCCGGCGCCGTCCCGCCGCACGCTGCGCCTTGCGCCGGGAGCCGTCCGCCTCCCGCGGGGGTGCGGCCGCGGTCGCGGGCGCGTGGGTTGTCGCGGTCATGGGACTCACCTGCCTTTCGGGGTGCGGGTGTTCACGTGGAGTGCTGGGTGGTCTTGAGGCCGAGGGCCTTGAGGTCGGGCATCGTGCCGTCCTGCGCGGCGCGCATGGACGACTCGATCGTTCCGGAGCCCGCCGCCGCCCGGGCGAAGGCATCCGCCATGACCTGCCCGGTCGCGGTCATCCGGGGGCCCCAGACCCACCCGTCGGTGATCTTCTGAGCCTCGTTCTCGAACAGCGTGTAGATGTCCTGGCCGCCGTAGTACGAGCGGTCGAAGGCGGCACGGCCCTCCTTGATCAGCTCGGTCACGGCCGGGTACTGGCTGCTCGCGCCGCTGGACAGCCGGGCCTTGAGCGCGGCCGGGCTGGAGACCTGCCACTCGATGAATTCCATGGCGGCCTCGGGGTGCCTGCTGTCCTTGGTGATGGCGAACGTGGAGCCGCCCTGGGTGCCGAGCGCCGGCTTCGCGGGGTCCCACTGGGGCTGCGGGGCGATCCGCCACAGGCCCTTCTGCTGGGGGCGGGCGTTCATCTGGGCGCCCGCGTCCCAGGCGCCGCTGTGCCGGGTCAGGACCAGGCTGTTGCCCGCCTGGGCGTCGGCCTCGCGGCTGTTGGGCGGGTTGACGTAGACGAGGTCCTCGTCGATGAGCCGCTGCCAGTACGCGGACACGCGGCGGGTCGCGGCATCGGCGAGCGACACGTTCCAGGCGCCCTTGGACGTGTCGAACCAGTGGGCACCGGCCCCCCAGCACCACGCCGAGAACTGGCCCATGTCCGTGGAGAAGAAGGTCGCCCTGCGCTTGCCGCCGGTGCGACGCACGGCGCGGGCCAGCTCGGTGTGTTCGTCCCAGGTGGTGGGGACGTCGAGGCCGTATTTGTCGAACAGGTCCTTGCGGTAGTGCAGCACCATCGGCTCGACGTCCAGGGGCACGCTGTACGTGCGCCCCTGGAAGGTGGTCAGGCCGAGTGCCTGCGGCAGCAGCTTGGCCTTGAGCCGGTCACTGATCACATCCGTGATGTCGCGGGCGACTCCGTCGATCGCGTACCCCGGGACCTGCGGGTACTCGATGGTGGCGACGTCGGGTGCGTTGCCCGCGCGGGCCGCGTTGCTGAGCTTGAGATAGCCGCCGGAGGTGCCGGAGGGTATCTGCTCGAAGGCGACCTGGATGTGCTTGTGGGTCTTGTTGAACTCGTCCACCACTTCCTGGCTGCCGCGCAGCGCGGACCAGAACGTGATGGTGGTCGTGCCTTTGGTACCGGACGTGGCTGTGCTCCCGGATGACGCGCTGTCGGTCCCGCTACAGGCGCCGAGGGCGCCCGTCAGCGGCAGCGCGGTGATCGCGGCGAGCACGGATCGACGGCTCTGTCGACCGGGCATGGGCGCCTCCCGCGGCTCCTGCGTGTTCGAGTCACGGGAATACTGATCGGCTGAACGGACCTGGTCAATAGATCGATCAGAAGAAAATAAAACGGTCAAACGCTCATCGAGGGGCGGCAGTTCATCCGGCGGACGCGGCGGTCGGCGGCACCTGGGTCGAGCCGCGCACCGACAGCGTCGGCAGCAGCTCCACACGCCGCGCAGGGCCCGCGGACCCCCCGGGAGACCGGTCGCCGAGCCTGCGCAGCAGCAGCTCGGCGGCGGTCCGGCCGACGTCAGCCTTCGGCGGCGACACGGCCGTCAGCGGCGTACTGCCGAGCGCCGCGACCACGTCGTCGTACGCGATCGCGGAGCAGTCCTCCGGTACCCGCACCCCGCTGTCGCGCAACGACTGCACCAGCATCAGGGCGTCCACGTCGCCGTGCAGCACGGCCGCCGTCGCCCCCAACTCCTGCAGCAACGCCGGGAGGTCGATCGGCTTCTGCGCGCTCTCCGCCGCGGGGTCGGGGGCCGCACCTGGCGTGCTGAGGGCCAGCGCCCACTTGTCGACGTCCGGGTGCTCCGCGGCGATCTCGGTGAACGCCGCGCGCAGGGCGCGCGCCGTCGGGCTGTCGTCGCGTGCGGCGAGCACGATGCGCCGGTGGCCGAGACCCGTGAGGTGCTCGACGGCGAGATGGATGCCGTACCAGTGGTCCGTGCAGACGGTGTCCACGGCGTGCAGCGGGCTGCCGCGCCGCGGCCTGCGCTCCATCATGACGGCGGGCACCTCAAGGCGCGACAGCCAGGCGTAGTCGGCCTCCTCCGTGGCCCTGCTGCGCCAGCGCGGGGCGATCAGCAGACCCCGCGCGCCCTCCGCCAACGCCCGTTCCACGATCGGCTGTTCGGCGCCGGGCACGGTCGGTGCGATGTGCAGCGCGATGCGGACCCCGGCCTCCTCGAAGGCCGACCGGGCGCCGTGCAGTGCCTCGTACAGGTAGGCGTGACGCTCCGGCACGACGACCGCGACCGGGCCGCCGTCCACCGGCGGCGCCACGGGCGCCGCGGGCCGTTCGGTCTCGGGCAGGAGCGGCCGGGCCACCCCGTGGCCGCGCCGCAACCTGCCCTCGCGGGCCAGTTCCTCCACGTCGCGGCGGAGCGTCACCACCGACACCGCGAGCTCCGCGGCGAGATCGCTGACCCGGGTCGCGCCGCGCGACTGCACCACGGCGAGAATCCGCTGGCGCCTGGTCTCGACCGGTTCGCGCATGCTGATGGCCCCCTCGCCCCGCTGTTCGTTTGAGCGCTTTGCTTGAACGCTTCGCGGCAGCATAACCAGGGGGTGCCCGGCGCCGTCAGCTCTCGGCGGTCTTCGGTTCCGGGGGAACGCGGTCGAGGACGATGCCGAAGTGCTGGTCGTAGGCCCTGAGGACGGCGTCGTCGGAGGACAGTTCGGTACGGGTACGCCGCGCGCCGGTGGTCCGGGTGAGCGTATGACCGCTGAGCGTGACCCGGCCGTCGCCGGTCAGGAGCGAACAGACGAGGGACCGGGTGAAGCGGGAGTCGGGCGAGGTGCGGTGGTACCAGGCGCCCGCCGCGAAGTCGCCCAGATCCCGCGGCCGTTGATCGAGCAGGTACTGCGGCTCCCCGTCGCGCAGGACGAGAAGATCGCCGTGCGCCGCCTCCGCGATCCGGAAGGCGCCGCCGGGATCGCTCTGGTCGCCGCGCTCGTCGTACGCGAGCGGGAAGTGGGTGTGCGTGCCGAAGCCGATGTCGGCGAGCCAGTCGGCGCCCTCGGCGTCGCGCACGCGCAGCGCCAAGTGGTCGTAGGGGATGCCGAGCCGGCCGCCGTCGCCCACGCCGCGCGCCTGCAGCAGCGTCACCTCGAAGCCGAGGGCGCCGAGCAGCGCGGCGAACGCGCCGTTGACCTCGTAGCAGAAGCCGCCGCGCCGCCGGTCCACGAGCTTGGCGACGAGCCGCTCCGCGTCGAGCCGGATGTCCTCGCCCAGGTGCACGGAGAGATTCTCGAAGGGCACGGTGCGCAGGTGCGCCAGGTGCAGGTCGCGCAGGGCCGCGGCGGTCGGGGCGGCGGGGCGGGCGGCGCCGATGCGGTCCAGGTAGGCGTCGGTCCGGGCGGCGTCGAGAGGCGGGACATCGGTACGGGTGTGCTCCATAGGGCCAGTGTCACCGCTCTCCCGCGTCGGGACCGGGCCGGACCGGCAGCCGGCGCACGCTGTTGCCGACGAAACCGGCGTGTGCGGGCAGTTCGGCGTCCGGCACGGCCAGGGCGAGCCCGGGGAACCGGACGAACAGACGCTCCAGCGCGATCGTCGCCTCCAGGCGGGCCAGCGGCGCCCCCAGGCAGTAGTGCGCGCCGTGCCCCAGCGA
>NZ_JAAGMG010001347.1 GCF_010548525.1 Streptomyces sp. SID14478
CTCTTCCGCGCCGAGACGGGGCTGAGCCCCGGGCAGGCCGCCCGGCTCATGCGGTTCCAGCACGCCAAGGCCGCCGTCGTGCGCCGGGTCGCCGCGGGCACGCCGCCCGACCTGGCAGGGGCCGCCGCCGCACACGGCTACAGCGACCACTCGCACCTGGTGCGCGCCTTTCACCAGTACACGGGCCTGAGCCCCACGGCGTGGCTCGCCGAAGAGTGCCGGAACATCCAAGCCGGCAGCCACCGCAACGGCGAAGAATCGGACTCATGAACACCACACAGAGCACCCAGGGCACCCCGCGCGAACCGGCCGTCTGGCCCTCCCTCCAGGCCGCCGACGCCCCCGCCCTGATCGACTTCCTCGTCGACACGGTCGGCTTCCTGCGGACCGCGGTCTACGAGGACGGCGGCCTCGTCGCGCACGCCCAGCTCGACTGGCCCGAGGGCGGCGGCATCATGCTCGGCTCGCACAAGCCCGACGCCGATCCGAGCACGTGGTGCCAGCAGCCGGGCACGTTCGGCGCGTACGTCGTCACCGACCGGGTCGACGAGCTGTACGCGCACCTCGTCGACGCGGGCGTCAAGGTCCTGCGCGAGATCGCGGACCAGCCGTACGGCAGCCGCGAGTTCGCGATCCTCGACCCCGAGGGCAACAAGTGGTCCTTCGGCACCTACCGGGGCGAGCCGCGCCCCTGATCCCGCCCCCTCCGCGACCCGGCGGGGGCGGCCGGACCCCTCACTCCCGCACGCGCAGCAGCAGCACCGTCCGCCCCGCCACCGGGATCACCGCGCCGGCCGGGTGCACCACACCCGGCGGCGCGTCCTGCGCCTCCATGCCGGTGTCGACGACCACCTCGTACTCCCGGGCCCACGGCTCGCCCGGCAGCACGAAACGCGCCGTGCCGTCGCCCGCGTGCAGGACGACCAGGAAGCTGTCGTCCTCGACGGGTTCGCCGTGCGCGTCCCGGCCCGGTATGTCGCGGCCGGACAGATACATGCCCAGGGTCGCCGCCGGCGCGTACCAGTCCCGCTCCGTCATCTCCGTACCGCGCGACGTGAACCAGGCCAGGTCCCGCAGCCCGTCCGCCGAGTGCGCCCGCCCCGAGAAGAACGCCCGCCGCCGCAGCACCGGATGTGCGTGCCGCAGGGCGATCAGGCGGGTGGTCAGGTCGAACAGGGCCCGCCAGCCGGGCTCCGCCAGGAGCCCCCAGTCGACCCAGCTGATCTCGTTGTCCTGGCAGTACGCGTTGTTGTTGCCGCGCTGGGTGCGCCCGAACTCGTCGCCCGCCACCAGCATCGGCACCCCGGTCGACAGCAGCAGCGTCGTCAGCAGGTTCCTCAACTGCCGCCTGCGCAGGGCGAGTACGGACTCCTCGGCGCTCTCGCCCTCGACGCCGCAGTGCCAGGACCGGTTGTCGCCCGAGCCGTCCCGGTTGCCCTCGCCGTTCGCCTCGTTGTGCTTGCGTTCGTACGAGACGAGGTCGCGCAGCGTGAAGCCGTCGTGCGCGGTGATGAAGTTGACCGACGCGTACGGCCGCCGCCCGCCCCACGCGTACAGGTCGCTGGAGCCGGACAGCCGGTACCCCAGATCGCGTACGTCGGGCAGCGCACCGCGCCAGAAGTCCCGTACGGCGTTGCGGTAGCGGTCGTTCCACTCCGTCCACAGCGGAGGGAACGCACCGACCTGGTAGCCGCCCGAGCCGACGTCCCAGGGCTCCGCGATCAGTTTGCAGCGCCTGAGCACCGGGTCCTGCGCGATCACCGCGAGGAACGGGGACAGCATGTCGACGTCGTGCATCGAGCGGGCGAGCGCCGCCGCGAGGTCGAAGCGGAAGCCGTCGACGCCCATCTCCGTGACCCAGTAGCGCAGCGAGTCCGTGATGAGGCGCAGCACGTGCGGCTGGACCACGTGCAGCGTGTTGCCGCAGCCCGTGTAGTCCGCGTAGCGCCGCGCGTCGTCCTGCAGCCGGTAGTAGCCGCGGTTGTCGATGCCCTTGAGCGACAGCGTCGGGCCCAGCTCGCCCGCCTCCGCCGTGTGGTTGTAGACGACGTCGAGGATCACCTCGATCCCCGCGTCGTGCAGCGCCCGCACCATCCGCCGGAACTCGCCGACCTGCTGCCCGGCCGTGCCGGACGCCGCGTAGCCCGCGTGCGGGGCGAAGTAGCCGATCGAGTTGTAGCCCCAGTAGTTCTTCAGGCCGCGGCGCAGCAGATGGTCCTCGTGCGCGAACTGGTGCACCGGCAGCAGCTCCACGGCCGTCACCCCGAGCCGGGTCAGGTGCGCGATCGCGGCGGGATGGGCGAGCCCGGCGTACGTGCCCCTCAACTCCTGCGGAATGTCAGGGTGTTGACGGGTGAAGCCGCGCACGTGCAGCTCGTAGATGACGGAGTCCGCCCAGGGCGTCTTGGGCCGCCGGTCGTCCACCCACTCGTCGTCGGGGGCGTCGTCGTGGACCACGACCCCCTTCGGGACGTACGGCGCGGAGTCCCGGCCGTCGCGCACGGTGTCGGCCACGTGCTGCTCGGGCCAGTCCCGTACGTGCCCGTACACCTCGGGCGGCAGCCGGAACTCGCCGTCCACCGCGCGGGCGTACGGGTCGAGCAGCAGCTTCGCCGGGTTCCAGCGGGCGCCCGTCCACGGGTCCCAGCGCCCGTGCACCCGGAAGCCGTAGCGCTGCCCCGGCCGCACGCCCGGCACGAAGCCGTGCCAGATCTCATGGGTCGTCTCGGCCAGCGGCGACCGGCGCTCGTGCCCCTCCTCGTCGAACAGGCACAGCTCCACGGATTCGGCGCCCCCGGCCCACAGCGCGAAGTTCGTGCCCGCGACGCCGTCCGCTCCGACCCGGAACCGGGCACCGAGCGGCATGGGGGTGCCGGGCCGCACCGGCCCGACCGGGAGAGCGGGTTCGTGGTCCTGGCCGGGCGCCACGGACGTGCGCAGGGGCGGCCTCCCGTTGCCCGTCCGCTGGGCCGGCGTACCGGCCCGCACTGCCTCCTGCTCGGCTGCGCTCGACACCTGTCGGCCTCCCGCGGCTCCACGGCTCGTCGCGAAACGGGGCGTGCGGCGTCCCGGCCGCGGCTCCCCGGTGCGTAGTCCTCCCCACTGTTCTGCCCAGAGCTGGCGTCGCACTCACGTTTCCCCGACAGGGGGAGCGTCGTTGGCCTGGCGTGAGAACAGCTGTGAGGCGCGCGCGGCGCGCAGGGGCGACACTGGCCGCCGTACTGACATGGGCAGGACTGGTCGGCGGGCTCGCCGGATGCGACTCGAACGAGGTGTTCGGCAAGCCACGCTCGCCGGAGGACCTGATCCGGGTCACCCCGGACGACACGAGCAAGGACGTGAAGGCGGACGGGCGGCTCAAGGTCGAGGTTCCGGAGGGGAGGCTGGAGTCGGTCAAGGTGGTGCGGATCCAGGACGCGCAGGAGGAGGCGGTGCCCGGACGCCTCGAGGACGACGCCATGCGCTGGCGTCCCACCGGACCCGGCGCCGACCGGCTCACCCTCGCCGCGAAGTACACGGTCGACGCGGTCGCGGTCGACGGACACGGCCGTCGCATGGCGCGCCACACCACCTTCACCACGTTCGTCCCCGACGAGCGCTTCATCGGCTACGTGACCCCCGAGAACCGGGCCACCGTCGGCACCGGCATGATCGTGAAGCTGGAGTTCAACCGGGACATCGACAACCGCGCCGCCGTGGAGCGCGCCGTCAAGGTCACCGCGCGGCCCGCCGTGGCCGTCGCCCCGCACTGGTTCGGCAAGACGCGGCTCGACATCCGCCCGGAGAAGTACTGGAAGTCCGGCACCAAGGTCACCGTCGACCTGAACCTGCGCGACGTGGAGGCCGCCCCCGGCGTCTACGGCCTGCAGCACAAGAAGTTCTCCTTCACCGTCGGCCGCAGCCAGGTCAGCCTGGTCGACGCCGCGGAGCACACGATGGAGGTGCGCCGGGACGGGGAGCTGGTCGACACCCTGCCGATCACGGCGGGGGCGCCGCGCTCGACGACGTACAACGGGAAGATGGTCGTCACCGAGATGCTCGACGTGACCCGGATGAACAGCCGCACGGTCGGCTTCGGCGGCGAGTACGACATCCCGGACGTGCCGCACGCCATCCGGCTCACCGACTCGGGCACGTTCCTGCACGGGAACTACTGGTCGGGCGGGGTCTTCGGGTCCAGCAACGTCAGCCACGGCTGTGTCGGTCTGCGCGATGTGAAGGGCGGCAGTTCGCTCACGCCCGCGGGCTGGTTCTTCGACCGCACGCTCATCGGCGACGTGGTCGAGGTGCGCAACAGCGCCGACAAGGAAGTGGCTCCCGACAACGGGCTCGGAGGCTGGAACATGAACTGGAAGCAGTGGAAGGCGGGCGCCGCCGCGGGTTCGTAGCCGCGAATTGCCCGAAAGGGGGGCCCGCCGCGGGGCGTTGGGACTAAACGGTGACATAAGCGGGGATCCGTTTTCCCAGGTCGTGAGGTTAATCTTTCGCAGTGCGCGCGGAGCGCAGGGGTGCGGGCCCTGGACCGGGGCCGTGCGAGGGGAGAAGAACATCTTGAACGGGCGACGACCGATATCGGCGGCTCTGCTGGGGGCGGCACTGCTGCTGGTCACCGCGTGCGGTGGCGGGGGTGGATCGGACTCGGGTCACGACGGCAAGGGTCAGGCGGACAAGGCGGGCGGGGCGAACAAACCGTCGCAGGCCGTCGTGACCGTCGCGCCGAAGGACGGCGCGGGCGGCGTCGCCACCAGCGGCGCGCTCAAAGTCACGGCTGACAAGGGCGAGTTGACCGAGGTGAAGGTCTCCGACTCCCAGGGCAACCCGGTGCAGGGCGAGATCACCGGGGCGTCCAGCTGGACGCCCGCCCACCACCTTGCGGCCTCGACCAAGTACAAGGTCCACGCGGTGGCGAAGGACAAGGACGGCCGGGAGTCGGCCAAGGACACCACGTTCACCACGCTGACCCCGAAGAACACCTTCGTCGGGACGTTCACGCCGGAGGACGGTTCCAAGGTCGGCGTCGGCATGCCGTTCTCGGTCCGCTTCACGCGCGGCATCACGCACCCCGAGGACGTCGAGAAGGCGATCACGGTCACGACGGAGCCCTCCGTCCCGGTCGAGGGCCACTGGTTCGGCAACGACCGCATCGACTTCCGTCCCGAGAAGTACTGGGCGGCCGGCACCGAGGTCACCGTCAAGCTCAACCTCGACGGCGTCGAGGGCCGGCCCGGCGTCTACGGCAAGCAGGTCCGCACGGTGAAGTTCACCATCGGCCGCAGCCAGATCTCCACCGTGAACGCCAAGTCCCACAAGATGACGGTCAAGCGTGACGGCAAGACCCTCAAGACGATCCCGATCACCACGGGCAAGCCGGGCTACGAGACCTGGAACGGCCAGATGGTCATCAGCGAGAAGCTCGCGGTGACCCGGATGAACGGCGAGACGGTCGGCTACGGCGGCGAGTACGACATCAAGGACGTCCCGCACGCCATGCGCCTGACCACCTCCGGCACCTTCATCCACGGCAACTACTGGGGCGGCGGCGCCTTCGGCAACTACAACGCCAGCCACGGCTGCGTGGGCCTGCGCGACGTCCGCGGCGGCTACGACAGCAAGGTCCCGGCGGCCTGGTTCTTCAATCAGTCGATGATCGGCGACGTGGTCGTCGTCAAGAACACCCACGACCAGACGGTGGCCCCGGACAACGGGTTCAACGGCTGGAACATGTCCTGGGCGGACTGGAAGAAGTGACGCGGGGCGGCGCGGAGGCGGGAGACCACGTGACGCACCGCACGGGTCGCCACGCGGTGAACGCCCGCTAACCTGCGGGGCATGACCGTACATCTGGAAATCGCCGACGGGGTGGGCACGATCCGCCTCGACCGCCCCCCGATGAACGCCCTGGACGTCGCCGTCCAGGACCGCATCAAGGAACTCGCCGAGGAGGCCACGGCCCGGGACGACATCCGGGCCGTGGTCGTCCGTGGCAGCGAGAGGGTCTTCGCGGCCGGTGCGGACATCAAGGAGATGCAGGCCATGGACCACGCGGCCATGGTCGTGCGGTCCCGCGCCCTGCAGGACTCGTTCAGCGCGGTGGCCCGCATCCCGAAGCCGGTGGTCGCCGCCGTCACGGGCTACGCGCTGGGCGGCGGCTGCGAGTTGGCGCTGTGCGCCGACGTCCGCATCGCCGCCGACAACGCCAAGCTGGGCCAGCCGGAGATCCTGCTCGGCCTGATCCCCGGCGCGGGCGGCACCCAGCGCCTCGCCCGTCTGATCGGCCCCGCCAAGGCCAAGGACCTGATCTTCACCGGCCGGCAGGTGAAGGCCGACGAGGCCCTCGCGCTCGGTCTGGTGGACCGGGTGGTCCCGGCCGAGGAGGTCTTCACGGCGGCGCACGCCTGGGCGGCGAAGCTGGCGCAGGGCCCGGCGATCGCGCTGCGCGCCGCCAAAGAGGCCATCGACGCCGGTCTGGAGACGGACCTGGAGACGGGGCTCGCCCTTGAGCGCACCTGGTTCGCGGGCCTGTTCGCGACCGAGGACCGCGAGACCGGTATGCGCAGCTTTGTGGAGGATGGCCCCGGCAAGGCGAAGTTCGCCTGACGGGCCTTCAGGGGCGTCGGTCAACTCCCTTGCGGGCAAGCGGAGTTGATCACATACCCCGTTGGAGCGCATTATCGGCTCCTTAAGGCAGCCTTAAGCCCGCCGCGTTCGTAACGATCAAGGGTCGCCCGCGCACGGTGAGTCATCGCAGGTCAGTGAGGACTTTCGGGGGCCCGATCTGCCACAGGCATATGCCAAAACGCTCCCCGGAATGAGGCGTTCCGGGGGGCTTATTCAGCCGGAACGGCCCCGCGGACCCCGCTGTGCAGCCATCATGGAGCCATGGCGGGGCTTGAGGGTGTCGAACAACCACGGCGGCACGGGAGTGCGACCGCCGCGCGCTGGTCTCCCGCGGTCGAGGACGAACACGCCCTGAGGGCACTGGAGTTGTTCGGCAATCCGACCGAGGCGGAGGTGCCGCTGCCGTCGCGGCCCGAATCCGCGGCGACCGCCCGCCGGCTCGCGCAGGTGATCGTGCTACGGCAGTGGGGCCTGTCCCCGAAGATGACCGAGGACGCCGTGCTGCTCGTCTCCGAGCTCGTCGGCAACGCGGTCCGGCACACCGGCGCCCGCGTCTTCGGGCTGCGCATGCTGCGCCGTCGCGGCTGGATCCGCGTGGAGGTGCGCGATCCGTCCCGCGGGCTGCCCTGTCTGATGCCCGTGCAGGACTTCGACATCTCGGGCCGCGGCCTCTTCCTCGTCGACAAGCTCTCCGACCGCTGGGGCGTCGACCTGCTGCCGCGCGGCAAGACGACCTGGTTCGAGATGCGGGTCGCCGACCGCTGAGGCGGCCGCGCCCCGGACGCACGAAAGCCCCCGTTCTCGCCGTCGTGCGGCGCCGCGGGGGCTTTCGTGTGGTGCGCCGCGAACGGTGGGGGGTGTTGTCCGCGGCGTCTGACGACGACCTGGCCCGGGTCAATGGGGGTCGTGCCACCGATCATGGCAGACGTCCCCGGAAACGTCCAAATGAATCATCGGTGACGTGGGCCACGGGCCTGCTAAATGAAGATTAAGTTCCGTTGGCATCCAGTAATTCTTAAGGCCCTCGGGTCGGTAAGCGGCTTTTGTCGGTCATCCCCCTTAAATAGGCGGGTGACCAAGGCAGAACCGATCCGACGCCGCTCGGCCCTGCGCGTCGCCGCCGGGCTCACCACCGCCCTCGCCACCGGATGCGCCGCCGACGAGCGGGCGGCCACCACCTCCGCCCCCCGCGCACACCCCTCACGACCGGCCGCCTCC
>NZ_JAAGMG010001385.1 GCF_010548525.1 Streptomyces sp. SID14478
CGATCACGTCGTCGATGAGCTGGAAGGCGAGGCCCGCCGCCCGGCCGAACGCGTCGAGCGCCGCGACCTCCTCCTCGCCCGCCCCCGCGTACAGGCCGCCGAGCGCACACGCGCAGCCGATCAGCGCACCGGTCTTGGCCTCCGCCATGGTCAGCGTCTCCGCCAGCGTGACCTCCCGGGGATCACGCCGCTCCAGCGCCACGTCCGTGGACTGGCCGGCGCACAACTCCACGACGCAGGCGGCGAGTCGGGCCACCGCGGCAGGCGCCGCGGGGTGCCGCTCGTCGGCGAGCAGCCGCTGGGCCTGGGCCTGCAGTGCGTCACCGGCCAGTATCGCGTCCGCGTCCCCGAACACGGTCCACGCGGTCGGGCGGTGCCGGCGCGTGGCGTCCCGGTCCATCACGTCGTCGTGCAGCAGCGTGAAATTGTGGGTCAGCTCCACCGCGGCCGCTGCCCGTATCGCCTGCTCGGCGCGTCCCCCCAGCGCCCGAGCCGCGGCCAGGACGAGCGCGGGCCGTACGGCTTTGCCCGCGCTCCCCACTGCCGGTGTGCCGTCCGCGTGCTCCCAGCCGAAGTGGTACAGGGCGACGCGGCGCAGGGAACCCGGCAGGGCTTCGACGGCACGGCGCATCTCGGGGTCGACGGCGGCCCTGGTCTGCGCCAGGATCGTCGCCGCCTCCTGCGCCTCCGCGGACTCGTGCATCCCTGCCGTCTGTTGTGTCCCTTGTGTCCCTGCCGTCTGCGTGAGAGGTATCGACTGCGTCATGGGCTCACCCCGGAGAGGGTGCGGACGGTGGCGGTCCCGCTGCTGATGGGCGCGTACCCCCTCGGTGTACCCGCCCTTCCGGGCGGGGACACGGCGTGCCGGGTGCGGGTCGTCACCGCCACCGGCCGATCTCGACGTTCTCCAGGACTCCCAGCGCGTCCGGCACCAGGACCGCCGCCGAGTAGTACGTGGTCACCAGGTACGAGATGATCGCCTGCTCGCTGATGCCCATGAACCGCACCGACAGACTCGGCTCGATCTCGTCCGGGATGCCGGACTGCCGCAGCCCGATGACGCCCTGCTCCTCCTCGCCCGTACGCATGCAGATGATGGACGTGGTCCGTGCGTCCGAGATCGGGATCTTGGCGCACGGGTAGATGGGCACACCGCGCCAGGTCGGGATCCGGTTCCCGCCGACGTCGATGGTCTCGGGGACCAGGCCCCGCCTGTTGCACTCGCGGCCGAACGCGGCGATCGCCTTCGGGTGCGCCAGGAACAGCTTGGAACCGCGCCGCCTGCTGAGCAGCTCGTCCATGTCGTCGGGACCGGGCGCGCCGTCGTGCGGCTGCAGGCGCTGGTCGTACTCGCAGTTGTTGAGCAGTCCGAACTCCCGGTTGTTGATGAGTTCGTGCTCCTGGCGCTCCTTCAACGCCTCGACGGTGAGCCGGAGCTGGTGCTCCGTCTGGTTCATCGGCTGGTTGTAGAGGTCGGCCACCCGTGAGTGGATGCGCAGCACGGTCTGCGCGACGCTCAGCTCGTACTGGCGCGGTGCCGCTTCGTAGTCGACGAAGGTGCCCGGCAGTACGGCCTCGCCGACATGGCCCGCGGAGAGGTCGATCTCCTTCTCGCCGAACGTGTTGGACCGCTGCGCCGGAATCGAGCGCAGCCCCTCCAGGTGGGTACGCAGCCCCTCGGACCGCTCCGCGAGCTGCTCCAGGTCGCGGCGCGGCAGCGTGAGCACCGTACAGGCAGTGACCGCACGGGCCGTGTACTCCCAGATCGTCTCCGGGTCGAGCAGCGCCTGGTCGCCGAAGTACGCGCCGTCGGCGAGGACGCCGAGCACCGCGTCGTCGCCGTACGGCCCCGTGCCGATCTTCTCCACGCGGCCGTGCGCCAGCAGGAACACCTCGTCCGCCTGGCTGCCGAACTCGGCGATGACGTCGCCGGCCGCGAACTCCCGCTGCGTGCAGCGCTGGGCGAGCTCGCCCAGGACGTCCTGGTCCTCGAAGTCGCGCAGGGCCGGCAGCTCCCCCAGCTCCGCCGGCACGACCCGCACCTGGTCCCCGGTCTTCACGAACGTGATCCGCCCGTCGCCCACCGAGTAGCTCAACCGCCGGTTCACCCGGTACGTGCCACCCTGCACATCCACCCAGGGCAGGGTCCGCAGCAGCCAGCGGGAGCTGATCTCCTGCATCTGCGGTGCGGACTTGGTGGTGGTGGCCAGATTCCGCGCGGCTGCGGTACCGAGGCTCTTCTGCTGCCCCGGCTGTTCCGCTCGGACCTCTTCGCCTACCGACATGTATGTGCCCTCCCGATCATGAACTGACCTGCGCGGAACACACTTCCAGCACGGATCGTGGTCGCGCCATTACACAAATGAGGGGGAATGGATCTCGTCCAGTCGGGGCATTGGCGGCATTTTTCGGAACTCGAAGATCCCGGCACGCGTTGATCGGTCAACAACGGACAACAGCGAAGGAGTGACGACCATGGCGGGCTTCCTGGATCGTGCCAAGGAGCAGGCGCAGCGCGGGCTGACGCAGGGCAAGCAGAAGCTGGACGACGTACAGGCGCAGCGCGCGGGCGGCGATCTGCTGAAGAAGCTGGGCGCCGCCTACTACGCGGAGCGCAAGGGCACCGGCAGCCCGGACGCCACGCAGCGGGCGCTGCAGGCCCTGGAGGCGCACATCGCGACGAACGGGGACGGGTTCCTGCACAGCTGAGGCGCGCAGCCGGGGCCGCGCGGGCCCGAAAAAGCCGGTCGCCGGTGTCCGGAACGACTCGCACGGGAAACGAACGAGTAGTCCCTGTACGACAGTTCCGGTACAAGCAAGCGGTACGAGACGGTGCGCGACCGGCCGCCGTCGCACCCCGCGAAGGAGTCGGCCATGGCCACACCCATGTCAGCGAGCAGTTTTCTCGCCGCCCTCAAGAACGAGGGGCTGACGGTGGTCGAAGTCGGCGACTGGCAGCATCACAATCGCAACCAGAAGGGTCCTTGGGGCCCGGTGAACGGCGTGATGATCCACCACACCGTCACCAAGGGCAGCGAGGCGACGGTCCGCATCTGTCGCGACGGCCACGCGGACCTGCCGGGGCCGTTGTGCCACGGCGTCATCACGAAGGACGGCCGGGTCCACCTTGTCGGCTACGGTCGCGCGAACCACGCGGGGCTCGGCGACGACGACGTGCTGCGCGCCGTGATCGCGGAGAAGGCGCTGCCGCACGACAACGAGGCGAACACCGACGGCAACCCCCATTTCTTCGGCTTCGAGTGCGAGAACCTCGGCGACGGCAAGGACCCGTGGCCCGCGGTCCAGCTGGAGGCCATCGAGAAGGCGGCAGCGGCGATCTGCCGCCACTACGGCTGGACGGAGCGCTCCGTCATCGGGCACCTGGAGTGGCAGCCGGGGAAGATCGACCCGAAGGGCTTCACGATGGCCTCGATGCGGAGCCGCATCCGCGACCGGCTCAAGTAGGACGCGCCGGCGGCAGGCACCCGGACGCGTGTCCGACAATGACCGGGTGCCCCGCCCGATCCCGGCCGACCTGCGCCCGCGACTGCCCTCGCCCCTCACCGAGGTGGACGACGCCCGCTTCGCGCGCCACGGCGTGCGCCTGCTGCTCAAGCGGGACGACCTGATCCACCCGGACCTGATCGGCAACAAGTGGCGCAAACTCGCCCCGAACCTGGAGGCGGCCCACGGCCGGGCCCTCGTCACGTTCGGCGGCGCCTACTCGAACCACCTGCGGGCCACGGCCGCCGCCGGCCGCCTCCTGGGCGTGCCCACCCTCGGCATCGTGCGCGGCCAGGAACTCGCCGAGCGCCCGCTCAATGCGTCCCTGGCCCGCTGCACGGCGGACGGCATGCGTCTGCACTTCGTCGACAGATCGACGTATCGGAAGAAGAACGACCCCGAGGTCCTCGCCGCTCTCCTCGACGCGACGGGCGCCACGGACGCGTACGTCGTCCCTGAAGGCGGCAGCAACGCCCTGGCGGTCCGCGGCTGTACGGACCTGGGCCGTGAGCTGCGCGGCCACGCGGAGGTCGTCGCGCTCGCCTGCGGCACGGGCGGCACCCTCGCCGGCCTGGCCGCGGGTCTCGCCCCCGACCAGCGCGCCCTCGGCGTCTGCGTCCTGAAGGGCGGCTTCCTGGAGGCGGATGTCCGCGCCCTGCAGCAGGCGGCGTTCGGTGGCCCCCGCGGCACCTGGCAGGTGAACGATCGCTTCCATTTCGGCGGCTACGCGCGCGTGCCCGCCGAACTGGCCTCCTTCGCGGACGACTTCGAGCGCCGTCACGGCCTTCCGGTCGAGCATCTCTACGTCGCCAAGATGCTGTATGCCCTAGTCGTCCTGACGGGCGAGGGCGCCTTCCCGCCCGGCACGACTGTCGCGGCCGTCGTCACGGGCGCCCCCTTCGGGGACGCTCAGTCCTCGACCTCCCGATAGGCGGCGGCCTCTTCGAGGTCGAGCTTGCGCAGCAGGGTCCGCATCATCTCGTCGTCGATCCGCCGCTCGTCGCGCATCCGTACGAAGACCTCCCGTTCGGCCGCGATCGCCTCCCGCGCGAGCCTGCGGTAGGTGTCGTCGGCCGACTCCCCCGTCACCGGGTTGGGCTGCCCGAGCCGCTCCCACACGGAGTTGCGGCGCCGCTCCAGAACGGTGTGCAGCCGGTCCTGGAGCGGCGGTGGCAGGCAGTTGCGCCGGTCCCGCATCAGCTCGTCCACGCGCTCCTCAGCGGCCGTCGAGGCGACGCTCTGCGCCTGCGCCTCGGCCAGCGTCTCGGCCTGCACGTCCCGGCCGGGCAGCTTCAGGACCTTGATGAGCACCGGCAGCGTGAGCCCTTGCACGACGAGCGTCCCGATGACGGTGGTGAAGGTCAGGAAGAGCACCAAGTTGCGCGCGGGGAACGGCTCGCCGTCCTCCGTGACGAGCGGGATGGAGAACGCGATGGCCAAGGACACGACACCGCGCATCCCCGCCCAGCTCACGATCAGCGGCCGTTTCCAGTCGGTGTCGCTCTCCCGCTCCTTGATGCGGGACGACACCCACAACGGCAAGTAGGTGGCCGGGTACGACCACACGAAGCGGATCACGACCACCAGGACGAACACCCCGATCGCGTACCAGACGGCCTCCGCCACGCTGTACTCGCCGAGGTCCTCCAGGACGACGCGCAGCTGAAGGCCGATGAGCGCGAACACCGTCGACTCCAGGATGAACGAGACGACCTTCCACACCGCGGCCTCCTGGAGCCGCGTCTCGAAGTCGACCTGCCACGACCGGTGCCCCAGGTACAGGGCGACGGTCACCACGGCGAGCACTCCGGAGGCGCCTACTTGCTCGGCGGCGGCGTACGCGACGAAGGGGATCAGCAAGGAGAGCGTGTTCTGCAGGATGGCCTCGGTGAGGTGCTTGCGCAGCCAGTGCAGCGGCACCATCAGCAACAGCCCCACACCGACCCCGCCGATGGACGCCACCAGGAATTCCCGGATGCCGCCGCCCCAGCTCGCGCCCTCCCCCACGGCCGCGGCGAGCGCGACCTTGTAGGCGGTGATCGCGGTCGCGTCGTTCACCAAGGACTCGCCCTGGAGGATCGTCGTGAGCCGCGACGGCAGTCCCACCCGCCGGGCGATCGCCGTGGCGGCCACGGCGTCCGGCGGCGCGATCACCGCGCCCAGGACGAGCGCGGCGGTCAGCGGCAGGTCCGGGATCAGCTCGTACGCGAGCCAGCCCACCGCCACCGTGGCGAACAGGACGTAGCCCACGGAAAGCAGGGCGACCGGCCTGATGTTGGCCCGCAGGTCGAGATACGAGCTCTCCAGGGCGGCGGTGTGCAGCAGTGGCGGCAGGATCAGCGGCAGCACGATGTGCGGGTCGAGGGCGTACTCCGGAATCTTCGGCACGTAGGAGGCCACCAGGCCGACCGCGACAAGAAGGAGCGGTGCCGGCACCGGTGTCCTGCGTGCCGCACCCGCCACCGCGGCACTCACCGCGATCAGCCCCACAAGTGGCAATACGTCCATGCCCCGCCTTCCGCCGTCCTTCTTCGCGCCGCCGTCGTAACCTGGCCATCATGAACGAGTGCCCGCACGTCGAAGCGCTGCCGCACCCCGAGCCCGCGCCGCTCAGCGAGACCTGCCTGGAGTGCCTGGCCGTCGGCAGTCACCCTGTGCAACTACGACTGTGTCTCGTCTGCGGCCACGTCGGCTGCTGCGACTCCTCGCCGTACAAGCACGCGACGGAACACCACAAGGAGACCGGCCACCCCGTGATGCGCACGTTCGAGCCTGGTGAGAGCTGGCGCTGGTGCTTCGTGGACTCCGTACTCGTCTGATCCGGAGGATGCCCACCGCGGTCGGGGTTCGACCGGTGAGCGCTTGGGTACGTCAACCCGGCGCCCGCTCTTTCCAATTGGGCCCGCACACCCTCTAGCCACTGTCCGTACCCGTAGGCTTACTATGAGTGACAGCAACGGGCCAGGGGTCCCCAGGACAGGAAAGTCGGGCGCGCGGTAGCGTCACCGCAGTTATATGTGGCGCGTCACCGGGGGGAGCACCTCCGGAGCCCGAAAGTGCTTGTACCACCTTGGAGGTGAGGGTGTCCCAGTTCGCAGGCGAGCCCGGGAATCAGGACTTCGTGGAAGTCCGGCTGCCGGCTGCGGGTGCCTACCTGTCGGTGCTGCGGACGGCCACGGCCGGTCTCGCAGCGCGTTTGGACTTCACCCTCGACGAGATCGAGGACCTGCGCATCGCGGTCGACGAGGCCTGCGCGATCCTGCTTCAGCAGGCCGTCGCCGGCTCCGTACTCAGCTGCGTGTTCCGGCTCGTCGACGACTCCCTGGAGGTGACGGTCTCCGCACCGACCACCGACGGCAGGGCCCCGGAGCGCGACACCTTTGCCTGGACAGTGCTGTCGGCCCTCGCGGGCCAGGTCGACTCCACCGTGGCCGACGACAACACCGTCTCGATCAGCCTCTACAAGAAGCGTGGCGCGGGCCCCGGCCCGGCGTGATGAACGGGGACGGTCCGGTGCGGGACGACAAGCGCGGCACACGGGATCTCCCGGCCGACGGCACGGAGGCACGGCGGCTGGCCGCCGGCATTCCCGAACAGCAGGCCCGGCCGCACCCGGAAGACAAGGCGGACCCGGCGGCCGGCGCGCCACAGCAGGCAGCGTCGACCCCTGGGACCGTGCTTCGCGGGGGCCCTGGGGGATCGGACGCGCGACGGGCGGGATTGATGAGCGACCACGAGCGACACGCTGAGCAGCAGGGCCGGCACGATCCACGGGACCGCAGCGGTGCGAAGGCGATGTTCGTCGAGCTGCGCGCCCTGCAGGACAGCGGTCCGGAGTACGCGGAGCTGCGCAATCAGCTCGTGCGCATGCATCTGCCCCTGGTCGAGCACCTGGCTCGCCGCTTCCGCAATCGCGGGGAGCCGCTGGACGACCTCACCCAGGTCGCCACGATCGGGCTGATCAAGTCGGTCGACCGCTTCGACCCGGAGCGCGGCGTCGAGTTCTCCACGTACGCGACGCCCACGGTCGTGGGCGAGATCAAGCGGCACTTCCGCGACAAGGGCTGGGCCGTGCGCGTCCCGCGCCGCCTCCAGGAGCTGCGGCTGGCCCTGACGACGGCGACGGCGGAGCTCTCCCAGCTCCACGGCCGCTCCCCCACGGTCCACGAGCTGGCCGAGAAGCTGGCCATCTCGGAGGAGGAGGTCCTGGAGGGCCTGGAGTCGGCCAACGCCTACTCCACGCTGTCCCTGGACGTCCCGGACACGGACGACGAGTCCCCGGCGGTCGCCGACACCCTCGGCGCCGAGGACGAGGCACTGGAGGGCGTCGAGTACCGCGAGTCCCTCAAGCCGCTCCTGGAGGACCTGCCGCCCCGCGAGAAGCGCATCCTGCTGCTGCGCTTCTTCGGGAACATGACGCAGTCGCAGATCGCCCAGGAAGTGGGCATCTCCCAGATGCACGTCTCGCGCCTGCTCGCCCGCACCCTGGCGCAACTTCGGGAGAAGCTCCTCGTCGAGGAGTGACGTATCGGCTGTACGCATACGTAGGCGCCCGGTGCGAGTGATGCACCGGGCGCCTACGTATGCGTACAGCTACTTGGATTCCTGGGTGCTCCCCGGCGTGCGGATGCCCAGCGCGCGCGTGGTCTCCCGGTTGACCAGCAGCACCAGCGCGGCGATCGACACGGCGGCGAGTGCGATGCCGCCGGGGATGGCCACGCTGTCGGCCTGCAGCAACGTATAGGCGACCGGCAGCGCCATGATCTGCGTGATGATCGCGGGGCCGCGGCTCCAGCTCTTGCGGGCCAGCAGCCCGCGCGCGGCCAGCAGCGGCAGCAGCGCGAGCACGATCAGGGTCACACCGCCGGTGGCGGCCTGCTCCGGGTTGTCGGGGTGTCCCGTGAGGCCGGCGACCAGCATGTAGACGCCGCCCACGACGAGCGCGGCTCCTTCGAGTCCGGCAAGGGCCGCCGCGGCGGTCAGCCGGCCGGGGCGCGGGCCGTCTTCTTCGGAGGTCTCGGGGACGGGATTCTGCTCTGAGGTCACCTTTGCAGAGTAGCCCCCGCCCGACGGCGCCCCGGTGGCCGCACCCTGCGGCCGGGGCCGCCGCACTCTTACCCGACTCCTACCTCGGTCTGGGCCGGATCAGAGGCGCTAGGTACTCTGCTTCGCATGCGTGCACTTCTTGTGGTCAATCCAGCGGCAACCACCACCAGCGAGCGCACGCGTGATGTCCTCATCCACGCCCTGGCGAGCGAGATGAAGCTCGAGGCCGTCACCACGGAGTACCGCGGCCACGCCCGCGACCTGGGGCGGCAGGCCGCGGAGAGCAAGGACATCGAGCTGGTCGTCGCCCTGGGCGGCGACGGCACGGTCAACGAAGTGGTGAACGGACTGCTGCACGGCGGCCCCGACCTCGACCGTCTGCCGGGCCTCGCCGTGGTCCCCGGCGGCTCCACCAACGTCTTCGCGCGCGCCCTGGGCCTGCCGAACGAGCCCGTGGAAGCCACGGGCCAACTCCTGGACGCCCTGCGCGAGGGCCGGGAGCGCACCGTGGGCCTGGGCCTGGCCGCGGGCACCCCGGGCACGGAGGACGAAGCGGTCCCGTCCCGCTGGTTCACCTTCAGCGCGGGGCTCGGGTTCGACGCAGGTGTGGTCGGCCGGGTCGAGCAGCAGCGCGAACGGGGCAAGCGTTCGACGCATGCCCTGTATGTGCGACAGGTCGTCCGCCAGTTCCTCGGCGAGGCCGATCGCCGGCACGGCACGATCACGCTCGAACGGCCGGGCGAGGACCCGGTCACGGATCTGGTCGTGTCCATAGTCAGCAACACGTCACCGTGGTCCTTCCTGGGCAACCGGCCGCTCTATCCGACGCCCCAGGCATCCTTCGACACCGGCCTTGACGTGCTCGGACTCAAGAAGCTGTCGACTCCCGCGGTGGCCCGCTACGGCACCCAGCTGCTGACGTCGTCGCCCGAACGCGGACCCCACGGAAAGAACGCGGTCACGCTCCACGACCTCACGGACTTCACCTTGCATTCCAAGGTGCCTCTGC
Organism: Streptomyces sp. SID14478; assembly: GCF_010548525.1. Lineage (GTDB taxonomy): Bacteria > Actinomycetota > Actinomycetes > Streptomycetales > Streptomycetaceae > Streptomyces. The sequence continues at coordinate 9,560 of NZ_JAAGMG010001385.1, forward strand.
CCCTTCAGATGGACGGCGACCACCTGGGGCTGCGAACGAGCGTGACGTTCACAGGCGTACGCCGTGCACTGCGTGTGATTGTGTGAGTGGAAGGGCCCAAAGTCCTTTATCTCGAACGTTTGGGCCAGGCTCCACCCCATGGAAGTACGGCTGTGACCTAGTCGACACCGAGGAATCAAAAAAAACTTTCCTGAAGGGGTTGTATCCGCCGCCGAGGTTTGCGAATCTCTACATGGCACTCGGGACGGCCCGCAACATCGGCCCCACAGAGAGCCCGAATCCCCTCCTCAAAACAACGGACCACCGTCGCGTACGTGACGTTCGGCCCTTCACTTGTTGAGGGATTCGTGAAAGCGTTCACATTCACAAGCAACCTGCACGTAATACCAAGGAGAGGTAGCAGACATGGACTGGCGTCACAACGCCGTTTGCCGCGAAGAAGACCCCGAGCTCTTCTTCCCCATCGGCAACACTGGTCCTGCGCTGCTGCAGATCGAGGAAGCCAAGGCCGTCTGCCGCCGCTGCCCCGTCATGGAGCAGTGCCTGCAGTGGGCGCTCGAGTCCGGCCAGGACTCCGGCGTCTGGGGTGGCCTCAGCGAGGACGAGCGCCGCGCGATGAAGCGCCGCGCCGCTCGCAACCGGGCCCGTCAGGCCTCCGCCTGATCCCCACCCCGAATCGAGCCTGAGCCCGGCGGCGCGTACAGCGAGTACGCATCTCCCGCCCCCGAGCCGCAGCGCGCAGTACCCCCGATGCTCCCCCAGGCTCAGCCCGGGACTTGACCCGAGCAACGCGAGCAGTGAGCCCCGGACCGTTCAACGGTCCGGGGCTCACTGCTGTTTGCTTCTGCGCAGCATCTCCACACGTGCTCTGCACGGCATCTCCACACGTGCAGGGAGGGTCACTTGTGCGGGATCACCGGGATGTCGAGGATGACCTGGGTGCCGCGCTCCGGTGCGGGAACCATGTCGAACGTTCCGCCCAACTCGCCCTCCACCAAGGTGCGTACGATCTGCAGCCCCAGGTTGCCGGCCCGCTTCGGGTCGAAGTTCTCCGGCAGACCGACCCCGTCGTCCTGGACGGTGATCAGCAGACGGGCGTCCTTGCTGGTGCCCCCGCGCACGGCCGAGACCTCCACGGTGCCGGTGTCGCCCTGTCGGTAGCCGTGCTCCAGCGCGTTCTGCAGGACTTCGGTCAGGACCATCGACAGCGGGGTGGCCACCTCGGCGTCCAGGATCCCGAACCGGCCGGTGCGCCGGCCCGTCACCTGACCCGGTGAGATCTCGGCGACCATGGCGAGCACCCGGTCGGCGATCTCGTCGAACTCCACGCGCTCGTCCAGGTTCTGGGAGAGCGTCTCGTGCACGATCGCGATGGAACCCACGCGCCGGACTGCTTCTTCGAGCGCCTCGCGCCCCCTGTCCGACTCGATGCGCCGGGCCTGGAGCCGCAGCAGCGCGGCCACGGTCTGCAGGTTGTTCTTCACCCGGTGGTGGATCTCCCGGATGGTCGCGTCCTTGGTGATCAACTCCCGCTCGCGCCGCCGCAGTTCGGTGACGTCACGCAGCAGGACCAGCGAGCCGATGCGGGTGCCCTTGGGGCTGAGCGGGATCGCACGCAGTTGGATCGAGCCCTCCTCGCCCTCGATCTCGAACTCGCGCGGCGCCCACCCGCTGGCCACCTTGGCGAGCGCCTCGTCCACCGGTCCGCGCGACGGCGCGAGTTCGGCCGTGGTCTTGCCCAGGTGGTGACCCACCATGTCGGCGGAGAAGCCCAACCGGTGGTACGCGGACAGCGCGTTGGGTGACGCGTACTGGACGATGCCGTCGGCGTCGAGCCTGATCAGTCCGTCACCCGCGCGCGGGGAGGCGTCCATGTCCACCTGCTGCCCCGGGAAGGGGAAGGAGCCGGCGGCGATCATCTGCGCCAGGTCGGACGCCGACTGGAGATAGGTCAGCTCCAGGCGCGACGGCGTACGGACCGTGAGCAGATTCGTATTGCGTGCGATGACGCCGAGCACCCGGCCCTCGCGGCGTACGGGGATGGACTCGACCCGTACCGGGACCTCCTCGCGCCACTCGGGGTCGCCCTCGCGCACGATGCGTCCCTCGTCGAGTGCGGCGTCCAGCATGGGGCGGCGGCCGCGCGGCACCAGGTGACCGACCATGTCGTCCTGGTACGACGTCGGGCCGGTATTGGGGCGCATCTGGGCCACGGAGACGTACCGCGTGCCGTCGCGCGTGGGGACCCACAGCACGAGGTCGGCGAAGGAGAGGTCGGAGAGCAACTGCCACTCCGAGACCAGCAGATGGAGCCACTCGAGGTCGGAGTCACCGAGGGCGGTGTGCTGGCGTACGAGATCGTTCATGGAGGGCACGAGCCGAGGGTACCTGCCGGTCGAGCGAGCCCGATAAGTCGGCCAGGTCCCGAAAAGACCGACGGGCCGCGGCGCCGGGGGGCGGGACCCTCAGCCCTCTCCCTGGCACCGCAGCCCTTCAGGTGCATCGGCTTCCAGGTGTGCGGTTCCCGGGGGCCGATCGAGGATCCGACGCAGTCAGGGCAGAGAGCGCGGGTCCTCTGTCCGTCCTCCTGTGCGGGGAGGGCGGAGGTCTCCGTTACGCATTGTGGACTAGACCATTCTCCCATGTCTATGCGTCGACGGAGGTTTGTTCTCGTCTCTTCCTCCGATTCACGACGCGGGCCAGGCGGCCATCGCGAGGGCCGCGACCGCCTCCAGTTCGGCCCGGCCCGCGCCGTCCCGGGACTGCTGCGACATGCCCTGGAAGACGGCGCCCACGAAGCGGGCGAGCGCGGCGGTGTCCGTACGCCCCGGCAGCTCACCCTCGGCCACGCCCTGCCGCAACCGGTCCTCGATGGCCCCGAGGCTGGCGCCGCGCTGCTCCCGCAGGGCCTGCTCGACCTCGGGCGTCGTGCAGTTCGTCGCCGCGTGGATCACGAGGCAGCCGTGTGGGTGGGCAGGGTCGGTGAACTCGTCGGCCGCTTCTCGCAGCAGCCGCTCGACGGCGCCGCGCGCCGTGGGCTCCTCGATGAGGGCGCGGCCGGGCCCTGCGCCGTGGGTGATGCCATAGACCCGCACGACCTCCTCGAACAGCGAGCGCTTGTCGCCGAAGGCCGCGTAGAGGCTGGGGGCTCCGATGCCCATCTCGCGGGTGAGGTCGGAGACGGAGGTCGCCTCGTAGCCGTTCTCCCAGAAGGCCTGCATGGCCTTTTCCAGGGCGGTCTCCCGGTCGAAGGAGCGGGGCCGCCCGCGCTGCTTGGTCGCCATGGGGTGAATTCTATAGCGCCCACTAGAAAACTGGGACGGGTGTGCGCTACGGTCATTTTCATAACGACCGCTACAGATTTGGAAGGGGCATCGCCATGGGCGTACTCACGGGCAGGACGGCACTGGTCACGGGCGCGAGCCGGGGCATCGGACGCGGCATCGCCGAGCGGCTCGGCCGGGACGGCGCACGGATCGCCGTGCACTACGGGACGAACGAGGCGGCGGCCAAGGAGACCGTCGCCGCGATCGAGGCCGCGGGCGGATCGGCGTTCCCGATCCAGGCCGATCTCGCGGCGCCCGGCGCCGCGCAGAAGGTGTGGGAGCGGTTCGACGCCCAGGCGGACGGCGTCGACATCCTCGTGAACAACGCGGGGATCGGCACGTCGAGCGCATTCGAGGAGATAAATGAGGCGGAGTTCGACCGCCTGGTCACCGTCAACACCAAGACTCCGCTCTTCCTCACCCAGCTCGCGTCCCCGCGCCTGCGCGAGGGCGGCCGGATCATCAACATCTCCTCGGGCGCCGCGCGCACGGCGGTCCTGCCGGACCTCATGCCATACGCGATGACGAAGGGCGCGCTCGACGTGTTCACCCGCTACCTGGCCAAGACTTTCGGCCCGCGCGGCATCACGGCCAACACGGTGGCCCCGGGCATCGTCGACACGGATGTCAATGCCGAGTGGCTGCGCGCCAGTGACGAGGCGTGGCAGGGGGCGGCCGCGCTCTCGGTCCTCGGCAAGGTGGGGACACCCGCGGACATAGCCGACGTGGTGGCGTTCCTGGCGTCGCCGGACGGGCGGTGGGTGACGGGCCAGTGGGTGGATGCCACGGGAGGCTCGCTGGTCTGACGGGCAGCGGGCAGCGGGCAGTATCTGGGGCCGAGCCGCGCCGGACGGGGCGATCGGGCAGGCGGCGCCTCGCCGGATGCGCCGGCTACCGCGTCTCCGTGACCTTCGCGAGGGCCCGCGGCGCGTCCGGGTCCTGGCCTCGGGCGATGGTCACCTCGTACGCGAGCAGTTGCAGCGGCAGGATCTCCAGGACCGGCTGCAGTTCCTCCGGCACCTCGGAGGTCGGCAGCACGAACCCGGCGGAGGCCTGGTCCACCTGGGCCCGGGGTCCGATCACCACCAGGTCGGCGCCGCGCCCGCGCAGCCGGTCGAGCACGGGCTGGAGTGCGAGCCCGCCCTGGCCGTCGGTCACCACGGCGATCACCGGGGAGATGTTGTCGACCATGGCGAGCGGGCCGTGCAGCAGGTCGGCGCCGGAGTAGGCCAGGGCCGGGATGTAGCTGGTCTCCATCATCTTCAGGGCCGCTTCCTTGGCGGTCGGATAGCCGTAACCGCGGGAGGTGATCACCATGCGCTCGGCGAAGCGGTAGCGGGAGGCGAGGGTGCGGACCTCGTCCTGGCGGGCGATCAGGTCCGCGGCGAGACCGGGCAGGGCAGCGGCGGCGGCTCCGTCGCCGCCCCGCAGCCCTTCGACGAAGAGGTACAGCGCGAGCAGCGAGGCCGTGTACGTCTTGGTCGCGGGCAGCGCCTTCTCCGGACCGGCCTGGATGTCGATGTGGTGCTCGGAGACGGCGGCCAGCGGGGAGTCGGGGTTGTTGGTGACCGCGAGGGTCAGGGCGCCGGCCTGACGGGCGGCCTTCGTCGAGGCGACCAGGTCGGGCGAACCGCCGGACTGGCTGACGGTGATGACGAGGACGTCCCGCAGATCGGGCCGCGCGCCGTAGGCCGTGGTGGTGGACATGGAGGTGAGGCCGCAGGGCAGGCCGAGTCGGATCTCGAGGAGGTACTTGGCGTAGAGGGCCGCGTTGTCGGAGGTGCCGCGGGCAGCGAGCAGGACGAAGCGGGGGGCGCGGGCTGCGACCTGACGGGCGACGTCCTGGATGCGCGGGGCGCCGGTGTCGAGGAGGCGGCGCAGCACGTCGGGCTGTTCGCGGATCTCGCGGGACATGATCCGTCCGGGCCGCGTCTGCGGGTCCGGTTCCGGGGCGGGAGGCGTGGCGGACATGCGGGCTCCTCCGGTGCGTGGGCGCGGGCCCGGAGAGGGGGGTCCGGGCGCCATCCACATTCCACTGTGACCGCCCGGCGCCCCGCCCGCCCAGTGGGGACGCGGCTCGGGACGGGTCCCGCCCGCCCAGTGGACGCGGCTCCCCGGGACGACCGCTCGACGTGCCGAGCCCCCGTCCAGCGCGGAGCATGGAGGGGACGGACCCGGGGCGTGGATGCCGGTGAAGGCCCGGGCCCGGACAGGACGGCCCGATGGAGCGGGCGATACGGATCTGCGCGGGCCTGAACGGATCGGGCCGTACAGGTCCTCGCGGGGCCTGAACGGATCGGGCCGTACGGATCCGTGCGGGCCTGAACGGATCGGGCCGTACGGATCCGCGCAGGGCCTGAACGGATCGGGCGACAAGGGTCCGTGCAGGGCCTGACCGGCAGGGGTCCGCTCTGCTAGATTGGTCTATACCACATACCTCTCTTCGTCATCCCAGTCTCCTCTCACCAGAACGGCAGGCCCAGCGTGGAAGTTGTGATCGTTCCGGACGCCAAGGCAGGTGGCGAGCTGATCGCCGAGGCCATGGCCCAGCTGCTGCGGCGCAAGCCCGACGCGTTGCTCGGCGTGGCCACCGGCTCGACCCCGCTGCCCATCTACGAGGCGCTGACGGCCAAGGTGCGCGCCGGTGACGTCGACGCGTCGAAGGCGCGGATCGCCCAGCTCGACGAGTACGTCGGGCTGCCCACCGGGCACCCCGAGTCCTACCGGGCGACCGTGCTGCGCGAGGTCGTGGAGCCGCTCGGCCTCGACGAGGCGTCGTTCATGGGGCCGGACGGCAGCGCGGCGGACGTGCAGGCCGCGTGCGAGGCGTACGACAAGGCGTTGGCCGCCGCGGGCGGTGTCGATCTGCAGCTGCTCGGGATCGGGACCGACGGGCACATCGGGTTCAACGAACCGTGCTCGTCGATCGCCTCGCGGACCCGGATCAAGACGCTCACCGAGCAGACCATCGCGGACAACGCGCGGTTCTTCGACGGTGACCTCAGCCAGGTGCCGCGGCACGTCATGACGCAGGGCATCGGCACGATCCTGGAGGCGCGGCACCTGGTGCTGCTCGCCACGGGAGAGGGCAAGGCGGACGCGGTCGCGGCGACCGTCGAGGGGCCCGTCGCCTCCGTGGTGCCGGCCTCCGCGCTGCAGCTGCACCCGCACGCGACGGTCGTCGTGGACGAGGGCGCCGCGTCGAAGCTGAAGCTCGCGCACTACTTCCGGCACACGTTCGTCAACAAGCCGGAGTGGCAGGGGCTGTAGGCCTGCCGCCCGCACCCGGCCGTCGGAACCGGCCGTCTGAGTCCGGCCGCCGGAACCCGGCCGCCTGAGTCCAGACGTCTGAACCCGGACGTCCGAACCCGGACAGGACACCCGCCGTACAGGCACACCTCGTACAGGGCACACCCGTTACAGGCACACCCCGTACAGGACCTCATAAGGAAGGTGCCGGCCACCCCGATCGGGGTGGCCGGCACCTTCCTTATGTTCCTTAGTGCGGGAGTTCGGGAGTGCGGGCGCGCCGGATGTTCCTCGCGGGAGGCGCGCTAGCTGTTCTAGCCGCCGACGATGACCTCTGCCGCGGCGATCCCGCACACCCGTGCCGCGCCGTACGTGGCGATGTGCGGTGCGCCCCGCGGCGGGGCCTGCGGGACGCCCATCTCCACGACCACCGTGTCCGGGCGGGCCGCGAGCAACGTGTCCAGGGCGGCGGTCATCCAGGCGTGGCGGTGCTCGTCGCGGACCACGGCCACGATGCGCCGCTCCCCCGCCGCAGCGAGGGCGGCGGCTCCCGCGTCCGGGCCCGAGTAGGAGCCCGTGGTGGTGCCGGGCAGCAGGCGCTGGAGTTCGGCGGCGACGCCCCAGGGGGTCTCGTC
>NZ_JAAGMG010001428.1 GCF_010548525.1 Streptomyces sp. SID14478
GGTCCACCTGGCGCGCGAGCCACGGGCCGGCGAAGGCGCCGGCCACCAGTCCGGTCGCGCCGAGCGCCCCGGCCAGCGCGTACGAACCACGGGCGCCGGATATCAGCATCACCGCGCTGATGCTGAACATCCCTTGCGGGAAGCGGGCGATGAGGTTGCCGAGGGTGAAGGCGCGGGCGCCGGGCACCGTGAACAGACGGGTGTAGGCGGCGGTCGGGGTCGCAGTGGGCATGCCGACAGCGTCCTGGCAGGTCAGGGCCCTGGTCCAACACTTACTCGGCGCCAATTGACGCACCTGTGTTGTAAGTTCGGCCGATGGTCACCGGTCCCCGCAGCGTCGAGCCGCGCCTGCTGCGCGCCTTTCTGGCCGTCGCCGACGAGCTGCACTTCACGCGCGCCGCCGCCCGGCTCTACGTCGCCCAGCAGGCGCTGAGCCGTGACATCCGGCGGCTGGAACGGGAGCTCGGCACCGAGCTGTTCGGCCGTACGACCCGGCAGGTCACGCTCACCGGGGAGGGCGCCAGGCTGCTGCCGTACGCGCGGCGCGCGATCGAGGCGCAGGACGCGCTGCTCGCCGCGTTCGCCCGGTCCGCGCCCGAGGCCCGGCCACTGCTCGTCGACGTCAACAGCCCCGGGCTCGTGCACGAGCGCGTCCTGGCGCGGGCGCGCGCACTCGCCCCGGACTGCGAGCTGATGGCCCGCTACGAGAGCGGGCTGACCGGCGCCGCCGCCGAGCTGCTCGCCGGGCGCATCGACGTTTCCTTCGGGCGCTTCGCCGGGCTCGACCCGGCCGTGCGGGCACGCCTCGACCAGCAGCCGATGCGCTACGAGCCGATGGCCGTGGTGCTCCCCGAGGACCATCCGCTGGCCGTCCTCGACGCCGTGCCGCTGGACCGGCTCGCGGGGGAGACGGTCTATGCGGGCGCGGGCAATCCGTGCACCCCCGAGTGGACGGACCTGGCCCGGCAGCTGTTCGCCGGGCGGGGCATCGCCGTCGCGCCGCCCGCGCCGCTCGCCGTCGGCGAGGAGGAGTTCCGGCGGATCATGGCAAAGTACCGGAATCCCGTACTTGCCGGGGTGGACTTTCCGGCCATGCCCGGGTCGGTGCTGCGGCCCCTCGTCGATCCCGTCCCGCTGTCACCGGTGTCACTGGTGTGGCGAAAGGGGCGCAAACACCCGGCAATTGATGCATTGCGGACGGCCGCGGCCGAACTTGCCGAGGAGGAAGGATGGCTGATGTGCCCGGAGGATGGGTGGATACCGGCCATCGATGCACTCATCATGATGAGTCGCGACTGACATCCGGACACGGGTGTCACTGAGGTGCGCTACATTCATGGTCCGGGCGCAGTGTGATAAGGGGGGCGCTCCGGTTCGGGTGGGGGCCCGGTCCGGACGACGAGTGCCCGGGGAGTCGTGCGCGCACCCATGAACATGTCCTTGGGGGGATGTGCGTACGGTGGAAAATTGGCGAGAAGACGCCCTGCCCGGGCAAACCCATGATCCGAACGAGGTGACGGTCCAACTCGACGGCGCAGGACGCCAGTTGGGGGACCTGCTCGGGGCGGGCGCGGGGCCGCGGCGGTCGGCGAAGGCGTCGGGCGACGACAAGGAAGTACCCGTTTTCGTCGACGACTCGGGGCGGCGCAGCCGCACGTTCCGGCGCGTCGGTGTGGCCATGGGCCTGGCCTGCGCTGTGTACGCGGTCGTCATCGTGATCACCCTGCTCTCGGGGAACTCGAGCGCGCCCTGGCTGCCGATGCCGTCCGACCAGAAGGGCGGTTCGGAGAAGGTCGACACCAAGCCGCTGCTGCCCGCCGAATCGGCGACGCCGTCGACGTCGCCGGGCGGGACACCGGACCCGAGCGGGTCGGCCACCGCACCCGGCGCCTCGGGTTCACCGGGTGCGAGCACCTCGCCGTCCAAGGGCGCGGACAAGGACGCGTCGGACAAGCCCGACCCCAGGACCACCTCGCCCGGCAAGCCCACGAAGGGCACGACGCCGCCGCCCGGCAGGACGACACCGCCCGTGGTCGACCACTCCACGCCTCCGGTGGACGACACGACGCCGCCGGTCGACGAGACCACCGCGCCCGTCGACCCGCCCGCGACCGAGAACCCGCCGGCCGGCGGCACCGGTACCGACACCGTCGCCGACGGCGGCCCCGCGCCCCGGCCCGTCGGCCAGAGCCCCGGCGACGGGCCGTCGGCCCTGTCCGCCGCGTCCCCGGAAAGCAGCGTCCTGTAGATGTCCCACGGCACACACTCCCGGCGCCGCGCGCCCCGGCGACGGTTCCCCCTGCGCTACCTCCTGCCCGCGCTGCTGCTCGTGGCCATGATCGCGATGCTGATGATCCGTGGCTACGTGCACAGCGAGATCCTCGCCGACCACCGCATCCAGCCGGAGGCGGCCACCGACAAGGTGCCGGAGAAGATCCTCGACGGCGGCCCCGTCATCGACACCCGCGGCGGTCAGGAGACCAGCCGCAGGATCGACGACCACAAGCTGGTGCTCACCTTCGACGACGGGCCCGACCCGGAGTGGACCCCGAAGGTCCTCGACGTCCTCAAGGAGCACCACGCGCACGCCGTCTTCTTCGTCACCGGCACCATGGCCTCGCGCTACCCGGACCTGGTGCACCGCATGGTCGCCGAGGGCCACGAGGTCGGCCTGCACACCTTCAACCACCCCGACCTGTCGTACCAGTCGAAGAAGCGCATCGACTGGGAGCTGTCGCAGAACCAGCTGGCGCTCGAAGGTGCGGCGGGCGTGCGCACCTCGCTGTTCCGGCCGCCGTACTCCTCGTTCGCCGACGCCATGGACGACAAGTCCTGGCCGGTGACCAAGTACATCGGCTCGCGCGGCTACATCACGGTCGTCAACAACACCGACAGCGAGGACTGGAAGCGCCCCGGCGTCGACGAGATCATCAAGCGGGCCACGCCGCACGGCGGCAAGGGCGCGATCGTCCTCATGCACGACTCCGGCGGCAACCGCTCCCAGACCGTCGCCGCGCTCGACCGCTTCCTGCCGCAACTGCAGGGCGAGGGCTACCGGTTCGAGAACCTCACCGAGGCCCTCGGCATCGCCAGCGCCCACACCCCCGTCAGCGGCGTGGAGCTGTGGAAGGGCAAGGCGTGGACCTACGCGGTCCAGGCCTCGGAGAACATCACGGGCGTCCTGGTCGTCGGGCTCGCCGTCATCGGGGTCCTCGTCATGGGCCGCTTCGGCCTGATGCTGATCCTCTCCGCGGCGCACGCCCGGCGCGTGCGCCGACGCGGCTTCGCCTGGGGCCCGGCCGTCACCGAACCGGTCTCGGTGCTCGTCCCGGCGTACAACGAGGCCAAGTGCATCGAGAGCACCGTCCGCTCGCTGATGGCCAGCGAGCACCCCGTCGAGGTCCTCGTCATCGACGACGGCTCCACCGACGGCACCGCCCGCATCGTGGAGGACATGCGGCTGCCGCACGTCCGCGTGGTGCGCCAGCACAACGCGGGCAAGCCCGCCGCGCTCAACAGAGGCCTGGCGAACGCCCGTTACGACCTGATCGTGATGATGGACGGGGACACGGTCTTCGAACCGTCGACCGTGCGCGAGCTGGTCCAGCCGTTCGGTGACGCGCGCGTGGGCGCCGTCGCGGGCAACGCGAAGGTGGGCAACCGGGACTCGCTGATCGGCGCCTGGCAGCACATCGAGTACGTGATGGGCTTCAACCTCGACCGCCGCATGTACGACATCCTGCGCTGCATGCCGACGATCCCGGGCGCCGTCGGGGCGTTCCGCAGATCGGCGCTCCAACGCATCGGCGGCATGAGCGACGACACGCTCGCCGAGGACACCGACGTCACCATGGCGCTGCACCGCGACGGCTGGCGCGTGGTCTACGCGGAGAAGGCCCGCGCCTGGACCGAGGCCCCGGAGTCGGTCCAGCAACTGTGGTCGCAGCGCTACCGCTGGTCGTACGGGACCATGCAGGCCATCTGGAAGCACCGCCGCGCCCTGATCGAGCGCGGCCCCTCCGGCCGCTTCGGCCGCGTCGGACTGCCGCTGGTGTCCCTGTTCATGGTCCTGGCGCCGCTCCTCGCACCGCTGATCGACATCTTCCTGCTGTACGGGGTGGTGTTCGGCCCCACCGAGAAGACGCTCGTGGCCTGGCTCGGGGTGCTCGCCCTCCAGGCGGTCTGCGCGGCCTACGCTTTCCGGCTCGACAAGGAACGCATGACGCACCTCATATCCCTCCCGCTCCAGCAGCTCCTGTACCGGCAGCTGATGTACGTCGTGCTGCTGCAGTCCTGGATCACCGCGCTCACCGGCGGCCGGCTGCGCTGGCAGAAACTGCGCCGCACGGGCGCCCTCGGCTCGGCGCCCGGCGCCGTGCCGCGCCAGCGGACCGCCTCGGTGACCGGTGACGACAGGAGGCCGGTGGCATGACGTATCCCCCGTACGGAGAGGGCTCCGGTGTCAACAGGCAGCCGGGGCACGGCGGTTGGCCCGCGCCGGCCGCATCGGACTCCGGATGGCCGCAGGCGCCGGTGCCCGCGCAGCCCGGGTCGCGCGTCGCCTACGTACCGCAGGACGTGACCGCACAACAGGACCTCGCCGCACAGCCGGACGTGACCGCACAGCAGGACGTGCCGCGCCGGCTGGATGCCACGAGCCCGCTGCCGAAGGCCGCACCCAAGAAGCCCGGCCGGGACCGCTACCTCGACCTGCTGCGCTCGATCGCGCTCGTCCGCGTCGTCATCTACCACCTCTTCGGGTGGGCGTGGCTGACGGTGCTGTTCCCGTCCATGGGCGTGATGTTCGCGCTCGCCGGTTCCCTGATGGCCCGCTCGCTGAACCGCCCTGCGCTCGGCGTGATCCGCGGCCGCATCCGGCGGCTGCTGCCGCCGCTGTGGGCGTTCAGCGCACTGGCGCTGACACTGCTGCTGCTCGGCCACTGGAACCCCGGCAAGGATCCCGACACCGGGGGCACCTGGGGCTGGCTCGGGATCGTCGACTACGTCATCCCGATCGGTTCCCCGGCCTACCCGTTCGAGGTCGCGAACCCGCCGGGCTTCCTGGAGGGCAGCTGGGCCGAACAGGCCATCGGCCCGCTGTGGTACCTGCGCGCCTACCTGTGGTTCGTCCTCGCCTCGCCGCTGCTGTTGTGGGCGTTCCGCAAGGTGCCGTGGGCGACGCTGCTCGCGCCGCTGGCCCTTACCGCCGTCGTCGGCACGGGCCTGGTCACCATCCCCGGCAGGACCGGGGAAGCGGTCACGGACTTCGCCGTCTACGGCAGTTGCTGGGTGCTGGGCTTCGCCCACCACGAGGGGCTGCTGGCCAAGGTGCCGAGGTACCTGGCGGTCTCCTGTTCGGCGCTGCTCATGGCCTTCGGCCTGTGGTGGGCCCAGGGACACCTGACCGAGGAGGGCTGGGACCTGAACGAGATCCCGCTGGCCCAGGCCGCCTGGTCCCTCGGGTTCGTCGTCATCCTGCTGCAGTACTCGCCCTCGTGGCAGCAACTGCCCGGGCGTCTGGCCCGCTGGGACAAGCCGATCACGCTGGCCAACAACCGGGCCGTCACGATCTACCTCTGGCACAACTTCCTGATCATGGCGACGTTCCCGCTGATCGACCTGCTCTACTCGCTGCCCTTCATGGACGAGCGGCTGAGCTCCGCGCTCGACACGACGTACATGGTCTGGTCGCTGGTCCTCGTGTGGCCGCTGATAGCTCTGGCGATCGTGGGCGTGGGCTGGATCGAGGACCTGGCGGCCAAGCGCCCGCCGCGCCTGTGGCCGGACGGCCGCAAGAGAAAGCAGAAGCGGCACTGAGGCCGGGCACGGTGGCCGGGTCCCGAGGTCAGGGGCCGGGGCCGGTGCGGGCTCTCCCCTGAGCCTCACGGCCCGCCCCCGGGGTGGGTGAGAGCAACGTTCCCCGCCGGTCATCGCACGCCACAGTCCGGAAACCCGGCCTCCCTACCTTCGGTTGTCCCAGCCGTAGACCGTGACCTGGAGGCGTGCCATGGCTACCCGCAGCCGTAGCTGGATCGAGCGGTGGGACCCCGAGGACGAGTCGTTCTGGCAGCAGACGGGCGCCAAGGTCGCCCGGCGCAACCTCGTCTTCTCCGTCCTGTCCGAGCACATCGGGTTCTCCGTGTGGACCCTGTGGTCGGTCATGGTCCTCTTCATGGGCCCCGAGTACGGCATCGATCCGGCGGGGAAGTTCTTCCTCGTCTCGATGGCCACGCTCGTCGGCGCGTTCGCGCGCGTGCCCTACACCTTCGCCGTCGCCCTGTTCGGCGGCCGCAACTGGACGGTCGTCTCGGCGAGCATGCTCCTCGTGCCGACGGTCGTCGCCTTCGTCGTGATGGAACCGGGCACGTCCTACACCACGTTCCTGGTGTGCGCGGCGCTCACCGGCGTCGGCGGCGGCAACTTCGCGTCCTCCATGACGAACATCAACTCCTTCTTCCCGATGAGGCAGAAGGGCTGGGCGCTCGGCCTGAACGCCGGCGGCGGCAACATCGGCGTCCCCGTCATCCAGCTCGCCGCGCTCGCCGTCATCGGCGCGGACGGCGGCCCGCGCGTGCTGCTGGGCATCTACATCCCGCTCATCGCCGTCTCGGCGCTGTGCGCGGCCCTGTTCATGGACAACCTGGCGACGGTGCGGAACGACACCGGCGCCGCGAGGGAAGCCGCCAGGGACGCCCACACCTGGATCATGTCGTTCCTCTACGTCGGCACGTTCGGGTCGTTCATCGGCTATTCCTTCGCCTTCGGTCTCGTCCTGCAGACCCAGTTCGGCCGTACGCCGCTGCAGGCGGCCGGCGTCACCTTCATCGGACCGCTGCTCGGCTCGCTCATCAGGCCGGTCGGCGGCCGGCTCGCGGACCGGTACGGCGGCGCGCGCATCACCCTGTGGAACTTCGTGGGCATGGCCGTGGCGACGGGCGTGGTGGCGCTGGCGTCGGTGGCGGAGTCGCTGACCCTGTTCACGGTCGCGTTCATCGTGGTGTTCGTGCTGAGCGGGCTCGGCAACGGGTCCACGTACAAGATGATCCCCGGCATCTTCCGGACGAAGGCGCTGGCCAAGGGGCTCACGGGCGAGGAGGCCGCCGCGTACGGGCGGCGTCTTTCGGGCGCCTCCATGGGGCTGATCGGCGCGGTCGGGGCGCTCGGCGGACTCGGTATCAACCTGGCCTTCCGCCAGTCCTTCCAGACGGCCGGCACCGGCACCGGAGCCTTCGTCGCGTTCCTCGCCTTCTACGCGGTCTGCTTCGCGGTGACGTGGTCCGTATACCTTCGAGGTTCGGCCGCGCGTTCGGCGGCCGCAGCGACGACCGAGGCGAAGCCGCAGCTCAGCTACGCCGAGGTGTGAGCCGCGGGCGCGTAACACGGACGCAATCACGGCGATCCGGGGCTGTCACGGCGTGTTGACAGGCTCGGTCGCCCAAGCGGCGCAGCCACGACCGTCGAGCGGGACGAGACAGCATGTACGACGAACAGCAGGCCCCCGGGGCAGCCCGGCCGCACGGTCCGCTCGCGGGCTTCACCGTGGGGGTGACCGCCGCGCGCCGGGCCGACGAGCTGGGCGCGCTGTTGCAGCGCCGCGGCGCCACCGTGCTGCACGCGCCCGCGCTGCGGATCGTGCCCCTGGCCGACGACAGTGAACTGCTGTCCGCCACGAAGGAGTTGGTGGACCACGCGCCGGACGTGGTGGTGGCGACGACGGCCATCGGCTTTCGCGGCTGGGTCGAGGCGGCCGACGGCTGGGGCCTGGGCGAGGACCTCGTCGCCCGGATGCGCGGGGTGGAACTCCTCGCCCGCGGGCCGAAGGTGAAGGGCGCGATCCGCGCCGCCGGCCTGACGGAGCAGTGGTCGCCGTCGTCGGAGTCGATGGCGGAGGTGCTGGAGCGGCTGCTCGCCGAGGGGGTGCAGGGGCGACGCGTCGCCGTGCAGCTGCACGGCGAACCGCTGCCCGGATTCGTGGAGGCGCTGCGCGAGGCCGGGGCCGACGTGGTGGGGGTGCCGGTGTACCGGTGGATGCCGCCCGAGGACATAGGCCCGGTCGACCGGCTGCTCGACGCGACGGTGACGCGAGGGGTGGACGCGCTGACCTTCACCTCGGCGCCGGCGGCGGCGTCGCTGCTGAACCGTGCCGAGGAGCGCGGGCTGCTGCCGGAACTGCTCGACGCGCTGCGCCGCGACGTCGTCCCGGCCTGCGTCGGCCCGGTGACGGCGCTGCCGCTGCAGGCGCGGGGCGTGGACACGGTGCAGCCCGAGCGTTTCCGGCTCGGGCCGCTCGTCCAGCTGCTGTGCCGTGAACTCCCGGCCCGCGCCCGCACGTTGCCGGTCGCCGGGTACCGGGTGGAGATCCGCGGCCACGCCGTCCTGGTCGACGGGGAGCTGCGGCCGGTGCCGCCGGCCGGGATGTCGCTGCTGCGGTGCCTGTCGCGACGGCCCGGCTGGGTGGTGTCCCGGGCCGACCTGCTGCGGGCGCTGCCCGGGGCGGGTCGCGACGAGCACGCGGTGGAGACGGCGATGACCCGGCTGCGGTCCGCGCTCGGCGCGCCCAAGCTGATCCAGACGGTGGTGAAGCGGGGGTACCGGCTGGCGCTGGACCCGGCCTCGGCGGACGCCAAATACGCGGACGTGTAGGCCGGTCGGACCCGTGGGGGCGTCACGCCCGCCGCCCCCACACCACCATCGCCCGCACCAGGCAGCCCAGGGACACCGTGCACAGCACCGCCCGCACCGCGTTCCACGCCACCCACGGGTCCTCGAAGTCGTCCCGCACCCGCGCCGGGTCGGCGATCCGCGCCGGGTCGCCCGCGTCGGCCAGCGCGTCGTTCATCGGCACGTTCACCCCGGAGGTGATCAGGAACGCCACCACGTACACGACGAGCGCGGCCAACACCCAGACCAGCAGCGCCCGTTGGCGGCGCACCCGCCAGGCGGCGAAGCCGGTCAGCAGCAGCGCCCCGATGAAGCTCAAGAAGAACACGGGGTTCTGGATGACCTCGTTGATGTTCTGCATGACCTCGATGTACGTACGGTCGTCGCTGCGCGCCAGGGCGGGCATCACGGCGCAGGAGAAGACGTAGAAGGCCCCGGCGATCAGGCCCATGGCGACCGTGGCCGCCCCGAGTACGAAACCGTTGATCCGCTTGGTCGTTGTCATGACTCCAGTCAAGGCGCGGCCGGTCCGCGCCGACATCGTCGAGCCGCGCAGTCCCATAAGCGAGCGTCCACCGCCGGGACGTACGGTACGGACATGCTGATCACTGACGACATCGAACTGCGCCGCGCCGTGCCCGGGGACGCCCAGGCCCTCGCGGACGCCGCGATCCGCAACGTCGGGCATCTGCGCGCGATCGAGCCGTACCGCGCCGAGGAGTACTACACGGCCGCGGGACAGCTCGCCCGGATAACCCAGCCGGGCAGCGCGACCTGGCTGCTGCTCGACGGGGAGAAGGTGGTCGGCCGCCTGATGCTCAGCGGGATCGTGCTCGGCCCGCTGTGCGGCGCCAGCCTCGGCTACTGGACGGACGGCGACTACCTGGGGCGCGGCCTGATGCCGGCCGCCGTCGAGGAGGTCTGCCGCGTCGCCCGCGACGAACTGGGCCTGCACCGCATCGAGGCGGGCACCCTCACCGACAACAAGGCGTCCCAGCGCGTCCTCGCCAAGTGCGGCTTCGTCGAGTACGGCCTGGCCCCCGACTACCTTCACGTCAACGGCGCCTGGCGCGACCACGTCCTGTTCCAGCGCATCCTGCACGAGGACCCGCCGGCCCACGTCCCGCGGTAGCCCGCGGCACCGGGGGTTCCGGCCGGGCGCCGGGGCGGGCACTGTAGAGGACATGGCAGCAGTACCCACCGGCCCCATCCCCCACGAGCTGCGGTTCGACTCCGGACGCCTCTGCCTGGACCTCGTCGCCACCGCGGACCCCGACGAACGCCTCACCTCCACCGACCGGCTGCGCGCCTGGCTCCTGGGCGCCGGACTCGTCCCCGAACCCGCCGAACTGCCCGCGTGCGCCCCGTCCTGGCTCGCCGCCTTCCGCGAACTGCGGGGCCACATCGGCCAGTTGGTGCGCGGTGAGCTCGCCGGCCGCCCGGCCGCCGCCGCCCTCGAACGCGTCAACCTGCTCGCCCGCGCCGCCCCACCCGCCC
>NZ_JAAGMG010001461.1 GCF_010548525.1 Streptomyces sp. SID14478
GGCCCGTCGAGCCGCTCCTGCGCCCAGGCGAGGAGCGGCGCGAGCGAGGCGTCCGGCACCTGCGGCAGGGGCCGCTCCACGAACTGCCGCTGGCCCCCGTCCCGGTGGGCGGCGAAGACCAGCCGCCGGGACACGGAGTTGGCGACCTCGGCGCCGTGGTCGCGGCGGACGAGGTGCAGCCCCAGATCGAGGGCGGCGGCGCTGCCCGCGGCGGTCAGCACGTCGCCCGCGTCGACGAACAGCACGTCGGGTGTGAGCAGCACCTTCGGGTGCAACGCCCGGAACTCGTCCGCCCAGCGCCAGTGCGTGGTCGCCCGGCGCCCGTCGAGCAGCCCGGCCTCGGCCAGCGCGAACGCGCCGGTGCAGAAGCCGACGATGCGGGCGCCGCGCGCGTACGTGCGCCGCAGGGCGTCGAGCACGGGGCCGGAGCGCGGCACGACGTTGTCCGGGCGGCCCGGCACGATCAGGGTGTCGGCGGCGTCGACCGCGTCGAGCCCGGCACACGCGCCCAGGGAGAAGAAGCCCTGGTTCATCCGGATGTCGGGCGCCGGGGCGCACAGCGTCAGCTCGTACAGCGGGGCGTGGCGCCCCAATTCGGGCCGCGGCAGCCCGAACACCTCGGTGGCGACGCCGACTTCGAAGGGGTTGACGCCGTCG
The DNA here is from genome assembly GCF_010548525.1 of Streptomyces sp. SID14478. Lineage (GTDB taxonomy): Bacteria > Actinomycetota > Actinomycetes > Streptomycetales > Streptomycetaceae > Streptomyces. Next base: position 658 of record NZ_JAAGMG010001461.1, read on the forward strand.
TCGACGAGGACGACGACCCGGTGCACCGGCCGGGGGGCGCGCTGCGAGGATCCTTGCGACATACGCGATTTCTAGCACTGGTACGCGGCGACACCCGGTCCGAGGATGAGGGGCATGCAGCCCACGCACCCCACCCGACCTGCGCACTCCGCGCGACCCACGACACCCGCCGCCCCCGTCGCCCTGCCCGAGGTCCTGGGCACCTTCGACGCCCTGTGGAGCCCGCGCATCGTCACCACGGTCAACGACTACGACGTCCGCGTCGCCAAGGTCGAGGGCGAGCACGTCTGGCACGTCCACGAGGACACCGACGAGTTCTTCCTCGTCGTCGAGGGCGAGCTGACGATCGCCCTGCGCGAGCAGGACGCCGAGCGGGCCGTGGTCCTGCCCCGCGGCTCCGTCTTCACCGTCCCGCGGGGCACCTGGCACAAGCCCCACGCGGCCCCCGGCACCGCGATCCTCCTGCTGGAACCGTCCGGGACGTCCACGACGGGCGACGCCCACGACCCGGTACCGGACCACGTGGACTCGACCACGGGGCACACCTGGCAGTCCTGAATCGGGAGCGGAGGTCGCCGTGGTCGAGCGTGCCCAGTGCCAGTGCCAGTGTCAGTCGCCGACCTGGTGTTCCACACGGTGGCGGAGGTACTCGTCCGGGTGGGCCCGGGCTATCGCCACGGCCGCGTCCACCAGGTCGTGCAGCTCCGGAGGATAGGCCGACCTCCGGAGCGGCAGGCCCGGCAGGATGCAGCGCCGGACGTCCAGGTGCTCGTTGCTCACGAACTCGCGCAGCGCGGTTTCGTACCACTCGGCCTCCACGCCCGGGGCGTCGTCGGGCTCCGCCGGACCGGTGGCTGCGGGGTGCTCCGCCCGCACGGTGGGCATGCGCAGGGGCAGAGCGGACCAGTACCAGGCCTTCGCCGCGCCCGCCCGCTCGAGGTCCGTGCCCGCCCGCAGGTATCCGAGCAGCGAGGCCCGGACCCGCCCGCGCCCGAACGCGTTCAGCGCCGGTTCGAGGAACTGGCGGTTGAAGCTCGGGTCGGGGTCGTGGACGGCTGCCGCGACCAGCGTCTGGAAGGACTCCTTGGAAAGGATCAGGTCGCGGCGGCAGGCCTTGTACAGCGCCGTCCGGGCACGGTCCACCCAGGTTCGCGGATCGCCGGGCTCCGGCTCGTGAACGACATCGAGCCCGAGGACCCGGACGACCTCCGCCACGTATCCCGCGAACACCTCTCTGCGGTCCTCCACGGGCCCCGGCAGCGCCATGAACCCCTGTGGTGCCGTCCGCGCCGTCCCGCCGGCAGTCGTCCCGTCCTCGTCCGTGGCCAACCTTCGCCCCCTGAAGTGTGTCCTGCCGCCGCGTTGCTCCGACGTTCATAGCAGGATGGCAAGCTTGAAGGATGAACGATGCTGCCTCGGCGCCCATCCCTGCGCCTGCTCCCCGCAAGCGTGCCCGTGTCCGTGCCCCCGAGCTGATCGGCAAGGGCGGCTGGATCAACACCGGCGGGAAGGACCTGAAGCTCGCCGACTTCCGAGGTCGCACATTGATCCTCGATTTCTGGACGTTCTGCTGCATCAACTGCCTGCACGTCCTCGACGAACTCCGTGAGCTGGAGGAGCGGCACCGGGACACCCTCGTGATCATCGGGGTGCACTCGCCGAAGTTCGTGCACGAGGCCGAGCACGCGGCGGTCGTCGACGCCGTCGAGCGGTACGGGGTGGAGCACCCCGTGCTCGACGACCCCGAGCTCGCCACCTGGAAGCAGTACGCCGTGCGGGCCTGGCCGACGCTGGTCGTGATCGACCCCGAGGGGTACGTCGTCGCGCAGCACGCCGGTGAGGGGCACGCGCACGCCCTGGCCGCGCTGGTCGACGAGTTGGAGGCTGAGCACGAGGCTAAGGGGACGCTGCGGCGCGGCGACGGACCGTACGTCGCGCCCGAGCCGGTCGCCGGCGACCTGCGCTTCCCGGGCAAGGCGATCCTGCTGCCGTCCGGGAACTTCCTGGTCAGCGACACCACCCGGCACCAGCTCGTGGAGCTGGCCGCCGACGGGGAGAGCGTCGTGCGGCGCATCGGGAGTGGGGAGCGCGGCTTCGGCCCCGACTCCTTCAACGAGCCGCAGGGGCTCGCGCTGCTCGACGAGCGGACCGTCGTCGTCGCCGACACCGTCAACCACGCGCTGCGGTCCCTGGACCTGGAGACCGGCGCGCTCGGCACGCTCGCGGGCACCGGCAGGCAGTGGTGGCAGGGGACGCCGACCAGCGGCCCCGCGCGCGAGGTCGACCTCTCCTCCCCGTGGGACGTGGCCGTCTTCGGCGGCAAGGTGTGGATCGCGATGGCCGGCGTCCACCAGCTGTGGACGTACGACCCGCGCGAGGGGACGGTCGAGGTCGCGGCCGGGACCACGAACGAGGGGCTCGTCGACGGCCCCGGCGCCGAGGCCTGGTTCGCGCAGCCGTCCGGGCTCGCCGCCGGCGAGGACCGGCTCTGGGTCGCCGACTCGGAGACCAGCGCCCTGCGGTACGTCGACACGGACGGGCACGTCCACACGGCCGTCGGCACCGGGCTCTTCGACTTCGGCCACCGGGACGGCGACGCCGGACAGGCCCTGTTCCAGCACCCGTTGGGAGTGACCGCGCTGCCCGACGGGTCGGTCGCGGTCGCGGACACGTACAACCACGCGCTGCGCCGCTTCGACCCGGCGACCGGCCAGGTCACCACGCTCGCCACCGACCTGCGGGAACCGAGCGACGCCGTGCTGGCCGCGGACTCCGGGGACATCGTCGTCGTGGAGTCGGCGCGGCACCGGCTGACCCGGCTGCGGCTGCCCGAGGAGGCCGTGCGGGTCGAGTCCGTCGCCCACCGCACCCAGCGCGCGGCGACCGACGTCGCGGGCGGCAAGCTGCAGTTGGACGTCATCTTCCAGGCGCCCGCCGGGCAGAAGCTCGACACCCGGTACGGGCCCTCGACGCGGCTGCTGGTCTCCGCGACGCCGCCCGAGCTGCTCGCCGCGGGCGACGGCGCGGGCACGGACCTGGCCCGCGAGCTGGTGCTGAACCCGGCGGTGACCGAGGGCGTGCTGCACGTCTCGGCCGTGGCCGCCTCCTGCGACGACGACGCGGCCAACGAGTACCCGGCCTGCCACGTCCACCAGCAGGACTGGGGCGTCCCGGTCCGCGTCACCGACGGCGGGGCGGACCGGCTGCCGCTGGTGCTCGCCGGGATGGATCAGCGGGCCTGAGGCGCCCGCCCCTTGCGGGACCGTCCGGAAGGGGCGGAGGGGCGGAGGGGCGAGGGAGCGAGTGTGGGTGTCAGAAGTCGTACGGCTTCTTCGTGTTCCAGGACAGCACCTCGATGCCGTCGGCCCGCTCGGCCGCGTACTCGACCTCGCCGGGCGTCTTCAGGGTGACGAAGGCGTCGGTCGCGTAGAGGGACAGGCGCAGCGACGTGAAGGAGGAGTCCTCGGCCTTCGACTCCTGGAAGACGGGGAGCGCGGAGTAGACCGTCCCTCCGGCGGGCACGAGCACCGGCTGTGCGGGCTGCTCGTCGTCCTTGGCCACCGGTACGTGGCCGTGGGCGCCGCCCGGCGTGACGAAGGGGAACCTGCGCACGGTGCAGGCGCTGCCGGACGTGTTGACCGCGGTGATAAGCAGGTGGTCGCCCTGCTGCTCCGGGAACCTGCGCGTGAGCGTGTAGGCGAGCGAGTGGACCGTGCACGCGGGCGCGGCCTTCGGGGTCGTGCCGTGCGCGGCCGTCCGGACGACGGACCCCTGGGCGGTGCCGGCCGTGGCTCCTCGGGGCGTCCGGGTCGCGTCGGCGTCGCCCGTGCAGGCGGTCGCCGTGAGGCCGAGGAGCGCGGCACCGACGGCGACGAGGACGGCCGTGCGCGCCGTCTTCGGGCGGGTCGTGGTGGTGCGGGGCGTGGCGGAACAGGTCGTGGTGGCGTGGGGCGTGGTGGTGCGGGTCATGTGGTGCTCCCCCGGTTCGGGTCCCGGTGGGCCCGCCCGGGCCGGCGGGCCGCTGTGATCACCACAGTGCCCGCCGGAAGCGCGGTCCGCTCACCGACGCGCTGGCACCGGCCACGAGCCCCTCAGTAGCGGCGCTCCGGCCCGTCCTCGATCACGGTGGTGTGGTTCGGCGGCACGCCCCTGCGCCGTCCGACGCTGCGGAACACGAAGACCCCGATCAGGCCGACGATCATCAGGATCCAGCCGACGAGATCGAGGTTGACACCTTTCATGTGCCAGTCGGTAGCGAACGCGAGGATCGCCCCGACGGCGACCAAAATGATGGAACCCCCCAGGCTCATGAGGTTCGCCTCCAGACTCGTGTGACGTACGGGTACGTGAGAGCCCCGGGTACCCGGGGCTCCCTGCGTCACACGGGGGAGGCCGGAACTCAGCCTTCCAGGAACGCGGTCAACGCGTTGGCCAGCAAGAACGGGTCGTCGGCGCCGCACAGTTCCCGCACGCTGTGCATCGACAGGATCGCCGCGCCGATGTCGACGGTCTTGATGCCGTGCCGCGCGGCCGTGATCGGGCCGATGGTCGTCCCGCAGGGCATCGCGTTGTTGGAGACGAACGTCTGGAACGGCACGCCCGCCTTCTCGCACGCCGCCGCGAACACGGCCCGGCCCGAACCGTCCGTCGCGTAGCGGTTGTTGACGTTCACCTTGAGGATCGGTCCGCCGTTGGCGCGCGGGTGGTGCGTGGGGTCGTGGCGCTCGGAGTAGTTCGGGTGCACGGCGTGGCCGGTGTCCGACGACAGGCAGACGCTGCCCGCGAGGGCCCGCGCCCGGTCCTCGTACGCTCCGCCGCGCGCGAACACCGAACGCTCCAGGACGCTGCCGAGCAGCGGGCCGTCGGCGCCGGTGTCGGACTGCGAACCGTTCTCCTCGTGGTCGAAGGCGGCGAGCACCGGGATGCAGGTCAGGTGCTCCTGCTTGCTCACCTCGGCGAGCGCGGCCGCACAGGCGTGCACGGACAGCAGGTTGTCCATCCGGGGCCCGGCCACGAGGTCCTTGTCGCGGCCCAGGTACGAGGGCGGCTCGATGGAGTACGGCATCAGGTCCCAGCCGGTGATCGAGCCGCGGGCGAGCCCGTACTCGTCCTCCAGGAAGCCCAGCAGATCGCCCTCGTGCACGTCGTCGCCGAGACCCCAGATCGGCTGCATGTGGCGCTGCTTGTCCAGCTTCAGGCCGTCCGCGGTGACGGAGCGGTCCAGGTGGATGGCGAGCTGCGGCACGCGCAGCAGGGCCCGGTCGACGTCGACGAGGCGCTCACTGCCGTCGCGCAGCGTGATCCGGCCCGCCAGGCCCAGGTCCCGGTCGAGCCAGGAGTTGAGCAGCGGCCCGCCGTAGACCTCGACGGCGATCTGCCGCCAGCCCTGGCTGCCCATGTCGGGCCGGGGCTTCACGCGCAGGTTCGGGGAGTCGGTGTGCGCGCCGACGATCCGGAACGGGGTGTGCGCCTGGGCGCCCTCGGGCACGTACCAGGCGATGATCGCGCCACCGCGCGTCACGAACTTGCCTCCGCCGGTCGCGTCCCAGGCGTCGGTCTCCGCGACCTGCTTGAACCCGGCCTTCTCCAGCCGCGCGGCCACGCTCGCCACGGCGTGGTACGGCGTGGGGCTCGCGGAGAGGAAGGACATCAGGTCGTCGGTGTGCCCACGATCGAAGGGGCCGGAGGATGTGCGCATGTCGCCAGGGTAATGCGGGCTTCAGGGGGCCTGCCTTCGGCGGCCCTGCGCCTTGCCTCCGCCGGGCATCGGTCTCGTGCTGCTTCGCTCGCGACTACGGGCCGGCGGGGCTTCTCGCGCGGTCCCCGCACCCCTGACGGCGTGCGCTGCGCGTGGTCCCCGTGTGCCTGGGGGCGTGTGCTGCGCGTGGTTCTCCGTGTGCCTGGCGGTGTGTGCTGCGCGCGTGGTTCTCCGCGTGGCTCGCGGCATGCGCTGCGCGCGGTCCCCGCGCCCCAGACGGCGTGCGCTGTGCGAGGGTTCCCGTGTGCCTGGGGGCGTGTGCTGTGCGTGGTTCTCCGTGTGCCTGGCGGTGTGTGCTGCGCGCGTGGTTCTCCGCGTGGCTCGCGGCATGCGCTGCGCGCGGCTTTCCCCGATGGGGTGCCGCAGGGGAAGGACGAAGGCCCGCCGTCCCCGGGTGGGGACGGCGGGCCTCGACGGATTCCGCGCGGCGGAGCCTAGAACGCCGACTCGTCCAGCTCCATCACGTCCAGGCCCGACTCGCTCGCGGCCTGCGCCAGCTTCCGCTCGCCGATGACGCCCGGCAGGACGTTCGCCGCGAAGAACTTCGCCGCGGCGATCTTGCCCTGGTAGAAGGCGACGTCCTTGCCGGAGGCGCCCTGCGCCAGCTTCTCGGCGGCGACGGCCGCGCCCTTGAGGAGCAGGTAGCCGACGACGACGTCGCCGGAGGCCATGAGCAGGCGCGTCGTGTTGAGGCCCACCTTGTAGATGGCCTTGACGTCCTGCTCCGTGGCGGCCAGGTCCGTCAGCATGATGCCGACGATGGCCTCCAGCTCGACGGCCGCCTTGGCGAGGGAGCCGCGGGCCGCGGCCAGCTCCTCGCCGCCGGTCTCGACCGCGAGGAACTTCTTGATCTCCTCCGCCAGACCGTTCAGCGCGGCGCCCTGGTTGCGGACGATCTTGCGGAAGAAGTAGTCCTGGCCCTGGATCGCCGTGGTGCCCTCGTAGAGCGTGTCGATCTTCGAGTCACGGATGTACTGCTCGATCGGGTACTCCTGCAGGAAGCCGGAGCCGCCGAACGTCTGCAGCGACTGCGCCAGCTGCTCGTAGCCCTTCTCCGAGCCGTAGCCCTTCACGATCGGCAGCAGCAGGTCGTTCAGCGCGTGCTCGGTCGAGGCGTCCTCGCCGGAGGCCTCCTTGACCTGGATCGCGTCCTGCACCGAGGCGGTGTAGAGCACCAGGGTGCGCATGCCCTCCGCGTACGCCTTCTGCGTCAGCAGCGAGCGGCGTACGTCCGGGTGGTGCGTGATGGTGACCTTCGGCGCCGTCTTGTCCATGAACTTCGCGAGGTCGGGACCCTGGACGCGCTCCTTGGCGTACTCCAGCGCGTTCAGGTAGCCCGTCGACAGCGTGGAGATCGCCTTCGTGCCGACCATCATGCGGGCGAACTCGATGATGCGGAACATCTGGCGGATGCCGTCGTGCTTGTCGCCGATCAGCCAGCCCTTGGCGGGGTGCTTGTCGCCGAACGTCATCTCGCACGTGTTGGACGCCTTGAGGCCCATCTTGTGCTCGACGTTGGTCGCGTACACGCCGTTGCGCTCGCCCAGCTCGCCGGTCTCCCAGTCGAACTCGAACTTCGGGACGAGGAAGAGCGAGAGGCCCTTCGTGCCCGGTCCGTGGCCCTCGGGGCGGGCCAGCACGTAGTGGAGGATGTTCTCCGACATGTCGTGCTCACCGGACGTGATGAACCGCTTCACGCCCTCTATGTGCCACGAGCCGTCCTCCTGCTGGACCGCCTTGGTGCGGCCCGCGCCCACGTCCGAACCGGCGTCCGGCTCGGTCAGCACCATCGTCGAGCCCCACTGCTTCTCGACGGCGATCTCGGCGACCTTCTTCTGCGCCTCGTTGCCCTCCTCGAAGAGGATGCCGGCGAAGGCCGGGCCGGAGGAGTACATCCAGATCGCCGGGTTGGCACCCAGGATCAGCTCGGCGAAGGCCCAGATCAGGGAGCGCGGGGCGGTGGTGCCGCCGATCTCCTCGGGCAGGCCGAGGCGCCAGTACTCGGCGTCCATGAAGGCCTGGTAGGACTTGCGGAAGGTCTCCGGGACCGGCGCCGTGTTCGTCTCCGGGTCGAAGACCGGCGGGTTGCGGTCCGCGTCGGCGAAGGACCCGGCCAGGTCGTTCTCGGCGAGACGGGTGGTCTCCTCGAGGATGCTCCTGGCGGTCTCGACGTCCATCTCCCCGAACGGGCCGGTGCCGTACAGCTTGTCGCGGTCGAGCACCTCGAAGAGGTTGAACTCGATGTCGCGGAGATTCGACTTGTAGTGCCCCATGGCGACGGCTCCGTAAATTTCTGTATCAGCGGCGCGAAGCGCCCCGTTGAGGGGTGGTGGCCGGGTGACGGGTGGGCTTGGGAGGTAGACCCGCTGCGCGGACCCGCTCGGGTCGGGTGCCGGGATCGGCCTCGTACTCGTACCAACTAGTAGCCAATAGGATGCTACCCGTCGGTAATAAGAAGCAACCCCAGTGGGCCAAGTGTGACGAAGGCACCCTCGTCCCGGGCCGGTCGGCCCGTCCCGAGAGTCCTCTCATGCACCGGTGGTGCGCAAGAACTCCGTCAGCAACTTCCCCCACTCCTGCGGGCGTTCGGTGAGCGGGAGGCGGCCGGTGCGTCTCTCGGCGAGGGGCGGGCCGGGGATGCCGGTGGTCGGGGCGTGCTGCAGCGCGGCCGGCATCGGGCGGTCGCCCGTCGCCGCCAGGACCGGCGTCGGAGCCGTCGCGTCAAATCCCTTGCTGCTCATGGCCGTTCCTTCCCCTCGGCGTGCGAGGTGTCCCGCGTCGCCCTTTCTGTATCGGCTACTACATAAATACCGTAGCAGTCCCCGCTCCCCTTTATCTAGTGCCCGCTACAGAAAAAGGTCCCGGCCCCACCGCCCCGCCCGCGCTCGGTACTCTTGCCTCATGTACGGCTATGAGCAGAGCCCGGGCGCCGGGCAGCAGTACGCGCCGCCGCAGCAGGGCATGCAGGGCGGGTACGGGCAGCAGGCGCCGCCGCTGTACCCGGAGCCGTCGCCCCCGTCGCTGGCCGACGCGGTCCGCGCCTTCACCACCGGATCGATGTCCGCCGAGGACTTCCAGCAGATCTTCGCCTCGTCGAAGGTCTACTGCCCGCGCGGCGACACCCCGGGCTTCCTCGCGCTGCACAACACCCAGCAGCCGGTCATCCCCATGTTCACGACGCTCAAGGAGCTGCGCCGGTACGCGGGCAAGGAGTCCAAGTACTTCGTCATCACCGGCGCCGAGGTGATCGACCTGCTCCCCACCGGGTACGGCTTCGTCCTGGACATGGAGGGCGAGCACCGGATGGTCTTCGACGCGAAGGCCGTCGAGCAGATGGTCGACTTCGCCATGCGCCGCATGTACGGCTGAGCGCGCCTCGGCTGAGCGCGCCGCGGCTGCCGCGACGCCCCGCACTTCGAACGCCCGGAGGGAATTCCCTCCGGGCGTTCTGCGTTCCGACTGGCAGAAAGTTCTACGTTCAACTAAAGTCGAGGCACGAGGACGCCAAGGAGGTCCCCAAAATGCCCGCTGTGACCGTCGAGAACCCGCTGACCCTGCCCCGTGTGGCCGCGCCCGCGGACGCCGTCGCGCGCCCCGTGCTCGCCGTGACGACCGCCCCCAGCGGCTTCGAGGGCGAGGGCTTCCCGGTGCGCCGGGCGTTCGCCGGGATCAACTACAAGTACCTCGACCCGTTCATCATGATGGACCAGATGGGCGAGGTGGAGTACGCGCCGGGAGAGCCCAAGGGCACGCCCTGGCACCCGCACCGCGGCTTCGAGACCGTCACGTACATCATCGACGGCACCTTCATCCACCAGGACTCGCACGGCGGTGGCGGCACCATCACCAACGGCGACACCCAGTGGATGACGGCGGGCTCCGGCCTGCTGCACATCGAGGCGCCGCCGGAGCAGCTCGTCATGTCCGGCGGGCTCTTCCACGGCCTGCAGCTGTGGGTGAACCTGCCCGCCAAGGACAAGATGCAGAACCCGCGCTACCAGGACATCCGCGGTGGCCAGGTCAAGCTGCTCACGACCGCCGACGGCGGCGCGCTGCTGCGCGTCATCGCCGGGGAGTTCGACGGTCACGAGGGCCCCGGCATCACGCACACGCCGATCACGATGGTGCACGCGACCGTCCGCCCCGGCGCCGAGGCGACCCTGCCCTGGCGCGAGGACTACAACGGTCTCGTGTACGTACTCGCGGGCCGCGGCACCGTCGGCGCCGACCGCCGTCCGGTCCACACGGGCCAGACCGCCGTGTTCGGTGCGGGCTCGTCCCTGACGGTGCGGGCCGACGAGGCGCAGGACGCGAACACCCCGGACCTCGAGGTGGTCATCCTGGGCGGTCAGCCGATCCGTGAGCCGATGGCGCACTACGGCCCGTTCGTGATGAACACCAAGGCCGAACTCCAGCAGGCCTTCGACGACTTCCAGGCCGGACGCCTGGGCGTCATCCCCTCCGCCGAGCGTCTGCCGCACACGTAAGCACGCGTGCAGCGCTCCTCGCACGTGACGGCCCGCCGATTCTGCACCCGGCGGGCCGTCACCATGTCCGGGCGCGCTGAGGACGGCTGACTTCCCGTCACCCGCCCGTACCCCCTCGGGGGGTGACATCGGCCGGGCCATGATCGACTGGCCGGGTGCAGACCCGTCAGCAGCTCCTCCCCGACCCCGCCCGCCGCGTCGCCGCCTGGTGTGCGGTGGTGCTGCTCGTCACCGGGGTGGCGGCCGTCGGGATCTGGCTGTGCGTCGAGCTCAAGACGGCCGTGGTGCCGGTGCTCCTCGCGCTGCTCGGCACCGCTCTGCTCCGGCCCGTCTACCTCTCCCTGCGCAAGGCCAAGGTGCAGCGGTCGCTCGCGGCGGGCCTGACCTGCGCCCTGATCCTGGTCGTCGTCGGGGGCGCCGGATACATCGTGGTCAAGGCCCTGATCGACACCGGCGACCAGATCGTCGCCTCCGTGAAACAGGCCGCCCTCGACCTCTCCGACCGGTTCGGCACCGGCGCCCTGGACCTCGACCACCTCGCCGACAACGCCCAGGACCTGCTCAAGAAGTACGGCGGCGACGCGGCGTCCGGGGTGATCAGCGGGCTCAGCGCGGCGGGCGAGATCGTGGCCATGGCGGTCCTCGCGCTGCTGCTCTGCTTCTTCTTCCTGCGGGACGCCCCGCGCTTCAGGACGGCACTGCGCCAGGCCGCGCCCGGCAACACGGGCGAGGTCCTGGAGGCCATCGCGCGCCGGGCCTTCGCGGCGATCGCGGGCTTCATGCGCGGCACCACGCTCATCGCCCTCATCGACGCCACCTGCATCGGCATCGGGCTGCTCGTCCTGGGGGTGCCCGGCGCGGTCGGGCTGGCGGCCCTGGTGTTCGTCGGCGCCTACATCCCGTACCTGGGCGCCTTCATCTCCGGCGCGGTCGCCGTCCTCGTCGCCCTCGCCGACCGGGGCTTCGTCATCGCCCTGTGGGCGCTCGGCGTGGTCCTCGCGGTGCAGGTGCTCGAAGGGCACGTGCTGCAGCCGATGATCCAGTCGCGCACGGTGCAGATGCACCCGGCCGTGGTGCTGCTCGCGATCACCGCGGGCGCCTCGGTCGCCGGGATCCTCGGGATGCTGCTCGCGGTGCCGCTGACGGCCGCGGCGTTCGGCATCATCAACGAACTGCGGGGCCGTTACGGGCCCGGTGGCGCCGTTTCACGTGAAACAGCCCCGTCGCCGGCCACCGGCGCGGCGGACGGCTCGTAGAGCTCGAACCAGATGCTCTTGCCCTCGCCCTGGGGGTCCACGCCCCAGCGCTGCGCGAGCAGTTCCATGAGCACCAACCCCCGCCCGGACGAGGCGAGTTCACCGGGCCGGCGCTTGTGCGGCAGATTGTCGGAGGCGTCCGCGACCTCCACCCGCATCCGGCGCGGGCCGCCCTCGGTGCCACGGGTGACCTCGGCGACCATGAGCGCGTCGCCGTCGGTGTGCACCAGGACGTTCGTGACCATCTCGGAGATGAGCAGCACCGCCGAGTCGACCTGGTCCTCGTCGCTCCAGTCGTGCAGCAGCTCGCGCAGCTGCTGGCGGGCGGCGGCGATCCGCTCCGGCTCGGCCTGCGCGATGGTCATCGCGGTGCGGCGGGCCGTCGTGGGACCGGCGGACGGGGTGGTCCGCCGCAGGAGCAGCAGCGCTATGTCGTCCTCGCGGCGGTCGGCGAGCGGGCCGGTGGTGTGGTGCGAGGAGGGCCCGTGCACTGCCTGGACGAGGGCGTCGGCCAGCTCCTCCAGCTTCTCGGCGGCGGCCGATTCCAGCGTCGTACGGACCCGGGCCCAGCCGGTGTCGAGGTCGTGCCCGCCCGTCTCGATCAGGCCGTCGGTGCACAGCAGCAGCGTCTCGCCGGGCTCCAGGACCAGCCGGGTCGTCGGGTAGTCCGCGTCGGGGTCGATGCCGAGCGGCAGCCCGCCGGCCGTGGGCCGCATCAGGACCGTGCCGTCGGCCATGCGTATCGCGGGGTCGGGGTGGCCCGCGCGGGCCATCTCCAGGAAGCCCGTCGCCGGGTCGGCCTCGACGTACAGGCAGGTCGCGAAGCGCGGGTCCGCGAGGCCGTCGTCGTGGACGGGGGCGCCGATGCCGTGCAGGAAGCGCGAGGCGCGGGAGAGGACCGCGTCCGGACGGTGCCCCTCGGAGGCGTAGGCGCGCAGGGCGATGCGGAGCTGGCCCATCAGTCCGGCGGCCCGCACGTCGTGCCCCTGGACGTCGCCGATGACGAGGGCGATGTGCCCGTTCGGGAGGGGGATCATGTCGTACCAGTCGCCGCCGACCTGGAGGCCGCCGCCGGTCGGGACGTAGCGGGCCGCGAGGGCCATCCCCGGGATCTCGGGGCCGAGCGTGGGCAGCATCGACTTCTGCAGGCCGTCGGTCAGCTCCCGCTCCGACTCGGCGACCCCGGCCCGCGACAGGGCCTGCGCCAGCATCCGCGCGACCGTCGTGAGCACCGAGCGCTCGTCGGGCGTGAACGACACCGGGTAGGCGAAGCCCGCCATCCACGCCCCGATCGTGCGGCCCGCGACGATCAGCGGCAGGAACGCCCACGACTGCCGGTTGAACCGCGCCGCCAGCGGCCAGGCCGCCGGATAGCGGCCCTGGTACTCGTCCGGCGACGACAGGTAGACCGCGCGCCCGCTGCGGCAGACCTCGGCCGCCGGGTAGTCGGTGGCCAGGTCCATGTCGGTGAAGGGGCCCTCGGAGCCGGCCTTGTGCCCGTGGTGGCCGATGACGGTGAGCCGGTCGCCCGCGACGCCGAAGACGGCGAGCCCCTCCGGCGAGAACCCCGGCATCGACAGGCCCGCGGCGACCCGCAGCACCTCCTGCGTCGACCCGGCCTCCGCCAGGGCCCGGCCCGCGTCCAGCAGGAACGCCTCGCGTGAGCGGCGCCAGTCCCCGGTCACCGGGGTGCGCGACGCGGCGTCCGGCGACGGCTCGGTCACCTCCTGGAGGGTGCCGATCAGCTCGTACAGGTCCGGGGAGTCGCCGTGGACCACGGGCTGGGAGCGGCTGCGTACCGTCCGCAGCACCCGGCCCCGCTCGTCCATGACCCGCAGGCGGGCCTCGGCGAGGGTGCCCTCGGCGAGGGCGAGCCGCACGATCCCGTCGATCTCGTTCCAGTCGACGGGGTGGAAGCGGGCCCGGGCGCCCGACTCGGAGAGCGTGACCGGCTTCCCGTCGGGCGAGGGCAGGCCGATCAGCCGGGCGGCCTCCACGTCGAAGGTGACGAGGCCCGCCCGGTTGTCCCACCGCCACAGGCCGGTCGCGAGAGCGGCGAGGACGTCCTCCACCGGAGGGAGGGGCTCACCTGTGCGCATTGCCCCACTGTATGAAGAGGAGATCGCATACGGCCACCGAGAGTATTTGGAGAGCGATCTTGAGGCGGCCGGTACCCTTGCACAGATCCGGGTCGTCTCCCCGGGAACCCCAAAGTGCAAAGGCTGGATGAACGACGATGCATCGGTACAGGTCCCACACCTGCGGCGAGCTCCGCGCCTCTGACGTCGGCTCCGACGTCCGGCTGAGCGGCTGGCTGCACAATCGCCGAGACCTGGGCGGCATCCTCTTCATCGATCTGCGCGACCACTACGGCATCACGCAGCTCGTCGCCCGCCCCGGCACGAAGGCGGCCGAGGTCCTCGACAAGCTGACGAAGGAGACGGTCGTCCGCGTCGACGGCAAGGCCGTCTCCCGCGGCGCGGACAACGTCAACCCGGAGCTGCCCACCGGAGAGATCGAGATCGAGGCCGCCGAGGTCGAGGTGCTCGGCGCCGCCCAGCAGCTGCCGTTCCAGATCAACCAGGACGACGGGGTCGGCGAGGAGCGCCGCCTGGAGTACCGCTTCCTGGACCTGCGCCGCGAGCGCATGCACCGCAACATCATGCTGCGCAGCGCCGTGATCGCCTCGATCCGCTCGAAGATGGTCGCCCTCGGCTTCAACGAGATGGCGACGCCGATCCTCACCGCGACGTCCCCCGAGGGCGCCCGTGACTTCGTCGTCCCCTCCCGCCTGAACCCGGGCAAGTTCTACGCGCTGCCGCAGGCCCCGCAGCAGTTCAAGCAGCTGCTGATGATCTCGGGCTTCGACCGCTACTTCCAGATCGCGCCGTGCTTCCGCGACGAGGACGCGCGCGCGGACCGCTCGCCGGGCGAGTTCTACCAGCTCGACGTCGAGATGAGCTTCGTGGAGCAGGAAGACGTCTTCCAGCCCATCGAGAAGCTCATGACGGAGCTGTTCACCGAGTTCGGCGGCGGCCGCGAGGTCACGAGCCCCTTCCCGCGCATCCCGTTCCGCGAGTCGATGCTGAAGTACGGCAACGACAAGCCGGACCTGCGCGCCCAGCTGGAGCTCGTCGACATCACCGACGTGTTCGAGGGCTCGGAGTTCAAGGCGTTCGCGGGCAAGCACGTGCGCGCGCTGCCCGTCCCGGACACCGCCTCGCAGTCCCGCAAGTTCTTCGACGGCCTGGGCGACTACGCGGTCGAGCAGGGCGCCAAGGGCCTGGCCTGGATCCGCGTCGGCGAGGACGGGGCGTTCGCGGGCCCGATCGCCAAGTTCCTCACCGAGGAGAACGTCAAGGTCCTCACCGAGCGCCTCGGCCTCAAGGCCGGTCACGCCGTGTTCTTCGGCGCGGGCGAGTTCGACGAGGTCTCCAAGATCATGGGCGCCGTCCGCGTCGAGGCCGCCAAGCGCGCCGGGCACTTCGAGGAGGGCGTCTTCCGGTTCTGCTGGATCGTCGACTTCCCGATGTACGAGAAGGACGAGGACACCGGCAAGATCGACTTCTCCCACAACCCGTTCTCCATGCCGCAGGGCGGCATGCAGGACCTGGAGGAGAAGGACCCGCTCGACATCCTGGCCTGGCAGTACGACATCGTCTGCAACGGCATCGAGCTGTCCTCCGGTGCCATCCGGAACCACGAGCCCGACATCATGCTCAAGGCCTTCGAGATCGCGGGCTACGACCGTGACACCGTCGAGGCCGAGTTCGCGGGCATGCTCCGCGCGTTCCGCTTCGGCGCCCCGCCGCACGGCGGGATCGCCCCGGGCGTCGACCGCATCGTCATGCTCCTCGCCGACGAGCCGAACATCCGGGAGACCATCGGCTTCCCGCTGAACGGCAACGCGCAGGACCTGATGATGGGCGCGCCCACCGAGCTGGACGAGACGCGCCTGCGCGAGCTCAACATCCAGCTGCGCAAGCCGGTCGAGAAGAAGTAACCGGGCTTCTCCGAAGCGCACCGCAGGCCCCCGTTCCGCACGCCGGGACGGGGGCCTGTCGCATGCGCCCGCACGGCCCGCCGCCCGGGGCCCGGGATTCAGCCCGACCGCGGCACGACGAGCAGCCCCGACTCGTACGCCACCACCGCCTGCGCCCGGTCGCGCACGCCGGGACGGGCCCTGCCGCATG
>NZ_JAAGMG010000100.1 GCF_010548525.1 Streptomyces sp. SID14478
CCTTGACCTCGTCGATCGACTTCGCACCGAAGTTGCGTACGTCGAGCAGGTCCGCCTCGGAGCGGGCGATGAGCTCACCCACGGAGTGGATGCCCTCGCGCTTGAGGCAGTTGTACGACCGAACGGTGAGCTCGAGCTCCTCGATCGGCAGGGCGAGATCAGCGGCAAGAGCGGCGTCCGTCGGGGACGGGCCCATGTCGATGCCCTCGGCGTCGATGTTCAGCTCGCGGGCGAGACCGAACAGCTCGACCAGGGTCTTGCCGGCCGACGCCATGGCGTCACGCGGACGCATGGCCTGCTTCGTCTCGACGTCGACGATCAGCTTGTCGAAGTCGGTGCGCTGCTCGACACGCGTCGCCTCGACCTTGTACGTCACCTTGAGGACCGGCGAGTAGATCGAGTCGACCGGGATGCGCCCGATCTCCTGACCGACCTGCTTGTTCTGCACGGCGGAGACGTAGCCGCGACCGCGCTCGACGGTCAGCTCCATCTCCAGCTTGCCCTTGCCGTTGAGCGTGGCGAGGACGAGGTCGGGGTTGTGCACCTCGACACCGGCCGGGGGCGCGATGTCGGCGGCGGTGACCAGACCCGGGCCCTGCTTGCGCAGGTACATCACGACCGGCTCGTCCTGCTCCGAGGAGACGACCAGCTGCTTGATGTTGAGGATCAGATCGGTGACGTCTTCCTTGACGCCCGGCACGGTGGTGAACTCGTGCAGGACACCGTCGACACGGATCGACGTGACCGCCGCACCCGGGATCGACGACAGAAGCGTGCGACGCAGGGAGTTGCCGAGGGTGTAACCGAAGCCCGGCTCCAGCGGCTCGATCACGAACCGGGAGCGGAACTCGTCGACGACCTCTTCGGTCAACGAGGGACGCTGAGCAATCAGCATGTTGTATTGCCTCCAGTGTTCGGCGCCCGCTATGTGACGCCGTAGACCCTGCAAAGGGTACGGGCGAAAGCGTTGGATCTTGACCACCTTGGTCACCAAACGCTCTTTCGGATGCCGCTCAGGGCTCTGGGGCGGGCCGGTAACCAGGGCGCACCTGTCAGTGCCGTCGGCTTCATGCCGAAGCGGTGGGCTGAGAACTTGCGTCAGCACCGTGGCGATGGCGAAGAAGTCGCGCTGTGGAGCGCAGCGTCGATCCCCGTCATCGCAAGCGCGGCCGGTGACACAACCGCGGCCCTGACTGCACACGGTGAGGGAGTTCACGACGGTGTCCTTCCTCTGCGTCCGGCAGGAGAAGCGGCATCTCACGGTCGAAGGGTCGACACGCGGCCCAGCTGCCTGGCCGTGCTCCGGGACTGAAAGCGGGCTCGAATGCGATCAGCCAGGCCAGGATTTCACCGTAAGTGACCGGTGGCCCGGGAAGCCGAATTCGATCTGTCCCGTGCGCCGGGTTCGCGCGCCTTCGTGTGCCGACTGCGAGCTTCGGGTTGGTCCATGTGGGCGGTTTACCGCATCAGGTGGGACGGGCGGGAGAGGCGCAATGTCACAAGAGCAGGGGATTGCTGCTGGTAGGGCTACGTCTTTCCGGCGGCCGCTGCCCCCAAGTGCGCAGATGAAGGGAAGTGGCATCGTGGAGAAGGGCTGGTGCAGGGGACAGTCGTCCATTTCAACCGGTACCAGGGTTATGGGTTCGTGGTTCAGCACGGGCACCGGGATCAGATTCTTCTGCGGCGCGAGAGCGTCGAGTGGCCGACGGACGTGCTGTCGGTGGAACAAGGCGGGTCCTTCACGCTGGCTCTGCAGGCTGACCGGTGGGAGGCAGCTCATGGGCGGGTGTGACAGGCCGCGCGCCAAGGCGCGATGGGCGTGGCACGGGGTGGTGTCGTATGAACGATGCAGCTGATCCTGCCATTCTGATTGCTGATGTCCTCAGGCCACGCGAGAAGTACGTCAACGGGGACGAAGTGACCCTGGTGGTGCCGGTGGTCCTGGGGGACGGCTGTCTCGCGGATCTCGTTATGTCGGAACTGGTCGCTGCTCGCCTGTGGGGTGCGATCGACGGACGCGACCCCACTGTTCTCGATCCGCCTCCCGGCAGCTCCACGGCCGGACCCTGAGCACATTTGGTGCATTCCATTCCACAGCTGTGGGATCGCCACATGCATAACCCGGCGCAGCTCGACGTTGCGCGCGGTGGCAACCTGCAGTTTTCAGATCTGCCCAGCAGCTACGGAACCCCCGCGGACCCGACGCATTCCGTAGACGAGGGAATCTCGCCGACGCAGGCGCCGGACGGCCCGTGGGCGGCCACGTCGACGGGCGAGACCGCTTCCAGCGACGCCAGTGGTCGCCATGCTCCGGTCGGACGGCACCGTCGGTCGCATTCTCGCCGCGTACGGAGGCGTCCTCGTCGCAGGGTCGATCGCGGCAGTTGACGGACCTGTGTTTCGCACTGCGCGTCGTGACCGTGGCGACAACGGCCGCCGAGGCGGATGTCTCGCATTCGTCGAGCTGTCGGGCGAGTTCCAGGGCGGTCGTGATCAGGCCGGGGCGATCGTCGGGATGCCGAGCGCCTCGATCTCCGCATGGGTGGACCCGTCGGCCATGACGTCCTCCTCAACGTGGTTGTGAGGTAGGTCACGCCAATTGCCCTGGGAAACCCGCGTCATAGTTCGCGGTGACCCGTCTCTCTTCCCATAGCCACACGGCACATGACGGAGAGGTGTAGGGGATGGACATGCGGGCGGCTTTGTTACTCCTGGCCGGAGCTGGAGCTACGTACGTTGCGTTTCTGCACCCGGCGTTCGGTACCGCCCTGTTGGTCGGGATCGCCGTGGTGACGGTGCTCCACTTGTTGCTGCGGGACCGTTGAGCGGAGGGGCTCATCGACGCGAGTGTCGCCCCTGTCGAGGGTGTTCTCGGAGGCGCCGAGGCGGCCCCCCGGGGCGCTGATCGCCGGGCTGCGCGAGGGCCGCCCGCCCTGGTCGGCCGAGCCCGGGAGATGAGGGCCGACGGGCGATCTCCCAACCTCCGCTGCCCGTCCGAAGAGTGCGCCTGGCCTGCCCGGCTGAGCCGCAGTGGGCGCTCAGCAACTGCGCCCGCCCGGGCGCCCTGCGCATTCCGAGGCCGGGCGGTGACCAGCCGGAGCACAGCGGACCTGCCACGTGCACCGCACGTCGGAGCCCACTGTTCTCGCCGGGTCTGGTCATCCTGACCATCGTGCAACGCCGAGCCAGTCTCGGGCCCGGGCGCAGCGGTTGGTCATCCGCCTTGGCCGGCGCTGCCGATCGGGCCGACGCGTACGGCGCTGGAGGTGTCGGAGGCGGGCAGTGAGGCGGCGCCGGGCCAGTTGACATGGGCCGGCTTCGTTTCGCCGGGCGGGGTGACGAGCATCCCCGTGATGCGGACGCCTGAGCCGCCAGTCTTGTTGAGGGGGTAGGTGAGGCCGAAGTCGATCTCCTTACCGACCCGCAGGGTGACCGGTGTTGCGGGTTGCCCCTCGCGCGCGGCAGAGATGGGACCCCCGTTGGTCGTCAGGTCCACGCCTGCGAATCCGGAGAGTATGCAGGGTGTGCTGCCGTGGTTCGTCAGCCCGAGGGCGACGAAGCCGTTGTCCTCGTCGCCGCCGCCGGCGCTGTCGACGGCCGTGAACGTCAAGTTGTCGGTACGGCACTTGCCTGTACCGCCGCTCTGGGCCGGAGGCTTACCCGCGCTGGCCTCCTGCCCGCCGGATCCTGTCCCGTCATCCTGGGGCGAACCGCTCGTGGGGTCAGAGGCGTTCGATGACGCGGAGGAATCGGAGGGGGCGGAGCTCGCGGGCGGCTGGCTGTCCTGGGCGCTGTCGCTGTCGTTGTTCTGGCAGGCGGAGAGCGAGATGCCCGCTGCGAGGGCCAGTGCGGCGAAGGTCAGCTGCTGGACGCGCATCGTTGTTTCCTCGGTGTCGGTCGGATGACTCGCTCAGTCCGTGCGGGTCTGTGCGGGCCTTGCTGACGATGAGGACCCGCTCGGGCCGCCGAACCGTTCCGGTCAACTCCCCTCTAATACCTGCCTGTTACAGGAAGCTAAAGGGAATCTCGGACAAACAGCCTGCACATGCGGCCGCTCCCGACCCATGCACCTTTCACGGTCAGGCCCCGCCCCAGCCGTGGCCCGTGGGGGATTCCCGGGCTCGTACGTGCCGTAAGCGGGGCTCTGGACCGCACCGCGGCGCCGGTTTGCGAGACCGCCCGCCCCTGGAACGAACCCGTGACCTAGAGGATCTTGACCGACGCGGACTGGGCAACGCCGGACCGGCCCCAACTGCCGCCGCTGTATGAGCGAAACGCTCCGATCTCGCGGCGCGAGGGCGGCGCGGAGGCGTGCTGCTGACGGGATTCATTCGTGCCTTGTCAGCACTATCGCTCACAGGACCGGGCTGCATGTGGTGAACCCTGCCGCAGCCGACCCCGCAATCCGCGCGGGCCACCTACTTGTCGATGCCGGTATCCGACAGGCCTGGCCTTACGTCACTTTCGCCAGAACGCGGGAAGCACTGGGAACTGCCTCGGTGCGAAGTCGACAGCGCAGCCCGGTTCTTCGCCCGGCACCTTGGCGGCGCGGTGACCGCGTCGTCCTGGCCGGAGGGGTAGCGGCGCCTGGCTCGCCTGCCTGGTGCCGCTACCCCTCATCGCGCCTGTCTGCCCCTCAGCCGTCCCCTTCGCTGCGGATGACTTCCTTCATCTTGGCCACCGCGAAGCCCCAGCCCTGTTCGACGGTGGGCTTCGCGGGGACGGAGATCTCGTCCGGGTTGGTGAGGACGTCGAGCAGGACCGGGCCGGGTGTGTCGAAGGCGCGGCGTACGGAGTCCTCCAGGTCGTCCGGGTCCGTCACGCGGATGCCGGTGAGGCCCAGAGCTGTGGCGACGGCGGCGAAGTCGGGGTTGTCCAGTACCGTGCCGAACTCCGGGAGGCCGCCCTGCTCCTGTTCCAGCTTCACCATGCCGAGGCGGCGGTTGTCGAAGACGACGAGCTTGACGGGGAGCCGGTTGGTCTTCAGCGTCATGAGGTCGCCGAGGAGCATGCTCAGGCCGCCGTCCCCGCAGAACGCCACGACCTGGCGATCCCGGTCCAGACTCTGGGCGCCGAGCGCCTGCGGCATCGCGTTCGCCATCGAACCGAGGTTGTACGAGCCGAGCAGCTGCCGGCCGCCCCGCATCTCGACGAACCGTGACAGCCACACCGTGGCCATCCCCGTGTCGGAGGTGAACACGGCGTTCTCATCGGCGATGCGGTCCACCGCGGCGGCCAGGGCCTCGGGGCGGATCTCGTGCGAGCGGTTGTCCAGCTTGGAGCGGATCCGGCCGATCAGGCCCTTGTCGTGCGCCGGGTCGGCCAGCCGGGCCTGCCCCTCCTGCCATTGCGTGAACTTCTTGCGCGCGTGCTCCAGGTGCGAGCGGTCGCGCGCACCGTCAGCGCCAGGAGGCGCGACGTCCAGGTGCCGGAGCAGGTCCCGTACGGTGGCGCCCGTGTCGCCCACGAGGCCGACCTCCACCGGGACACGGCGGCCGATGTGGGCGCCTTCTGTGTCCACCTGGATGACTGTCTTGCCGCTCGGATACCAGTCCCGGTACGGGAAGTCGGTGCCGAGGAGCAGCAGCGTGTCCGCCTCCTGAAGGGCCGAGGCCGCCGCGGGGTTGCCGATCAGGCCGGTCTGACCGATCTGGAAGGGGTTGGTCTTGCCCTCGAAGCCTTCCTTGGCCTTCAGGGTGAGCACCATCGGAGCGGCCAGGCGGTCGGCGAGGGCAAGCACGTCCTCGCGGGCCGCGCGGGCGCCCCGGCCCACGAGCAGCGTCACGCGCTCGGCCTGGTCGAGCAGTTCCGCGGCGTGGCGCACGGCGGACTCTTCCGGTCGGCTCACCGGTGTACTGAGCGGGAACCGGGCCGGCCGGTCCGTCGTGAGCTGCTGGCCGCCGAGGTCACCGGGAACGCTGAGTACGGCGACTCCCTTGCGGCCGACGGCGTTGCGTACGGCCGTCTCCAGCATCTGCGGCAGCTGGTCGGGAGAGGTGACCGTGGCCCGGTAGACCGCGACGTCGCTGAAGAGGGCGTCGTTGTCGACCTCCTGGAAATAGTCGCTGCCGAGTTCCGCGAGCGGCACCTGTCCGGCGATCGCGAGGACCGGGGTGCGGCTCTTGGCCGCGTCGTAGAGGCCGTTGAGCAGGTGGACGGAGCCCGGGCCGACGGTGCCCATGCACACGCCGAGGACGCCGGTGAGCTGTGACTGGGCGCTCGCGGCGAACGCCGCCGCCTCCTCGTGCCGGCACCCCACCCACTCGACGTCGTCGGTGGTGCGAATTGCGTCGGTCAGGGGGTTCAGGGCGTCGCCGACGACGCCGAAGACCTGGCGCACGCCAAGCTCGCTCAGCGCGTCCACGATGACGCGGGCCACGGTTCGTGCCACAAGATCCTCCAGGTCGGACGGTGAAGAACAGATACAGATAGGGAAGAGCAGACGGGACGGTGTGTGAGTGATGGGTGATGAGGTGGTGAGACGGGGGGAGCGGACGAGGGGGATCAGACCGTGAAGTTGTCAGGGTCTGCCGCGTGCCAGTCGGCCGCCCAGGACAGGGGAGGCCGGTCGACCAGCTCTCCTGGTTCCAGCCATTCGTAGAGCTCCGCGAAGGAGCGTTCGGTGTTCGGGTCGATGCGCCGGTGGAGCATGTGCGGCCGCAGCTGGGTGGGATCGGTGACGCCCATGGAGGCCATGATCTGCATCGCGCTGGAGATGGTTGCCTTCTGCAGCCGTTCGACGCGCAGCGTCTTGTCACCGACGTCGAGGGCGCGGGCCCGGCGAGGGTCTTGGGTGGTGACGCCGGTGGGGCAGGTGTTCGTGTGGCAGCGCTGCGCCTGGATGCACCCGACGGCGAACATCATCGCCCGGGCGGCGTTGCCGTAGTCGGCGCCCTGGAGCAGGCGTTTGACCAGATCGCTCCCGGTGGCGATCTTGCCGCTCGCCCCGACCTTGACGCGGTCGCGCAGACCCGCACCGACGAGGGCGTTGTGCACGGTGAGCAGCCCTTCGGTGAGGGGGGTCCCGACATGGTCGGCGAACTCCAGGGGCGCCGCGCCGGTGCCGCCCTCGGCGCCGTCCACGATGATGAAGTCCGGCGCCGTGCCCTCCTCCAGCATCGCCTTGCACACGGCGAGGAACTGCCGGCGCGAGCCCAGGCAGAGTTTGAAGCCGGTCGGCTTGCCGCCGGACAGCTCTCGCATCCGGGCGATGAAGCGAATGAGTTCGCGCGGGGTCGAGAAGACCCGGTGATACGGCGGCGAGATCACCGTCTGGCCCTGGGGCACGCCCCGTACCTGTGCGATCTCGGCGTTGACCTTCGCGCCGGGCAGCACACCGCCGATGCCGGGCTTCGCTCCCTGCGAGAGCTTGAGCGACACGCACTTCACCTGCTCGTGGGAGGCCTTGTCCTTGAACTGGGCGGGGTCGAAATCGCCGTCCTCGGTCCGGCAGCCGAAGTAGCCGGTGCCGATCTCCCACACCAGATCGCCGCCGGGCCGCAGGTGGTACTCGGACAGGCCGCCCTCACCGGTGTCATGGGCGAAACCCCCGGCTGCGGCACCGCCGTTGAGGGCGAGGATCGCGTTGGTCGACAGGGAGCCGAAGCTCATGGCCGAGACGTTCAGCAGAGCCATGTCGTACGGACGGCTGCAGTCGGGCCCGCCGATCCGCACCCGCGGCGGCGTCTCGGGCACCGGGCGGGGCGCCATCGAGGGGATCAGGAACTCGTACCCCGGCTGGTAGACGTCCTGCTCGGTGCCGTACGGCTCCTCCGCGTCGGTGCCCTTGGCCCGCTCGTAGACGATGCTGCGCACGTCCCGGTCGAAGGGGCGGCCGTCGAAGTTCCGCTCGATGAAGTACTGCTGGAGTTCCGGACGGATCTTCTCCAGCAGGAACCGGGCGTGCCCGAGGACGGGGTAGTTGCGCAGCACTGAGTGGCGGCGCTGCAGCAGGTCCCACGCGCCGAGCAGACCGATCGCAACGAGCGGGGCAGCGGCCAGCCACCACCACGGCGAGATCCACAGCGCGGCGACGCACGAGGCGACCGCGGCGATGAGGGCGAGGACGACCAATCCGATACGTATCACTCCGCGCTCATAACCCGGGAGCCTCTTTCCATGTCCACCGACGTCCCGCTATTTCGTCAAGACACTGCCAAGGCCCGGCCCGGACCTGCGTAAATGCTAGGGCGGGCCCGTACCGACGGCCACAGGAACTGAGGCCGCGGACCTGCGGTCTCGGCCGGCTGAGCGGCGCTTCACCCGGCGGCGCACTCACGCCGGGGAACCTCACTGGAGCCACAGCCGCCGCCCGGGACCCAGCGGCTGGCAGCCGGCGCCGTCCGGAGTTGATCGGCCCATCCACCCACAGGGGTGCCGCGGCGACGTCCGCCCGCGGTTCTCGTTGGGCAGCACCTCACCCCCGGCGACATGACCCGGCGCTCCATTGCCCGCCCGCCTACCGCAGCCCCTCCGCAGTCCGCGTCGCCTTCCAGCACGTCCTGACAGGACCGCCGCCGGTCAGCACGTACGCCACCGGGTGGCAGTCGCTCCCGCTCTGCGAGGCGGGCATCGTCGGATCCCTTGGTGGAGCGGCTCTCGGCGGGCTGGGACGCGACCCGCGCGCCCCGCGGTGGGGGTTTGTATCCGCCGCGTATCAGCCCGCGCTCGACCCGCCATCGGACACGGGCGAGGGAGCGGCACGAACTCCGCGGCGGCCAAGCCGTGCCATATCGTTCCTTTCAGGTCGCCGTCCGGGCGTCACCACCGTACGAACAGGAGTGAGCCGCCCGTGTCCTCGTCCTCCCCGCCGGCCCCGCAGCCCGTTCAGGTACTGCTGGTGGAGGACGACGAGCTGATGCGCCGGTCCTTCGCCGTGGCCCTGGAGCGCTACGGCTACCGGGTACGGACCGCCGCCGACGGTCTCGCGGGGCTCGAGCTCTTCCGCGAGGAGAGCTTCGATCTGCTGATCCTGGACGTCATGCTGCCCGGCCTGGACGGGATCGGCCTGTGCCGCAGGGTCCGCGAGACCAGCCTGGTGCCCGTGCTGATGATGTCGGCCCGCGGCGACGGACTCGACGTCGTCGCCGGTCTGGAGGCCGGCGCTGACGACTACGTGGTCAAGCCCGTGGACACGTACGTCCTCGTGGCACGCATCCGTTCGCTGCTGCGCCGGGCGACCTACGCGCCCGCCCCCGCGGCCGGGCAGGCCGCAGCCGAAGAGCAGCCGCCCGGGGAGGAACTGCTGGTCTTCGGCGACCTGACCGTCGACACCGGCGGTCTGGAGGTGTCCGTGGCCGGCAACCCGGTGGCGTTGACCCCGACGGAACTCAAACTGCTGCTGGAATTCGCCGCTCACCCCGGCATCGTGCTGGAGCGGCACACCCTCCTGCGCAACGTCTGGGACTACGGCTGGGACGGTGACAGCCGGGTCGTGGACCTGTGCGTGCAGCGGCTGCGCGGCAAGGTGGGACGGGACCGGATCGAGACGGTCCGCGGCTTCGGCTACAAGCTCAGGCGATGACGGCGATGCGTCGGATCCGCCGGCCGCGCAAGGGGCGGGTGCCCCTGCGCTGGAAGATCGCCGCGCTGGCCGCGAGCACCGCGTGCCTGGTCGTGGCCGCGGTCGGCGTTCTGGTGCACTTCTGGACGGCGCAGGACATCCGGCAGCGGGCGGAGGCGGACGCCCGGAACACCCTGTACGCGGCCATGGACGTCTACCGGCGCACCGGCACTCTCACCGACGGCGCGGAACTCGATCCGTCCGAACTGCCCGACCGGCTGAGGCAGTTGCCCGACGGGGACCGGCACTCGGCCTATGACGGGCGCGTCGACGCGAACGTGGGGCCGAGCGTCTGGGCCGCCCAGCGGGTCGGCGGCCCCGGCAGCCCGGTGCTGGCCTACCAGGTCAACATGAGCACGCGACTCCACGATCTGGACCAGCTCGACGTGACCATGGCGGTGGCTTCGCTGATCGCGCTCGCGGCGGCCACGCCCCTGACGGTCTACGGAGCCGGACTGCTCGGACGGCGGCTGGACCGGGTCTCCGAGACCGCGGGACGGATCTCCGCAGGGGACCTGGACGCCCGGACCGGGCCCACCAAGGGCCGCGACGAAGTGGCCGAGATCGCCGCCACCGTCGACCTGATGGCCGACAGTCTCGGTCAACGGCTGCGCACCGAGCGCCAGTTCACCGCGGACGTGGCCCACGAGCTGCGCACCCCCGTCGGTGGTCTGCTGGCCGCCGCCGACCTGCTGCCCGCAGGTGAGACGGAGGACCTGCTCCGGGCGCGCGTGCGCGACCTGCGCGGTCTGGTCGAGGACCTCCTGGAGATCTCCCGACTCGACGCGGGCGCCGAACAACCGGTCAGCGCCCGCGTGCCGCTCGGCGCGGTCGTCTCCGAGGCCGTCGTCCGCACCGGTTTCGACACCGAGGTCACCGTCGCCGAGGCGCCGGGCGGTGCGGCGGACGGGACCGTGGAGACCGACCCGCGCCGCCTCGAACGGATCGTCGCGAACCTCGTCGTCAACGCCCACCGGCACGGGAGCGGCCCGGTGCAGGTCACTGTCGAGGGCCGTACGGTCGTCGTGCGCGACCACGGCCCCGGCTTCCCCCGGGAGCTGATGCTCCACGGCCCCCGCCGCTTCCACACGGGCGCGAAGGAGCGCGGCTCGGGCCACGGTCTGGGCCTGACCATCGCCTTCGGCCAGGCCCGGCTCCTCGGCGCCGAACTAAGCCTGGACAACGCCCCCGGCGGCGGCGCCGTCGCCACCCTGCGGCTGCCTGGTCCGCCGTCCGCGCCTGCGCCGCACAACTGATACGCACCGGCGCAAACGCCGATACACGGCGGCCGGGGCCCCGATACGTCTCCCCGACACCCTTCGAGTGCACGTTTCCGCACGCGAAGAGGAGTCCTTGTGACCGCCGAGCCCCTTGCCCCGCACACGCTGTACCCGACGGCCGGGGGCATCGCGGCCGCCACCAGTGACCTGTCGAAGGCGTACGGCAGCGGAGACACCCGCGTCGTCGCCCTGGACGGCGTCGGCATCACGTTCCGCGAGGGCGAGTTCACCGCGATCATGGGGCCCTCCGGCTCCGGCAAGTCGACCCTGATGCACTGCGCCGCCGGGCTGGACTCGTTCGACTCCGGGTCCGTACGCATCGGCACGACCGAGCTGAGCACGCTCAACGACCGGCAGCTCACCCAGCTGCGCCGCGACCGGATCGGCTTCGTGTTCCAGGCGTTCAACCTGCTGCCGACCCTCAGCGCCCTGGAGAACATCACCCTGCCGATGACCCTCGCGGGCCGCCGTCCCGACCAGCAGTGGCTGGACCGGGTCGTCGCCATGGTCGGCCTTGGCGACCGCCTCGGCCACCGCCCCGCCCAGCTGTCCGGCGGGCAGCAGCAGCGGGTCGCGGTGGCCCGCGCGCTGGCCTCCCGGCCGGCGATCGTCTTCGCCGACGAGCCGACCGGCAACCTCGACTCCCGGGCCGGGGCCGAAGTCCTCGGCTTCCTGCGGGACTCGGCGCGCGAACTCGGTCAGAGCGTCGTCATGGTCACCCACGATCCGGTCGCCGCGGGCTATGCCGACCGCGCGGTCTTCCTCGCCGACGGGCGCCTGGTCGACGAGATGGCACGGCCGACCCCGGAGCGGGTCCTGGACCTGATGAAGGGCTTCGACGCCCGTCCGCGCACCAGCTGACACCCCGCCCCTGCGCTGCCCCTCCCGTACCGCACCAGCCGTCCGCTCGCGCCCGTCGAGCCCGCCTCCCAGGAATCGCCTCCCCATGTTCCGTACCGCCCTGCGCAACGTCCTCGCGCACAAGGCCCGTCTGGTCATGACCGTCCTCGCGGTCTGCCTGGGTGTCTCCTTCATCAGCGGCACCCTCGTCTTCGCCGACTCGTCCGCCGCGGCCTACCGCGCCGCCGCCTCACAGAACTTCTCGGACGTCGCGGTCAGCGTGACCCCGAAGGACCCGCCTGCGGGGACCGCCGCAGGCTCGGCCCCGCCCGCCCTCGACGACGCTCTCGTCAGGAAACTGGCCGGGGTAGCGGGCGTCGCCTCCGTACATCCGTCGGCCGACGGCGCTGCCGTCCTGAACGCGTCCGACGGAACGCCGCTTCGAGCCGACAGAACGTGGGCGAACCTGGGCGGCGCCTACGTACCGGGCCACGACGGCAAGGACAGCCGCCACCCGCTGACCGAAGGCCGTGCACCGCACAACAGCCGGGAGATCGCCGTGGACAGCGGCACCGCGGACGCCGGCGGACTCCGTGTCGGCGACACGGTCACGGTGGCCACCGACGGCCCGGTCATGACCGAGCGGCTCGTGGGCATCGTCTCCACCAAGGACAGCAGAGTGAATGCCGGAGGTACGCTCACGCTGTTCGACAAGGCAACCGCCCAGCGGCTGTACGCGTCCCCCGGCCACTACACCGGCATCGACCTGTCCGCCGCGCCCGGCACCGATCAGTACGAGCTCTCCGAGCGTGTCACCGGCCTGCTCCCGGCCGATAGGGCCGAGGCGACCACCGGAACCGCCCAGGCCGACCAGCAGGCCATCAACGTCGACGCCAGTAACAGCGGCTACGAGAAGATGCCGATGATCTTCGCCGGGGTCGCCCTGTTCATCGGCTCTTTCCTCGTCGTGAACACCTTCACCATGCTCGTCACCCGGCGCACCCGCGAGATCGCTCTGCTGCGCGCGATCGGCGCCGATCGCCGGCAGGTGGTCCGCTCCGTCCTCCTGGAGGCGCTGCTCATCGGGCTCGTCGCCTCGGCGGCCGGCTTCCTGCTGGGACTCGGCATCGCCTCCGTACTGCCGGACATCCTGGGCACCACCGGGGACGCACTGCCCAAGGGTCCTCTGGTGATCGGCGCACGGCCGGTCGTGGCGGCGCTCGGCGTGGGTGTGGGAGTCACGGTGCTCGCCGCATGGCTGCCGTCGCGCAGGGCGGCGAGGATCGCGCCCGTCGAGGCGATGCGCTCCGCGCAACAGCCGGCGTCCGCCGTCGCCTCCCGTCGGCGCGGCGTGGTGGGGCTCGTGCTGCTGGTCCTCGGCGTACCGCGGCCACAGCCGCGACCCTCATGATCAGCACCGCGCTGGTGGCCGGGCTCGCCGTCATCGGCAATTCGACCGGTCACGCTCTCGACCGCCAGACCGCGGACGGTCTCGGCGCCGACTACGTGCTCAGTACCCGGACCAACATGAGCGGGGTCGACCCGGCCGCCGTGCAGCGTGTCGCCGATGTGTCCGGGATCAGGACCGCGGCCGCCGTCAGTGACTCCACTTTGTTCGTCGGTGGCGGTGTCCGGGAAATCTCCGGCGTCGACCCCGCCGCCGTGGACGCCGCCATGAAGCTCGACTTCGTCAGCGGCTCCCTCAACGACCTCGGCCCCGGCCGGATCGCCCTCTCGCGCACCCTCGCGGAGCAACAGGGCGTGAGCGCGGGCGGCAAGGTCGTCGCGAGCATGGGCCGCAACCAGGACACCCAGCCGTACACGGTCGTGGGTGTCTACAAGGACAACCCCACTGCCAAGGACGCGCTGGGCGCCCGCAGCGAGGTGCAGAAGAACAGCTTCAACCCCGGCTCCGTGCAGCGGATCCTGGTCCGTACCGACGGCGGTGCGACCTCGCACACCACCGAGCAGCGGCTGCGCGCCGCGGTGGGCAACAGCCCGCTGCTGAAGGTGCAGGACCGCAAGGAACTCGTCCACGAAGGGGCCGGCGCCCTGGGCGAGCTGCTGACTCTGATGTACGGGCTGCTGGCGATCGGCGTCGTGATCTCCGGACTCGGCATCGTGAACACCATGGCCATGTCGGTCGCGGACCGCACCCGCGAGATCGGTGTCCTGCGCGCCCTCGGCATGGACCGCGCCGGAATCCGGCGGATGATCCGGCTGGAGGCGGTGACCGTCGCCGCGTTCGGCACGCTTCTCGGGCTGACGGGTGGCCTGTTCGGGGCCTGGGCGGTCGGCGCGTTGGCCAACGGCGCGATGGAGCAGTACCGGCTGATCCTGCCCTGGGGCACGCTGGCTCTCGTCTGTCTCGCGTCCCTTGTCATCGGCGCGCTCGCGGCTGCGCTGCCGGCCCGCCGGGCGGCCGCACTGGGCCCGCTGGAGGCCGTCGCGCAGGCGTGACGGCCTGAGTACCTGAGTGCGGGAGCGGGTGGGACTCGGTCCCGCACTCAGCGCAGTTCGGTGTGGGGATCGAACGGTCATGGTCAGGATGTCGCCCGACCTGCCGAGCCGTTCAGGCCCGTCCGACGCGGCGGCGACAGCAGGGGTGCGAGCGGTACGACGACGACGGTGGCGGCCGCGGTGGCGAACAGGCGCGTGGGGGGCCGTCCTGGAGAATCCGAGGGCCGGGCGCTTTTCGTGTCGGGCATGACGACCCCTCATCGGACGACACACAATCCGCGTCCCTTCAAAAGGGACCGTTGCGCCATGCCCGTCCCCGTCGGCGAGTTGCGCGCGTACCGTGGCGGTAAGCCCCGCCCTGGAGGACACGATGAGCGCGCAGCCCGACCACGCACCCGCCACCGTCCACGCACCTGCGCCCGGGGCGCCGGCCGAGCTTCTTGCCCAGCTGCGCGCCGACAAGCGCGCCGACTCCTGGGTGCCGGCATTTGAACGCGAGTACGCGGCTGCCCTCGAGGAATCGCTGCGCACCTTCTCTCTCACCTCCTTGTACGAGGTCGTTCAGGACTGGCAGGGCCGCATTGCGCACGCTCCGGCCGTCGACGCGTTCATCGCTTCCGGTTACGACGACAGCGACGCTATCGATCTCACGGAGCTCCGCCGGCGGCGCAGGTGAGTCTGTCGCCGTACGCGGTCCGCGTGTCCGCCCCGGCCGCGAAGGTCCTCGATGCACTGCCCGAACACGCTGAAGACATCGTGTGGGACATCCTCGCCGCGGCCGCGGCCGATCCCTGGGGCTTTCGGCGGTTCGACACCGATGACGAGGAGGGAGAGGACGTGCGCTACGCGGCTGTCGGCCAGCTCTCCCTCACCTATTGGATCAACCGGCCTCTGCAGAGCATGACGGTCCTGAACATCGTCTGGCTCGGGTAGCCCCCCCCCGTGATGACGGCTGACCCGTTCCTGAACGGGGCCACTGCTCATCCGTGAAGCCGGTTAACGCGGGCGTGCCGATGCCGCGCTGCGTACGAGACCGCGGGGGATGGCATGCGAACAGTGCGAGTTATCCACCCCACGTGTCGCATCCGTAAAGCCCCTCTACGCTCGGTGGTCGGCACGGCGGCCGCCGTGACCGGACGAGGGGGAGTCGTGGTGGGTGCGCGCTGGCGCAGGCTGTGGCAGACGGTGGCCGTGGGCGGGCTGGGGCTGAGCCTGTACGCGGGCTGGCTGACGATCGACGACGTCCGTGACCGGGCTGCCAGCGAGCGCGACATCGCTGCGGCCTGCGACCACCTGATTTCCGGGGCGCAGGTGATGAACCTGCAGGGCGGTATGGTCCGCGCGCAGTCCGACGGCTATGACGAATACCGGCTCGATGCACGGCATCTCCCGAGCGCCTGCACCCTCTACAAGGTGACCGGAGCACACCGGACGAGCGACTTGTTGCGGCTGATCGTCGAGAGCAGCGACGGCGATCAGCCGGTGAACATGACCGGACGCCAGGGCTCCCCGTTCCTCACGACGACGGACGGCCATGAGTACAAGCGTGACGTCACCGCGATAGCCGACCGCATGCCTGAACCGTGGCCGCTGGGCGACGGAACGCTGGGCTCGTACACGAACACCAGCACCACCATCCGGGCCGAGTGCGGGCCAGGCAGCGGCGCCGCCGCGCCGAAACTGCTGAACGTCACCGCCGTGGCGCGCTATCAGAACGTATCCGCAGGGGACCGGGAGCGATTGGCCCGTATCGCCCGGGCGGCTACACAGAAGCTGACCCGGCGGATCGACTGCAAGGCCCAATTGCCGGCCCTGCCTGCGCAGTTGGCTGAGCTTCCCGTGAAGCTTCGTCCGGTCGCCTCGGCCACCGGCTCCTGCCGGTGGGCCGGCCGGCTGGTCAAGGAGCAAGGCCAGGGCCGGCTGCCCGACCGTGCCTTGGCGGTGCCGGTCCGTGATGTGGCCCCCGTCGAAGGCTGCCTGCTGGCGGTCGGACCCCACCAGGTCCGGGACATTTCCGACGGCCTCGACTTCGACCAGCGCGACTACGCCGAGTCCGCACTCACCTCCTCACCCTGGTGGCTGCGCACCGTGTCCTACGTCGGTGCCGAGGCACAGTCGGTGGCTAATGAGGAGGTCGGTGCCGGCGAGGACGTGCGGCTCAGGCCCGGGACGGCCGGCGGCAGGAACGGCACCTGGTGGGCGTCTTCGACCTGCGACGGGAAACCGGCCCTGCACACCCTCACCGTCGACCACCTCTACGACGACATCCTCGGCCCCCGGGCACTCGACTCCCTGTTCCGCGCCTACGTCGACGACATCACCACCCGACGCGGCTGCACCCACGTGACCTTCCCGGACGCCAAGGACTTCCACACCCTCTGACCTGTGCCGCCACGACGGGCACCGGCACCTCGCTCCCGGGAACGCGGTGCGGGGAGCGCCCGAATCCCGCCCCGATCACGCCCGTCGCTGTTCCCGTACCCGGGCGGGCGACCGTCATCCGGTGCAGCCTCACCTCGGTACCCCCCCTTGAACCCTGGCGTGCGGGCCCACAGATGGACGTCCCCGTGGCTGCCTGTGGCGGGCAGGACCGGCACCGCGTCGACGTCCAGGCGAGGCTCGCACCGCTCACCGCTGCGGGCAGGCGAGTCCCGCGACCCGGCGGACATTCCCTGGCCCACGCCGGCAGCTATCCGAGATCGGTTCCTTCGCTCATCTCGGCCTCAGAGCTGTGGAGCCATTTGGATGGTGGCCGCATGTTTTCCTCGTGTGTCACCGGAGTTGACGCGTGGGCGCGTGCGTACGGTGGCGGCCCTCGCAGGGCACGGGGAATTGACGCAGGGAGTGTGCAGATGGGTTGCAAGGCTGTGTTGCTGGCTGGTGTGACGGCCGTTTCCGTGGCCGTGGGGCCGGCTGTGGGTGTGGCCGTGGCGGCGCCGCAGCAGAGTCAGGATGCCGCGTCTGCCGCTGTGAGGCCGACGTTGACGGCCAGGGCCACGGCCAGCAGTGTCAAGCTGTGGCAGGAGTTTCGGATCTACGGGCAGTCCGCGCACATGAGGGTCGGCACGCGGGTCACGTTGCAGCAGAAGCAGGGCAACGTGTGGAAGTACTTGCCGGTGTCGATGAACACCACCCGTACTGGCGCTTACAACCTGCGGGTCAAGCTCGGGCTCAGGGGCGTGAACCAGCTGCGTATGGTGGGCGGTTCGGCGATCTCGCCTATCGTGAAAGTCAACGTGCAAGCGCCGCCGACTCCGAAGGCGACGTTGACGGCCAGGGCCACGGCCAGCAGTGTCAAGCTGTGGCAGGAGTTTCGGATCTACGGGCAGTCCGCGCACATGAGGGTCGGCACGCGGGTCACGTTGCAGCAGAAGCAGGGCAACGTGTGGAAGTACTTGCCGGTGTCGATGAACACCACCCGTACCGGCGCTTACAACCTGCGGGTCAAGCTCGGGCTCAGGGGCGTGAACCAGCTGCGCATGGTGGGCGGTACGGCGATCTCGCCCATTGTGAAGGTCACCGTGCGCTGAAGTAGCACGCGTCTTTGGTCCGACGGTTACCGGGGCACCGGCAGATGGCTCCGTGTCCTGCGCACGGGTCAGCGCTCGCTCCCTTGGATGGCTGAGCACGGGTGACTCGGTGGGAGATCAAGGGTTGGATTCGCGATGAACATCTTGAAACGGCCCGTGGAGGCCCCAGCGCGTCCGGCTGTTCCTGAGATTCGGCGCCCTGCAGCTTTGCCCGCCCGGTGCGGTCGGTGGGCCGTGCCTTCGGGGTCTGTCGCGTGGGCGAACGGGGCGCTGGCTTGCGCAGTCGCTGCCGCCATGGTCGTCCTGGCCTGGCTGCACCGCTGGTCCGGAGACGACTCGTTGATCTACACCCGTGCCGTGCGCCAGATCCTGGCGGGCAACGGCCCGGTACTCACCGCGGGCGAGCGGGTGGAGACCTCGACGGGAACCCTGTGGCAGTGGCTGGTAGCAGGGCTGACCCTGCTCAGCGGGGCCGATCCGCTCACTGTGGCCGTGTACCTGGGGTTGCCCTGCACGGCGGCGGCCATGGTGTTCGCGCTGCGTGGCGCCGCCAGGCTGCACCCGGGCGGAGGCTGGCTGTTGCCCTTCGGGGCGATGGTCCCGCTGTGCGTGGAGGCGTTCTGGGACTACGGGACCTCGGGCTTGGAGACCTCGCTCGTGTTCGCCTGGATCGCCGCCTCCTGGTGGTTGCTGGTCACCTGCGCCCGCATGCAGTCAGCACGTCGCCATCTGACGGCGTGTGTGGTGATCGGGCTCGGGCCGCTTGTCCGACCGGACATGGCGCTCGTCTCGGCCGTTCTGGGCGCCGCGCTGTGGTGGGTGATCAGGCCAGGTGCGCGTGCCGTCGCGAGCGGCGCCGCGGCAGGACTGGCTCTGCCGGTGGCCTTCGAGGTGTTCCGGGCCGGCTACTACGGTCTGCTGGTGCCGATGCCCGCCGTGGCGAAGGAAGCCGGGCAGCCGATGTGGGAGCGCGGCTGGGCGTATCTGCTCGACTTCGTCGGCCCGTACTGGCTCTGGGTCCCCCTCTTCCTCGTCATCGTCACTGCCGTCACGCTGTGGCGCCCCGGCCGGCCGGTCGACCAGGGCATGGTCGTCGTGGTGGCGGCTCCGGTGGTCGCGGGGCTGGCCTCCTGGACGTATGTGGTGCGCGTCGGCGGCGACTTCATGCACGCCAGGATGCTGCTGCCCGGCCTGTTCCTGATGCTGCTGCCCGTCTTCGTCCTGCCGGCCCGGCGCACCACCACAGTGGCGACGCTCGCCCTGCTGTGCTGGGGAGTGCCGTGTGCCGCCACGCTGCAGGCCCCCGTCCGAGGTGCAAACACCGACTACATCGTCTACAACCAGCGCCTCAGCTACATGCACCACACCGGCCAGGCACATCCCGTGGACCAGGCCGCGCATGCCGGACGCATCCGGGTGCTCACCCGACATCTGCGCGCCGCCCAGGCATCCGGGCAGCGCTCCTTGGTCCTCGAGTACGTGTACGGAAAGAAGTACGCCACGCTGCCGCTGCGCAAGGACCTGCCGGGCAGTGTCGCGCTGAGCGCGGTGAGTCTGGGTCATGCGGGTGTGGTCGCCCCGCTGGACGGCCGTCTCGTCGACATCATGGGGATCGGCCATCCCTTCGGCGGCCACATCCGCCCCTACTGGTTCGGCAAGGCAGGACACGAAAAGGCACTCGACCCGGCCTGGGCCGTCGCAGACTTGACACCACCAGGCACCGCGGTACCTCCCGCAATCGGCGCGCAGAAGGTGACAGCAGCCAGGCATGCACTCACCTGCCCCGCGATGGCCGACCTTGTGGCGTCAACCCGGGCGCCACTCACGGCCGCACGCTTCTGGCACAACCTCACCGGCGCCTGGGCCCGCGGTTCCGTACGCTTCGACAACGACCCGCGCCGGGCCGAACGGGAACTGTGCGTCTGATCTCACCGGGGCGGCACGGGCCCTCGACGGCCGCCTCGCCCTCGGCGAGCTCGGGCACGGCGTGCTCGGCGAGGGCCTCCATGGTGACGGCCGTTCCGGCTACGCCTCTCGTCATCATCGAAGCGAACCACGCAGTCAACCGCGGGGTGGCGTCCGGGGGCCCAGCGACTGTCGTCGGCTGGAAAATCGGTGGCAGACCCGGCCGGTCAGTAGTGAAGATCGCACCATGCTCAATCTTCTGGAGACCGAGCGTCTTGTGCTGCGTGCGTTCACGACGGCCGACACCGATGACTTGCTCGCCCTGGACAATGACTCCGAGGTCATGCGCTTCCTCAACGGAGGTCGCCCCACCACCCGTGAGGAGATCGAGACGCGGATTCTGCCGCGGCTCCTGCACGACTACCCGTGTTGGGGAAGCCGCGGTTACTGGGCCGCGCAGGAGAAGAACACCGGCGCCTTCCTGGGCTGGTTCGAGTTTCGGCCGCTGGAGGATCACAGCCCGGCCGTGGTCGAACTCGGCTACCGGTTGAACCAGGCGGCATGGGGACTCGGCTACGCCACCGAAGGCGCCCGAGCTCTGATCCACAAGGGGTTCACGGATCTGGAGGTCGAGCGGGTCACAGCGAACACGATGGCCGTCAACACACGGTCCCGCCGGGTCATGGAGAAGTCGGGCCTGTCCTTCCTCAGGCACTTCACCGGGGACTGGCCGGAGGCGATCGAGGGCTCCGAGCACGGCGAGGTCGAGTACGAACTCACCCGGACCGAGTGGGAACAGCGGTAGACGGGGGCGCCCCAGGCCACCACCCTTGACGATTGTTCCCTCAGCAGTAGGTCTTGCGGAGCCGTGTGCCGGTGGTCGGTGCCACGTTCGCCTGGGAATTATAAGACCGTCATATTGTCGGCGGTAGGGGCCGCTAGTCAAGCGTGTGGGGGCCGGCTGCAGTGTGCTCGGCGACGAGAGCAACGGCTCCAGGACTGAGGTATACTCAACAGCCAGCTCCAACCGGGGCTGACTGTGGGGATCGGCCTGCCGATCGGCGAGTGTTGCCAACCTCTTGAGACTCCCTCCTCCTCGCTGCCGGGGACGGAGGACAGGTGTCCGAGAACGTATCCACGCTCTGAGCCGGACGGATGACTCGCTGGCATGCGGGGCCGGGCGTCGAGGTAGCCGCGCGTGACGCGGGATGGCCCCTTGCGGCGCTCGCGCTGGTTTTACGTCCCGACAGCCCGAACTCGCCATAGCCCCCGCTCCACCGCCCAACACCCCATCTGTATGGCATGGTTGAGTTACTCTCCTTTCTCGTGGAGGAGTCCATCGCCGAAGACCCGCCCCACATAGGTCCCTACCGCCTCATCGTCCGCCTGGGTGCCGGCGGTATGGGCCGGGTCTACCTCGCCCGCTCCGAAGGTGGCCGTACGGTGGCGGTCAAGGTCGTGCAGGCCGAGTTCGCCCAACACGCCGAATTACGCTCGCGGTTCGCACGCGAGGTGACCGCGGCGCGGCGGGTAGGTGGGGCCTGGACCGCGGCCGTGCTCGACGCGGACACGGACGCGGAGACGCCCTGGGTCGCGACGCAATACGTTCCCGGGCCTGATCTGCATGCCGTCGTGGCCGAGCAGTACGGGCCGTTGCCCGAGCATTCGGTCCAGGTCCTGGCCAACCGGCTTGCGCTCGGCTGCAGGCCGTCCACGGGGCGGGCCACCGTGACCTCAAACCGTCCAACGTCCTGGCCACTGTGGACGGGCCACGTCTCATCGACTTCGGCATCGCCCAGGCGCTGGACAGTATCAGCCGGGACAGTCTGCAGACCCGCACGGGCATGGTGATCGGGTCGTCCGGCTTCATGTCGCCGGAGCAGGTGCGGGGCTGGCACGTCACCGCCGCCTCCGACGTGTTCTGCCTGGGCTCGGTCCTCGCCTACGCCGCCACAGGGCGCCAGCCCTTCGGCTCGGCCGGCAACGGGCTGCATGCCCAGTTGTTCCGGGTCGCCGAGGAAGAGCCGGACCTGGACGGGGTGCCGCAGGCCCTCCTCGGACTCGTACGGGAATGCCTGCAGAAGGACCCGGCACAACGCCCCTCCCCGGAAAGGGTCGCCGCTCGCACCTCGACAGAAGGGGAGCGGCACGAGGCGGGGGCTGCCGGGCCCGCCGGTGATCTCGATCTCGCCCTGGCCCGGATGCGGGAACTGCTCGCACGGCGGGCCACTCTCCTCGGGCGCCCCGACCAACTGACAGCGCCCGTGACGGAGTCCGCGCTCCTCGAAGCCGAACGCCGCATCGGGCGGCCGCTGCCCGCCGACCTGCGTGCGCTGTACAGGCAGGTCGCCGACAGGGGCGGGGACGCCGGTGTGTTCCAGCACGGCGCCCGGCTGCCGATCGAGGGGCTCGTCGCCGAGTTCATGGAGGGCGTGTGGGAGGGAGAACGCCCATGGTTCGGCTGGGACATGGGGTGGAACGCGATCGTTCTCGACGCCGTGCCCCGGACACCGTGCGCCGCTGCGGGCAGCATCGCGGCTGGCTGCCCTTCCTGACCCGCTACGACGGCAACTTCGTCTCCGCCCGTCCCCGCCCGCGACGGCCGCCCCGGCCAGCTCATCGGCACCGGCCGGGACCACGTCGGAGGGGCCGCCTATATCGCCGACTCGGTCACCTCGCTGCTCGGGCACTATCTGGACACCCTCGACCAGGGCGCGTACGAGCACGGGGGCCGGTGCGGGCGGCACTGGCGGGGGGTTGATGATGGCCCTCGGAGGCGTCCTCGCACGGCCGGCCGCACCGTAAGGCGCATCGAGTCGTTGATGGCTGACGTCGGTGCAGTCGTTGACTCGTTACGCATTCCGGTAAAGAAGCGTCACTACTTGGCGTTTGGCGACAAGCGTCGTGTGCGAGGGCCCGTTGATGCTGAGATGTGTCATGGAACCGGGTGAACGCAGGGCACAACCTCCCACCATCTCCGTTTCGGAGGAGCCGTTTCGCGCGTTGTTGGAGGCGGCCCCCGACGCGATGGTGATCGTCGACGACGCTGGAGTGATCCGTCTGGTCAATGCCCAGACAGAGACGCTGTTCGGCTACCCCCGCAGCGAGTTGCTCGGCCGTCCCATCGAGATCCTGGTCCCGGAGCGGTTCCGGGGTCAGCACCCGGGGCACCGTATGGGGTACTCCGCGAACCAGCAGATCCGCCCGATGGGCGCCGACCTCGAGCTGCACGGACTGCGCCGGGACGGAGCCGAGTTCCCCGTCGAGATCAGCCTCAGCCCGTTGCAGACTCCGGACGGGCTGCTGATCTCCGCCGCTGTACGCGATGTCAGCGAACGCAAGGCCGCCGAGGCTCGCTTCCGTGCCCTGCTGGAGGCCGCCCCGGACGCCATTGTGATCGTGGATGGCGCAGGCATCATTCAGCTCGTCAACGCCCAGACACAAGCCCTCTTCGGGTACGGGCGCGAAGAGCTCCTGGGACACCGGGTGGAGATCTTGGTGCCTGAGCGGTTCCACGGCCATCACCCCACGCACCGCCACGGCTACGTCGACAACCATCGTGTACGCCCCATGGGAGCCGGCCTGGACCTGTACGGGCTGCGCAAGGACGGCGTCGAGTTTCCCGTCGAGATCAGTCTCAGCCCCCTGCAGACTCCGGAAGGCACCCTGGTCTCCGCAGCCATCCGTGATGTCAGCGCGCGCAAGGCTGCCGAGGCGCAACTCGCCGAACTCTACGAACAGCAGCGCCACGTGGCCCTGACACTGCAGCGCAGCCTGATGGGCTCACCAGCTCCGCTGCCGGGTATGGACACGTCCAGCCGCTATTTTCCCGCCCGTCAGGGGCCGGGTGTGGGAGGAGACTGGTTCGATCTGATCGCACTCGGCGGCGGGCGGGTGGGAGTGCTGATCGGTGATGTCATGGGGAGGGGGTTGGAGGCCGCAGCCGTCATGGGGCAGCTCCGCTCGGCCTCGCACGCCCTGGCCAAGACCGGAATGCCGCCCTGGCAGCTGATGCGGGCCCTGGACGCGGTCGTCAGTGAACTGCCCGATCAGCTGGTCACTTGCTGCTACCTGATCCTGGACCCCGATGACAGCGCTGTGACCGTGTGCTCCGCAGGACATCTGCCGGTCCTGCTGGTGGACTCCACCGGACAGGTCCGCCGCCTGCCAGTACCCGTCAGCGTCCCTCTGGGCGTTGGCGACATTCCCCACCAGGAGACCCGGCTCAGCGTGCCGCCGGCCTCGGTGCTCGCCCTGTACACCGATGGCCTGGTGGAGACTCCCACCAGCGACATCGAGGAGCAGATCGATGCCCTCGCCATAGCCCTGGAAAAGGCGACCGCAGGAACTCCCTGCCTCGAAGCGGCCGCCGACTCCGTACTCGCCACTCTGCTGCCAGGTCCCCAGGACTACGCCGATGATGTGACGCTCCTGCTCGCCCGCATCCCGCCCACCCCGGTGACCGCCGTCACCGCGGAGCTCCCGGCTCAGCCCGTCAGCGTGGGCGAGGGGCGCCGCTTCCTGCGCCGCACCCTCCAGGACTGGGACTGCGACGAACTGACCGACACCGCCTGCCTCCTGGCCTCGGAGCTCCTGTCGAACGCCGTGCGTCACGCATGCGACCCGCTTCGCCTCCGGTTGCGGCGTACCAGGGACGAACTCCACATCGAAGTTAGCGACGGCAGCCCTGTTCTGCCTCGCGCCAGGACTGCGGGCCTCGTGGAGGAGTCGGGCCGCGGACTGGCCCTGCTCAACCACCTGGCCGCCACGTGGGGGACCCTACTCACCCGGGAAGGCAAGGCCGTATGGTTCGCGCTGCCCCTCCCGGACACTGCGGACGGAGAGTGACTCGCTGTCTGACCGGCGTCCGCACGCACGATGAACAACGGCTTCCAGAGCCGGACCGGGCATCTCTTCCCCCAGGTGAGCCAAGGAGGCGCGTGGGAAAGGACGGCGCTGACCACGCCCGGTCGACCCGCTGTCGCCTCAGCT
Organism: Streptomyces sp. SID14478; assembly: GCF_010548525.1. Taxonomy (GTDB): domain Bacteria; phylum Actinomycetota; class Actinomycetes; order Streptomycetales; family Streptomycetaceae; genus Streptomyces. Next base: position 24,570 of record NZ_JAAGMG010000100.1, read on the forward strand.
CGACCAGAGAGACCTCGGGCCGCGGACGTCGGAGTCGACGGAGGTGTTGACGGCGGCGCCGGCCAGGCCGGGGATCAGGAACAGCACGACGAGAGCCTTCGTCGTGAGGTCGAGATTAGGCGACGTGTGCCGGACGGGAGGGTCTCCTTGGTGGAGGCCTCGCCGAACAGCGGCTTGGGGGAGGCCGGGGGAGGAGGCAGGCGTAGGCGTTCAGGCGCAGTGCGTATTGGGGTGACTGCGGCCGTCGCCGCGTAGGGCAGGGTGAGGGCAGTCGCCCCAGGGCGAGGATGATGAGCCAGAACCTCCAGCTGACCGCTGCCCAGCCGCTCTGCAGGAGGCTGCTGATGATCGCCGTGGGGTCACCAGGACCAGTCGGAAGAACACTGCGAGACGGTTCAGCTAAGTGTGCGCACCACGATCTGCACCGGGTGGTCGGGAGCCGCCGACGAGAACGGTGGATAGGCGCTGACCAGCAGCGCGGCCCAGGCGTGGACCCCGGGTCGTGTAGGCGTGTGCGGAACGGCGCGGCCTCCTCATCGGCTGGCGCTTCCGCCGCTTGCCGCGCCGAGCGCTGCCCGCCCTGCCGCCAGCCGCACTGCCGGAACTCGGAACGGTGAGCAGGACACGTAGTCGAGGCCCGCACGGTGGAAGAAGTGCACGGAGGCCGGGTCGCCACCGTGCTCCCCACAGATGCCGGCGGCAAGACGGGGGTTGGCCTTGTGGCCGCCTGCCAGAGCATGTGTGATCAGTCGGCCGACGCCCTCCTCGTCGATGCTGTCGAAGGGGGAGACGGGGAAGACGGCGCGGTCCAGGTAGACAGGGAAGAAGGAGGCTTCCGCGTCGTCCCGGGACATCCCCCACACGGTCTGGGTGAGGTCGTTGGTGCCGAAGGAGAAGAAGTCGGCGTGGCGAGCGAGACGGTCTGCCGTCAGAGCGGCTCGGGGGAGTTCGACCATGGTACCGATCGGGCAGTCGATGCGGCGGCCCGCCGTGCCGGACACGTCCGCGAGTACCTGTTGCACCTCGGCACGGGCCAAGCGCAGCTCCTCGGCCGTAGCGACGAGCGGGATCATGATTTCGGCGTGCGGATCTCCGCCCTCGCGCAGCCGCTGCTCGACCGCCTCGGCGATCGCCCGGGTCTGCATGGCGAACAGACCGGGCACGACCAGGCCCAGGCGCACTCCGCGCAGCCCGAGCATGGGGTTCTGTTCGTGCAACCGCTGCACTGCGTCCAGGAGTTCGCGATCTCGGCGAGCGGGGTTCTCCATTGTGGCCAGGCGTACGGACAGTTCTGTGAGGTCGGGCAGGAACTCGTGCAGGGGCGGGTCGAGGAGCCGGATGGTGACCGGCAGGCCGTCCATGGCTTTGAGGATCCCGACGAAGTCGAGGCGTTGCAGCGGCAGGAGAGCATCCAGCGCGCTGCGCCGGGCGTCGTCGTCGGTGGCGAGGATCATGTCCTCGATCAGCGAGCGGCGATCTCCCAGGAACATGTGCTCGGTGCGGCACAGGCCGATCCCCCGGGCGCCGAGCCGTCGGGCGAGGGCGGCGTCGGCTGGCGTGTCGGCGTTGGCCCGTACTTCGAGGCGGGCCACGGAGTCGGCGTGTGCCACGGAACGCAGAACCGCGTTACTGAGGGCGCCGGTGCTCGTCCCTGACTCGACGGCGGTGCGTACGTCGGAGTCGATCAGGGGCAGCGCTCCCAGGTGCACGGTTCCGGTGGTTCCGTCGACGGAGACGGTGTCACCCTCGTGCACGACCACACCCGAGCGGGTGGTAAGGCGTCGTGCGGTCTCGTCGACGGTGAGCGTCTCGGCACCGCACACGCAGACCTTGCCCATACCGCGTGCTACGACGGCGGCATGGCTGGTCTTGCCGCCGCGGCTGGTGAGCACGGCCTCCGCCGCGATCATGCCCGGCAGGTCCTCCGGAGTCGTCTCGCGCCGCACCAGGACGGTCCGTCGGCCCGCGCGGGCCTCGCGCACCGCGGCGCGCGAGTCGAAGACGACGACCCCCACCGCGGCGCCGGGCGATGCCGCCACGCCGCCGGCGAGGGGTACGTCGCAGGGCCGTTGTGCGAAGCGCGGGAACATGAGTCGGTTCAGCTGCTCTCCCTCGACGCGCCGCAGCGCCTCGTCCCGTGAGATCCGGTGCTCGGCCGCGAGATCGTCGGCTATGCGGAACGCCGCCTCGGCGGTGCGCTTGCCGACGCGGGTCTGCAGGATCCACAGCGTGCCACGTTCCACGGTGAACTCGACGTCGCACAGGTCGCGATAGTGGTGCTCCAGCGTCCGCAGGTGACCGGCGAGTTCGTCGTGGACGTCAGGGCTGGCTGTTCGGAGGCTGTCCAGGGACGCGGCGTCACGAGCACCGGAGACGACGTCTTCGCCCTGGGCGCCGGGCAGGTAGTCGCCGTACAGCCCGGGTTCGCCGGTGACTGGGTCGCGGGTGAAGGCCACCCCCGAACCGGAGTCGGCTCCGAGGTTGCCGAAGACCATGGTCTGGATGGTGACGGCGGTGCCGAGATCGTCGGGGATGGCTTCCCGTGCGCGGTAGAGGCGGGCGCGCTCGCTGTTCCAGGACGAGAAGACCGAGCGGATGGCCTGGTGGAGCTGTGTGACGGGGTCCTGCGGAAACTCCTCGCCGCCCTCCCGCCGGATGAGCGACTTGAACTCCTGGACGATGGACTTGAGGTGGCCGGTGTCCAGTTCGGTGTCGTTCTTCAGACCGTACTTTTGCTTGCGAGCCGCCAGGACCTCCTCGAACAGGGCGCTGTCGATATCCATGACGGTGTGCCCGAACATCTGCAGGAGGCGGCGGTAGGAGTCCCAGGCGAATCGCTCCTTGCCAGTGACGCGCGCGAGGCCGCGCACGCACGCGTCGTTGAGGCCGATGTCGAGGATCGTCTCCATCATCCCCGGCATCGAGAACTTGCCTCCGGAGCGGACGGATACGAGAAGGGGCCGATCCGCCGCTCCCAGGGAGCGGCCCACCGCTTGCTCCAGCGCGGCGAGTTGCTGGGCGACCTCGACACCGAGGTCCGCCGGTTCCTCACCGGTGGCCAGGTAGCTGCGGCAGGCCTGGGTGGTGATGGTGAAGCCCGGCGGTACGGGCAGGCCCAGGCGGCTCATCTCCGCGAGTCCCGCGCCCTTGCCGCCCAGGAGGTCGGTCAGTTCACGGCTGCCGTCGGCAAACGCGTACACGTACGAGGTGGGTGCGCTCATGACGCGACTTCCTCACAGGGCGGGTGGGGTCGCACGGACGGCAGGCTCAGGGGTGCGGCACGATCGCGACGGGGCACGGTGCCTGGTGAACGACCGCATGGGTGACGGGACCGTTGCCACGGTTCACGTGGAACGTGGCGTGCGCGTGGCGGCCGACCACGACGAGGCTCGCCTGCTTCGCCGCGGCCAGCAGCGGTGTCCCGGCCCGCCCCTCGACGACCGTGCCCGCGACCGTCACCGTGGGGAACTTGGTGCGCCAGGACTGCAGTACGGCCTCCTGGAAGCGGTACCACTCTTCTTGGCGGCGCAGACCGGGCACAAGGCCGATCTCACCTGGCCCCAGGGCGTACATGCTGGGGTTGCGCCAGGCGGAGAGGACGTGCAACCGGGCGCCGCGCTGTTCGGCGGCTGCGAACGCGAACTCGATGACCTCGTCGCACGGGTCGGTGAGATCCAGGCCCAGTACCACCTCAGGAGAGGATTCGTCCTTGACGGAGCGGTACGGCAGGGGCGACCCACCGGAGCGGACGAGGACGATCGGCACGGGACTGGCGCCTGCTACATGGTTGGCAACCGACCCCACGACGACTCCCGTGACCGAGGACAATCCGCGTGAACCCAGCACCAGAAGGTCGGCTTGTGCGGCGATGTGCAAAAGGGCGGCTGCGGCTGGGCCCTCGAGCGGATCGGCCGTCAGTGGCAGGGCTGGGGCGTAGGTGCGGACCGCTGCTTCTGCCGTGTCCAGAACGCTGCGGGCCCTGACCCGTTGAGCCGCGCCGACGGCCGTTGCACCCGCGGGGACGTCCGAGGCAGGATGCGGGCTCCAGTTCCAGGCGTGCACGAGCCGCAGAGGTACGTCGCGTCGGAGCGCTTCGCGGGTGGCCCACTCGGTGGCGGCGAGACTCTCCGGGGACTCGTCGACTCCGACGATCACTGGTCGCAGCATGGTGCTGTCCCTTTCCGTGACTTCCCCCGTGCGTCTGAGCTCATCTTTCCGCCACAGGTGTGCTGCGAGGAGGGGCCGCCGGACCCGTTCCCAGGACCGTCCGGCCCCTTTCCCGGGGCCGTCCCCAGCGGATCATGGAGCCGGTGGGTGGGATCTGCCGAAAGGAGGGGAACGCTCTTGAGCAGTTGGGCCGACAGGGCTGCATGCCCTCGGCTTCAACACCGGATTTGCAGGCGTCGCAACGAGTGCCGAGATCCAGTTCGCCCACCCGGAGGTGAATAGGCAAGCACGTCATTGGGCGTGTTCCGGTTCGGCCAGCAGCTGGGCGGCGACGCGTGCTGCCCACGCCTCGATCACAGGGAAGTCGCGGAAGTCGCCGGGCCTGCCCGAGCGCAGCAGCATGCGGGCCCCGCGGCTGGAGGCGTCCTGCCGCAGGCATCCGCCGAAGGTGACGTGCTCGCGTGCGCCCAGCCCCTGGACGAGACGCAACACCGCGGGTGTGGGGGGTATGTCCCCTTGCGACGCCGTGGTGTCCAGCGGGCCGCTGCTGAACAGCCACAAGGGCCGATCCGCCAGTTGGTGACGGTGCCGGCGTACGAACCGGCGGGCGTCCCGCTGCCAATGGCCGGCGTACAGTCCGCTGCCGAGCACCACCGCGTCGTAGGGCGCCACACTGGCCACGAAGCGCGCAAGCCGCGGCTCGGCCTCCAGGCCTGCCGTGCGCAGCACATCGGCGATGGCACCCGCGATCTGCGCCGTCGATCCGTTCCCGGTCGCGTAGACGACCAGCACCCGTCCTCGCATGATGATCAACCTTCCTGTCTGGTCGTGAGCGGTGTGTGGGGTGGTCGGCGCCATGAGGCAGCGACCGTGCCGGGACGCGTGCGCGATGTGTTGCCGTCAGCCGGCGGTGACCAGTGCGGTGAGGTCGAGCAGCCGTTGGGTGTAGCCCCATTCGTTGTCGTACCAGCCGAAGACCTTGGCCAGCGTGCCGTGGGCCTGGGTCAGGAGCGGGTCGAAGACACAGGAGGCCGGGTTGCCGATGACGTCGCGGGAGACGATCGGTGCCGTGGCTACCTCGAGAACACTTCCGAGCTGCCCGTCGGCCGCGGTCCGGAACGCCGTGTTGATCTCCTCAGCGGTGACATCACCGCTCAGCATCACAGTCAGATCGGTGAGCGAACCGTCCTCGACCGGCACGCGCACCGCGATCCCGTCCAAAACGCCGTCAAGCTGCGGCAGCACCAGGCCGACAGCACGTGCGGCTCCGGTGCTGGTGGGAATGATGCTGAGTGCCGCGGAGCGGGCGCGGCGCAGGTCCTTGTGCGGGCCGTCCAGCAGGGCCTGGTCGTTGGTGTAGCCGTGGATCGTGGTCATCATGCCGCGCTGGATGCCGAAGTTCTCGTGCAGCACCTTGACCATCGGGGCGACGCAGTTGGTCGTGCAGCTCGCGGCCGAGATGATGCGGTCGTGCCCTCGGTCGTAGCTGTCGTCGTTGACGCCCATGACGATGGTGGCGTCGACGTCCTTGCCGGGCGCGGAGAGCAGCACGGTGCCGGCGCCGGCCTTCAGGTGCTGGGCGGCGGCGTCTCGGGTGCGGAAGCGTCCGGTGGACTCGATGACGACGTCCGCTGCGACGTCGGACCAGCGCAGGTCCGCCGGGTCGCGCTCGGCGCTGACGGCGATCGTGCGGCCGTCCACGCTGATCGAGGCGGCGTCGTGGTGAATCTGGCGGGCCAGTGGTCCGAACGTGGAGTCGTAGGCGAGGAGATGGGCCAGGGTGGCGGGGGAGGCGATGTCGTTGATGGCGACCACTTCGATGTCGAGGGTTTTCGCCTCGACGCGTTCCAGGGCTGCGCGCAGGTAGGTCCGGCCGATGCGGCCGAAGCCGTTGATGCCGACGCGGATGGTCATCGCGGTACTCCTTCGTCGTCGATCGGTTCAGGAGGCCCAGGTCCAGTTGGCGACCTCGGGTAGATCGGTTCCGTGTTGGCGGATCCAGGAGTGGTGGCGGGCGCGGACGTCGGCCATGGCCTGGCGCACGCCGGCGGCGCTGACCGCGAGTCCCGGCACGCGGTCGATGACGTCCATGACCAGGCGGTAGCGGTCGAGGTCGTTGCGGACGACCATGTCGAAGGGCGTGGTCGTGGTGCCGGACTCCTTGTAGCCGCGCACATGCAGGTGGCGGTGGCCGGTGCGGCGGTAAGCCAGGCGGTGGATGAGCCAGGGATAGCCGTGGTAGGCGAAGATGACCGGCTTGTCCGCCGTGAACAGGCCGTCGTACTCGAAGTCGCTCATGCCGTGCGGGTGTTCCTCGCGCGGCATCAGCCGGGCCATGTCGACGACATTGACGACCCGGACCGACAACTCGGGCAGGTGCCGCCGCAGGATCTGTGCCGCGGCCAGGACTTCCTGAGTGGGCACGTCGCCCGCACAGGCCAGGACGACTTCGGGTTCGCCGCCGTTCGCCGTTCCCGCCCACTCCCAGATGCCCGCGCCTCGGGCGCAGTGGGCGCGGGCCTGCTCCATGGACAGCCAGTCGAAGCAGGGCTGCTTGCCGGCGACGACGACGTTCACGTAGTCGCGGCTGCGCAGGACGTGATCCGCGACCGACAGGAGGGTGTTGGCGTCCGGCGGCAGGTAGACCCGTACGACCTCGGGGCTCTTGTTCAGGATGTGGTCGACGAAGCCGGGGTCCTGGTGCGAGAAGCCGTTCTGGTCCTGCCGCCACACATGCGAGGTCAACAGGTAGTTGAGCGAGGCGATCGGGGCCCGCCACGTGATCTGCCGCGATGTCCTGAGCCATTTGATGTGCTGGTTGGCCATCGAGTCGACGATGTGGACGAACGCCTCGTAGCAGGAGAACAGTCCGTGGCGGCCGGTGAGGAGGTAGCCCTCCAGCCAGCCCTGGCAGAGGTGTTCGGACAGGACCTCCATGACGCGGCCGTGCGGGTCCAGGTGTTCGTCCGTGTCCAGGGTCTGTGCCTGCCACGCTTTGCCACTGGCGGCGAACACCGCGCCGAGCCGGTTGGAGGCGGTTTCGTCGGGTCCGAACAGCCGGAAGTCGCGACGGCCCGCGCTGTCCTTCATGACCTGTTCGAGGAAGTCACCGAGGACCCGTGTCGGTTCGTGCAGGCTCTGGCCCGGCTTGTCGACCGGCACCGCGTACCGCTCGACGGGCGGAAGCGGCAGGTCGCGGACCAGGTGGCCGCCGTTGGCGTGGGGCGTGGCACCCAGCCGGCGTTTTCCCTCGGGGACGCAGGCGAGCACCTCGGCGGTGGGACGGCCCTGGGCGTCGAAGAGTTCCCGCGGACGGTACGAGCGCAGCCAGGCCTCCAACTGCGCCAGGTGCTCGGGGTTCTCCCTCACCTGGGAGAGCGGCACCTGATGGGCGCGCCAGGTGCCCTCGACGGGCGCGCCGTCGACCTCTCGGGGTCCCGTCCAGCCCTTCGGCGTGCGCAACACGATCATCGGCCAGGGCTCGCGGGTGGTGGTGTCGTTGTCGCGGGCGCCGCTCTGTATCGAGGTGATGCGGTCGAGCGACAGGTCGAGAGCGGCCGCCATGGCCCGGTGCACCTCATGCGGGTCGTCGCCGGTGACGTGCAGGGGCTCGTGCCCGTAGCCGCGCAGCAGGTGGTCGAGCTCGGCCTCGGTGATGCGGGACAGCACGGTGGGGTTCGCGATCTTGTAGCCGTTGAGGTGCAGGATCGGCAGCACGGCGCCGTCGTGCACGGGGTCGAGGAACTTGTTGGCGTGCCACGAGGCGGCGAGCGGTCCGGTCTCCGCCTCACCGTCACCGATCACGCAGGCCACCAGGAGGTTCGGGTTGTCCAGGGCGGCACCGTAGGCGTGGGCCAGGGCGTAGCCCAGTTCTCCGCCTTCGTGGATCGAGCCGGGTGTCTCCGGCGCGACGTGGCTGGGGACACCGCCGGGGAAGGAGAACTGGCGAAAGAGTTCGGCCATGCCGTCCGCGTCCCGGCCCACGTCCGGATAGGTCTCGCTGTAGGTGCCCTCCAGCCAGGAGTTGGCCAGCACGGCAGGCCCGCCGTGCCCCGGCCCCCATACACACAGGGCGTCGAGGTCACGTCCTGTGATGACGCGGTTCAGATGGGTGTGGATGAGGTTGAGGCCCGGCGAGGTGCCCCAGTGCCCCAGGAGGCGCGGCTTGATGTGATGCGGCCGTAGCGGCTCGGTCAGCAGTGGGTTGGACATGAGGTAGATCTGGCCTGCAGCGAGGTAGTTGGCGGCCCGCCAGTGGGCATCCAGCGCGTGCAGTTCCTCGTCGGGAAGGACGTGCGCAGAGGGGCGGTTGCTCTCGGACATCTATGGCTCCGCAGGTCGGGGTGGGCAGTTCGGGGGCGGCGCGCTGTTCGAGACATGGGCGCGGTCGGCGTCACACCTGCTCGGGAACGATCACGACTGGACAGGCGGCGTGATGCAGGAGGGCGTGCCCCACGCGCCCGAGTTGCAGGCCGACTTGCCCGTGCCGTCGCCGGGCCCCCACGACCAGCAGGCCGCCACCGTAGGAGGCGTCCAGCAGGACCCGACGCGCGGTCCCTTCCACGGTGACGCGGCGGATGTCGACGCCGTCCGGGACGTGTCGGGTAGCGGACCCCAGCATGGCTGCGGCCCGCCGCTCGTACAGCCGGGCGGGCTCTACGCTCAGCAAGGGATGGTCGATGGTCTCGTGCGGCGGGCAGTGCCAGGCCCGGATCGCCGTCAGCGGAGCCTTGCGCAGGAGGGCCTCGGTCTGTGCGAACTGGACGGCCGTCGACGTCTCGGGGCTGTGGGCCACCCCCACGAGGACCGGATTACGGCCGGGTGCCGGTACGCGGTTGTCCTGTCTTCCTCTCAGGACGACGACGGGACAGTTGGCTCGGGCGGCCACACCGAGGCTGACGGAGCCGAGCAGCAGCTCGGGGATGCTGCCGCGTCCCCGGCTCCCGAGGACCAGCAGGCGGGCGCTTCGGGCTTCCCGGAGCAGTGCGGCCCGGGGCTCCTCGGGAAGCACCTCGTAGAGGACCTTCACACCGGGATGCTGTGCACGGGCCCAGGACAGTGCTTCGTCGATGAGCCGCCTGTCACCGAAGGGATCGGGATCTTCGGTCTCGACCCCGGTTTCGTAGCGCTGCCACAAAGACGCGTGCACGACGCGCAATGGGACTTCGTGCAGCTCTGCCTCGTCCGCGGCCCAGTTGATGGCTCGCAGGCTGGACCGGGAGCCGTCCACTCCGACAACGACGGGATGCTGGCTCTTCATGGTGCTCACGGCTTTCTGGAGGGGCCACCGGGCTGGCGCGGCAAGCCGCACCAGCCCGGTCAAGCACGTCGATGGACAGCTGGTGGGGAGAAGTTCGCTCAGGTCCCCGTGGCGGTGCCGTGCGCGACGATGGCCACGGGGGTGGTTGCGTGGTGCAGAACGGCGTGGGCGACGGGCCCGATGTGGGCGCCGAGCCGGAGGCGGCGTATCCGGCGTCCCACGACCAGGAGGGAGCCCTCGCGTGCGATGTTCACCAGGTGCAGTGCGGGACTGTCGTAGCGGGAGTCCTCGATGACCTCGACGTCGGAGAACTTCTGCCGCCACGGCTTCAGCAGGTCTGAGAGGGCGGCTTCCTCGCGCACGACGATCTCCTGGCGCAGCACCGGGTCCACGGGTAGCCCGTAGACGTAGTACGGCGAGACATTCCAGCAATGGACCGCACGCAGCGGCGCCCCGCGGCGTGCCGCTTCCTCGAAGGCGAACGAGATCACCGCGTCGTCGGGGCTGTCGGCATCGAGGCCGAGGATCACCGGGCGGTACGCCGCCGCGGCGGACGCGATCCCGGCGGGGTGGTGCTCGTCGGCCGCCTGTTCACCGGCGCGGACCAGGACGACCGGGACGCGGGCGTGGGAGATGACGGACATGCTCACCGAGCCCACGGTGTAGCCGGCGATCCTGCCCAGGCCCCGCGTGCCGAGGACCAGCATGTCGCAGTTGTCCGACGCGCTCGCGAGAACCTCTGCCGGTACCCCGCTCGCCTGTTCGTGGGTGACCGTGACTCCGGGATGGCGCAGGCGCAGGCCCTCCGCCGTTTCCCGGGGAATGCGCTCGCTCCAGTGCGCGAAGGTCTCGGCTCCGACCAGCGGGGCCTGCGGGATGGGAGCGGGTACGGGCCGCCACACGTGGAGGAGTTTCAGCGGCAGTTCGCGCAGCTTCGCCTCGCGCGCGGCCCATTCGGCTGCGGCGCGGCTCTCGGCCGAGCCGTCGAGCCCGACGGTGATGGTGCCGGCCATGGTTCTCGCCTCCTGAAGTGGACTCACTGCCAGCGTGCGGGAGTTGTGCCGTGGTCAGCAGGGGCCGCTTGTCCCCGGCCGGTGCCGGTCGGCCCCTGGTTGGTGGGGCTGACCGGCGGGCACGGTGTCGTGTCGAGCCATGGGGGGTCAGCGCAGCCACGCGTGGTCGCGCACTATGGGCAACTTCGCCCACAGCTTTCCCAGGCCGACGGTTCCGCCGGCCGCGGCGGCTGCCAGCGCGATCAGCACGACGGCGTAGATCGCGTGGTAGTCGGCGAACGGGTTCGTCGACATGCTGGGGGTTCCGTCGGCCAGGTGCTTGGCGGGCGGCCACTCGGCCAGCCACATGAGCGCCATCATCGCGGTGCCGGCCACGGCGGCAAGGCGCAGCGCGATGCCACTTATCAGGGCGACGCCGACGCCCAGCAGCCCGAGCATGAACAGCCAGTCGGCCCAGGTGTCACCGGCCCAGGAGTGGAAGGTGGTCTGCATCGGACCGGCGGCCACGCCGCTCAGGAATCCCTGGGTGGGCGAACCGCCGTCGATCCAGCCCTTGCCCGAGGGGGTCGCGTAGCCGAGGCCGAAGGTCTTGTCGAGGAAGGCCCACAGGAAGACGAAGCCGGTCAGGAGACGCAGGGTCGCGAATACGTAGGCCCTCGCGGTGTGCGCGTCGGTGCGTGCCGCCGCGGTGTCCCTGGCGGGGACGGTCTGCCTGCGGAATGCCGGCAGGTGAAGGCCCCCATTGCGGTGGGTGTGGTCGTGCACGGCCATGACGGTGATCCTTTCGGGAACGGTCGGTACGGTGTCCTGACGCCTTTGACTCTGGCGGTGTGCCGGTGGCGGCACGTGGTGCCGAAAGGCCATCGGTGATCGGCGAACAGCCCTGCCTGTAGGGCCTGTTGGGCCCGCCGTCCCATGCCCGCGCACCGGCGGGACGGGGAGCCGCGGTGGCGGATCGCACGAGGGCGCACGAACGCTCTTCGGCGGCCGCATGCCGAGGATTCAGGCCATGTGGCCCATGGCCTGCACGGCCGCACCGGCACAGGCTGAAAGCAGTAATTCAGGCGCTCGTCAGTGGAGGCCCGTCGTGAGTACCGCATCCACCCTCAGTACTCTGCGCACCCTGCCTGCAGAACACCGTGAAAAGATCCTTGAGCTGGCACGCGAGGTGACCGTTGCGCAGGGCACGCGCCTGTTCAACGAGGGCGGCAGGGCGGACCACTTCTGGATCGTGCGCACCGGCACCATCGAACTCGACATGCGTGTTCCCGGCCGCCGGGCCGCCGTCATCGAAAGGCTCAGCCACAACGAACTCGTCGGGTGGTCCTGGCTGTTCGGTCCGCACGTCTGGCACATGGGCGCCGAGGCTGTGACGCCGGTCAGGGCGTACGAGTTCGATGCCGCGGCCGTGCGGAAGCTGTGCCGCAGCGATCCGGCCTTCGGGGACGCGATGTCCCAGTGGGTCGGCACGATCGTCGCCCGCCGGCTGCGCGCGGCGCGCGCCCGTCTGCTGGACCTTTACGGGCCGAACGGGTCCGGCAGCAACCTGTAGCCGTCGCATCACGGTCGGCGTACAGCGCACCTTTGCGGCCCTCGGGCGCGGCCGGAGCCCCTGTGCACATGGGGCCCAGTAGGCCCTAGTGTCGAGCGGGCGAGCCGGGCGATGATCGACGAAGGGCCGACCTCGGCCGGAAACGAGGCACCGCGATGAACCAGGCACCTGCTTTCGACGCCGTACATCCGATCCGGGTGTTCCTGCTCGACGACCACGAGGTGGTCCGGCGCGGGATCTCCGACCTCCTCGACGCGGAACCGGACATCACTGTGGTCGGCGGAGCGGACACGGCGCAGCACGCGCTGACTCGTGGACCGGCGCTCCGGCCGGACGTCGCCGTGCTCGACGTCCGGCTGCCCGACGGCGACGGCATCACGGTCTGCAGGGAACTGCGCAGCCGGATGCCGGAGCTCGCCTGCCTGATGCTGACCTCGTTCGACGACGAGGAGGCCCTGCTGGACGCGATCATGGCGGGCGCCTCCGGCTATGTCCTCAAGCAGATCAAGGGTTCGGATCTCATCTCGGCCGTCCGCACGGTGGCGTCCGGGCAGTCGATGCTGGATCCCGAGACCACGGCCCGCTTGATGCGATCCCTGCGCACGGGCCCCGCCGAGACCCCGGCCGAACCGCCGGAGGTGGCCGCCCTGTCGCCACGGGAGCGGGAGATCCTCACCCTGATCGGTGACGGGCTCACCAACCGTGAGATCGGCAAGAAACTCTATCTGTCGGAGAAGACCGTCAAGAACCACATCTCCCGGCTGCTGGCCAAGCTGGGTGTGCACCGTCGGGTGCAGGCCGCAGTGCTGGCCGCGCACCTGGAGCAGCCCGACACCGGCTCCCACCAGGCGTGAGCGTCACGGCGTCGCCTTGGGGCCGACTGGCCCGGCCGGGACCTGCCACTGCAAGCGCGTACCGACACCGTGCGGTCCCGTCCCGATCGTGAGTGTGCCGTACAGGGATCTGGCCCGGTCCTGCATGTTCTTCAAGCCACTGCGGGCGGCCCCCTCGGGAATGCCGCACCCGTCATCCGCCACCACGACCGTCAGCTCCCCGTGGGCACAGCGCACCTGTACGTCCACGGAACGCGCTCCGGAATGCCGGGCCGCATTGCTGAGCGCCTCGCCGATGACGGCGGCCGCGTGGTCCGCGACCTCCACGGATACGTCCGTGTCCACCAGCCCCTCGATCCGCAGGGCGGGCCGGAACCCGAAGGATGCCGCGGCGGCCTGCACCGCCTCCGCGGCACGGGCGCGCAGGCCCGAACCTTCTCTGCTCGTTCCCTGGCGCGTGCGCAGACCGAAGATGGTCGAACGGATGATCTTGATGGTCTCGTCCAGATCGTCCACGGTCCGGGAGAGTCTTTCCTGGGCTTCTGGGTGATCCACGAACCGCTGGGTGCTCTGCAGGGTCATCCCCGCCGCGAACAGTCGTTGAATGGCCAGGTCGTGCAGGTCGCGCGCGATCCGGTCGCGGTCCTTCAACAGGGCAACGTGCTCCGCGTCGCGTCGGCCCTCGGCGAGTTCAAGAGCAAGGGCCGCCTGCGCGGCGAACCCGAGCAGGGTTTCCGCCTCGCTCTCACCGAAGGGTCGGCGGCCCGCTTCGCGCCCGAGGATCAAAACGCCGCGTGTCTTGCCGCCCGCGCCGAGCGGGACCAGCAACAGCGGGCCCAGGCCGGACCGCCATCCCGCGGAATCTCCGCGTGCGTCGTGCCCCGCGTCGGCGGTCAGGACCGGTTCGGACGTGGACAGGGCAGCTTCGACCAAGCCGTCACGCGCCGAGATGACCAGTCCGGCCCGCCCCTCGGCATCGCTGCCTACAGCGACGGCAGGCTGCAGCGACTCCGTACCGGTCATGTACTCGGCGATCAGACCCATGTCGGCCGCGGCGATCTGCCGCGCCTGCTCGGCGATCAGCAACAGAACCTCGGCACTGGGGGCTCCTGACAACAGGGTTCTGGTCACCTCGGAACTTGCCCGCAGCCACTGTTCGCGCAACCGGGTGGCTTCGTAGAGCCGCGCGTTCTCGATGGCCACGCCGGCGGCCACTGCGAGCGTGGCCAGGACGGCCTCGTCGTCGGTGTCGAACTGCTCACCTCCTCGTTTCTCGGTGAGGTAAAGGTTGCCGAACACCTTGTCCCGGACCCTGACGGGAACGCCGACGAACGAGTGCATGGGCGGATGGTTCGGCGGGAAACCGCGCGAGGCGGGGTGCTGCGACAGCTCCGCCAGCCGCAGTGGCACGGGATGCCGGATCAGCTCGCCGAGAATGCCGTGCCCGCTGGGCAGCGCACCGATCAAGGCCCGCTGCTCCTTCCCGATTCCCGTGGTGAGGAACTCCGAGAGCGTCTGGTCGTCGCCAACGACACCGAGCGCACCGTACTCGGCATCCACCAGAACGACGGCGGCCTCGACGATGCGGCGCAACACCTGTGCGAGATCCAGTTCGCGCCCCACCGACAGCACGGCCTCCAGGAGCGTGTGCACCCGGTTCTGCGTGCCGCGTGCGGCGTCGATCCGCGACTGCAACTCGTCCAGCAACTCGTCCAGCTGCAGCTTCGGCACATGCTGCTCGGCGTCGTGGTGCCCTGCCCCGCTCATCGTTTCCTCCGCTGACCGCAGACACGTCACGTGCGCAGTTCTTCCTCCCACCGTAATGCGCGGCGGCGCCGGGGGACCGGTGTTCCGGCTGGCCGCAGCGGATACGTACGCAAGGCCACTCGGCCCCAGGAGGGTGCCCATGCAGCCTCTGGGGTGGCGGGCCCGGCAGCCGGAGGGTGAAGGAGAACCCGGACGGAGGGAATCCGAGATGGCTGAGAGCCGCGAAGCATCCGTGTATGCGCTCCTCGCCGACGGCACGACCGTGCGTATTCGCGGTGCGGGGGCCGACGACACCGACGCCGTGCGCAGCTTCTTCGAAAGGATGTCGCCCGCGAACCGGCGCCTGCGCTTCTTCTCGGCCGGCAGCACCAGTGCCCAGCAGGCCGCAGACCGGGTGGGCAGGTCTCATCCCCCCGGTTACCGGGCGCTGGTCGCCGAACACGAGGGTGCGCTCATCGGCCTGGCCGAGTACGAGACCGTCCGTGACCCGCGCAGCGCCGAGATCTCGCTGGCCGTGGGCGACGACTGGCACCACCGGGGCGTCGGCACGCTGCTGCTGGAACACCTGGCCCACGAGGCACGCACCGCCGGATTCACCGCCTTCTTTGCGGACGCTCTCGCCGACAACCACGAAGTCCTCAAGGTCTTCGCCGACCTCGGCTTGCGCGTCGTGCGTCACACCGAAGGCCCCGAGGCCCGCCTCACGGTCGAACTTCGGCCACGGGAAGCCTATTTGTCCGCCGTGGACGCGCGCGGCAGCTCTGCCGACGTGGCGAGTCTGCTACCCCTGCTGCGCCCTCGATCCGTGGTCGTCATCGGCGCGGGACGCACGCCCGGATCCGTGGGGCGGGCGATCCTGCGCAACATCCGCACCGGTTGCTTCACCGGCCGTGTTCTCGCCGTGCACCCCAAAGCGCCAGCACTCCTGGGTATCCGGGCCTGCCCCACCGTCGCGGACCTGCCAGTGGTTCCCGACCTCGCCGTCATCGCCGTCCCCGCATCGGCCGTCGTAGAAATCGCGCAGGAGTGCGGCCAGTTCGGAGTGCGCGCTTTGTGCGTCGTGACCGCAGGCCTGGATTCCGCGACGGGAAGCACGCTGATGGACATCTGCCGACGCCACGGCATGCGAATGGTCGGCCCCAACTGTCTGGGCCTGGCCAACACCGAGACCGCGGTCTGCCTCGACGCGACCTTCGCAGCCCGCCACCCGGGCCCCGGCAGCGCCGGAGTGGCCGTCCAGTCCGGGGGGGTGGGCATCGCTTTGCTCGACGGACTGCACCGGCTGGGTATCGGTGTCTCCAGTTTCGTGTCACTCGGAGACAAGTACGACGTCAGCGGCAACGACCTCCTCCAGTGGTGGGAGAGCGACGACCGAACGGACCTGGCGCTGCTGCACCTGGAATCGTTCGGCAACCCGCGCGCCTTCTCCCGCACCGCCCGTCGCGTCTCGCGCACCATGCCGGTGCTGACCGTCGACGCCGGGCGTTCCGAGGCAGGCCACCGCGCGGCGGCCTCCCACACCGCGGCCGCCGCCACTCGCACCACGACCAGGGCTGCCCTGTTCGCCCAGGCAGGAGTCACAGCCACCCGCTCGATCAGTGAACTGCTCGACGCCGCCGCGCTGATGCATTCCCAGCCGCTGCCTGTCGGCGCACGGGTCGCGATCGTCAGCAACGCGGGCGGCGCCGCAGTGCTGGCCGCCGACGCCTGCGAGGAGGCGGGCCTCACCGTGCCGCCCCTCGGCCCGGACCTCGTCGGTGAACTGCTCGCCCGGCTTCCCGCAGGAGCGAGTGCCGCCAATCCCGTGGACACCACCCCCACGGTCGATGAGGAGCAACTGCGTGCCTGCATCGACCGGTTGGCCCAGCACGGTGCTGTCGACGCCGTGCTCGTCCTCCTCGTACCCACCGCCGTGGCCACGGCCACCGGGGACGACCTGGTCCAGGCCCTGGCGCACGGCGAAAAGCAACCGCGGCCGGTCGTGGGGGTCCTCCCAGCCCAGTCCACGCGCGTCGAGTTGCTTGACGGTGCAGTGCCCGTATACGGCGACGCGCAGGACGCCGCCCGCGCCCTGGCCCACGCAGTCGCCCGCGCCCGATGGCTGAACAGGCAGCCCGAGAGCACAGAGCAGCCCGCGCCGGACGAACCGCAGGAGAGCCGCGCCCTCGTGACGGAATTCCTGGCCGCCAACCCCGAGGGAGGCTGGCTCGACCCGGGCAGGACGGCGGCGCTCCTCGACCAGTACGACATTCCGCAGATTCGCTGGGCCTGGGCACGGGACGAAAGCGAGGCGGTCGCCGCGGCCGAGCGACTGGTCGGCGCCGGCGGACAGGTCGTGATGAAGGCTCACTGGCCCGGCCTCCTGCACAAGAGTCAGGAGCACGCTCTCCACCTGGACCTGCGCGGATCTCAGCAAGTCCGCGCAGCACACCGCGACTTGACCACCCGCTTCGGCGAGCTGATGACCGGAGTCGTGATACAGCCCCTCGCGGATCGTGGCACGGAGCTGTTCGCCGGCATCGTCCAGGACGGGGTCTTCGGCCCCCTCGTCGTCTTCGGACAGGGCGGCACCGCGACAGACCTGCTTGCCGACCACGCGGCGCGCCTCGCGCCGCTGGACGAAGCCGATGTGCTCGACCTGATCACCGCACCCCGCTGCGAACCGCTCCTGTTCGGCTACGCCGGGGCGCCCAAAGCCGATCTCGACGCACTGGAAGACCTGCTGCGCGGGCTGTCCCGGATGGCCTGCGACCTGCCCCAGCTTGCGGAGGCCGACCTCAACCCGGTCCTCGCCGGACCGCACGGCATCCATGCTCTGGACGCCCGCATCCGACTCGTACCCCGGGAGCCGCGCGACCCGTACCTGCGGCGACTGCGCTGACCGGGCCGATCATCGTCAAGGAGGCTGTCATGAAACACGCGAAAATCGGCGAGGTGATGATCGACGACGTCATCGCCGTGCGCTACGCAACGCCCTTCAAGGAAGTCACCCGCTTGCTGGCCGAACACCGCATCAGTGGGCTGCCCGTGATCGATGAGGACGACAAGGTCATCGGCGTGATCTCGGAGACCGACCTGATGCTCCACCAGGTCACTCAGGGACAGCCTGGCACGCCCCCTTCCTTGCGGGCACGCCTGAGTCCCGCTCGCCGCCGCAACGCCGCGAAGGCCGCCGCTCGCACGGCGGGTGCCCTGATGTCCGCCCCCGCCGTGACGGTGAACGCCCAGTCGACGGTCTCCGCGGCGGCGCGCACGATGGTGCAGCACCGAGTAGAGCGGCTGCCCGTTGTCGACGAGGAGGAACGGCTGGTCGGCATCGTCACCCGCCACGACGTTCTCCAGGTCTTCCTGCGACCGGACGACGAGATCCGCCGCACTGTCGTCGACGAGGTCTTGAAGCGTGCGCTGTGGCTGACGCCCCGGGTGGTTTCGGTCGACGTCCGTGAGGGTGTGGTCACCCTCACCGGATGCTTGGAACGCCAGAGCGAGACCGTCATCGCGGTCGCCATGACGAGCCGCCTGGACGGCGTGGTCGGAGTGGTCGACAAACTGACGTACCGCCTCGACGACTCGCACCTCAGGCCCGACGAGCCGAAACTGCACGGCGTCACGGACGACTGGCTGCGCAAACTCTGAGCC
The DNA here is from genome assembly GCF_010548525.1 of Streptomyces sp. SID14478. Taxonomy (GTDB): domain Bacteria; phylum Actinomycetota; class Actinomycetes; order Streptomycetales; family Streptomycetaceae; genus Streptomyces. The sequence goes on from NZ_JAAGMG010000100.1 coordinate 42,801, forward strand.
CGCGCGTCCGTCCACGGGCGGGTGCCCCCCAGGACGTCCGCTACGACGAGGGAGGAAAACGATGATTCCCCTGTTGCTGCTCGGAGCCTTCGTTCTCGGAGGCTGCATGGTCTTCGGCTACAGCTCATTCATGGTCGGCTTCCTGCTCGTGGTCGGTGGCCTGCTCGGACTCCTGGTGTTCATGGCGACCCCGGGGGCGATCCGCAGGCCTGGCGAGACCCGGACCGTCCTCGAGGAACGCCACTACATCGGCGGCCGAGATGACGAGCACGAGTATCACCACCGGCGCTGAAGCCGCCGACGTCGCGGGGGGAGCGCAGACCCCCAAGGCTCACCTGCCCCGCGCTCAAGTCGCCACCCCGTAACTCGCACAGCAGTGCAACCCAGGAGGTCCGCCATGGAAGACAGCGCGCGAACGGTCAGCGACGTCATGACCAACACGGTCGTCGGAGTCGGCCGCAAGGCCGCATTCAAGGAGATCGTCGAGCTGATGCAACAGTGGAAGGTCAGCGCACTTCCCGTCCTGGAGGGCGAGGGGCGCGTCGTCGGAGTCGTCTCCGAAGCCGACCTGCTGCCCAAGGAGGAGTTCCGGGACAGCGATCCCGACCGGTACACCCAGCTGCGCCGCCTCCGCGACATGGCCAAGGCCGGTGCGCTCACCGCCGATGAGCTGATGAGCGCGCCTGCCGTCACCGTGCACGCGGACGCCACTCTCGCGCAGGCCGCGCGCGCAATGGCCCACCGTCGGGTCAAGCGGCTCCCCGTCGTCGACGCGCAGGGCATGCTGGAAGGCGTGGTCAGCCGGAGCGATCTGCTCAAGGTGTTCCTGCGACCGGACGACGAAATCGCCGAAGAGATCCGGCGCGAGGTCGTCAGCGTGCTCTTTCCCAAGCCCGTCAGTTCGATCCAGGTCACCGTGTCCGACGGAGTCGTGATCCTGACGGGGCGCATCCGGGACACCCAACTCGTCCCGACAGCAGCTCGGTTGACGCGTGCCGTTGAGGGAGTCGTAGACGTTGACGTCCAGTTGTCGGGCGCTCATGGCCCCGCCTGAACGACGGCCGTGCATACAGTGGCCGCGCAGCCCCGGGCTGCGCGGCCACTGTATGCACGGCTCCAGCAGGCGGCTCAACCGTGTCGCACGGTAACAGTGCGGGTGCCCGATTCCTCCTTTGAGATTGGGGCCCTGATGACCAGCACACCGTCCGCGTACTCTGCGGTCGCGTCCTCGTGGCGGGCACCGGCCGGCAACCTGATGTTCCTCAAGAACGACCCGTAGTGGAACTCTGTGCGGCAGTCCATCGTCGGCGCACTGCGTTCCGCACGAAGGGTCAGCACGCCGCCCGTGATACTGATTTCGACATTCTTGGACGCGTCGATCCCGGGGAGCTCCGCGCTCAGGACATAGGTATCGTCCTCTACGCGCTCCTCGATGCGGATGCCGTGCAGACCCGGCACCGAATGCACCCCGGGCAGCCCGAGGCTGACCCAGCCGAACAGGTCCGAGATGCCCGGCCAGCTGGGCAGTCGCTCCATCACGCCATGCATGTCAGCCTCCTCCTGCGCTGCTCTCCTGTTCCCCTACCAGGGTCTCGCCGGCGAGGTGCGCAGGCATGAGCCGTCCTTCCCTCCAGTCGGCACCGTTCAGCTGGTCCTGCGGCCCCACTGGGGCCCGACCTGCGCCCACTCCGTCTCCCAGTCGTCGAGATGCCGGCGCAGCAGACTCCGCCGCAGGGGCCAGCTGCCCGAGACAGTGAGCAACCCGGCGCCGAGACCGGCGAGGGAGCCGAGCATCGCGGCCTCCCAGCGTGCCTGTGCCGCATCCGGAGGCTTGGCCGCCGGGGTCCCCGTGGACGACAGCCAGATTGTGACCCGGGATCCCCGCACTCTGCCGGGATCCACCAGGGCGAAGCCCGTGCGCGCCGTTCCGTTCTCCAAGACCCAGCGCACCTTTCCCTTGACCTGGCCGGCGAGGCCCCGGCTCACCGGGAAAGGCGGATCCGGCGCGTCCTGCAGCAACTGTGCGGCGACGGGGTGTCGTTCCTCTCTATCACGTGCCATCTGTGCGCTGGTGGCGTCAGCGGTCGCCGTCCCGGCAAGCACACCGGCGAGCACAGTGCACAACCACGTGCCGAGGACGATCCACGACTCGACGACATCACTGTGGCGCCGCAGAGGGTTCGAGCGCCAGCGCCACAGCATCCGCCCTTTTCCCATACCTTCCAGACGATGTGCCCTCACCTGTCGCCTCCCACCTCGGCCGCTCGGTCGCGGAGTTCACGCTTCAGAACGTGACACCTGGCATCCGGGATGCAGGAGCGGCCGACCAGGCACCTCGCCCGGGACGAATGGCCCGACTTCCATGGCGATCGGGACCCTGACGACCGGCCCGGGGACACCCGTACGCGGTGCCCGGCATCGAGAAGGCGGCGGACCGGTCCGCGACCCCTAACAAATGATCACCGGCCTTTGTGCACTGTGCCCGGACGGCACGGACCGTGGGCTCAACAGCCCCTGGGAGCAGCCACCCGGCCCGGCGCAGGCTGAACACGTAGAGCATTCCGGCGGTTGCGCAGCGACGCTCTCGCGTACGCCGCCGGCCTCCCCATCAGGAGAAGGCGATCATCATGGTCTCTGCGCCCATGGACGCGACAACCCTCGAGACACTGGTCTCAGCTGCCGTCGCAGCGCCATCCATGCACAACACGCAGCCGTGGCGGTTCCGTCTTGTGCCAGCCACGCTGACGTTGGAGATCCACGCGGCCCCGGAGCACTCCCTGCCCGCCGAGGACCCCCACGGTCGTGCCGTGCATGTCGCCGCAGGAGCCGCGCTGTTCAACCTGCGGCTGGCAGTGGCTCATTTCGGATGGACGCCGGTGCACCGCGTACTCCCGGACCCCGATCGCCCGGGCCTGCTGGCGACCGTGCGCGTCACCTCCCTTCACGCGCGACGCATCCAACCCCAGGCCCACCTGTACGAGAGGATCTGGCGCCGACACAGCAGCCGTTTCCCCTTCTCCGCGAAGACTCCCCCCACCGCGGTACTACGCGAACTCGTCGAAGCCGCCCACGGCGAAGGTGCGGCACTGGACCTGCCGAGCACACCTCGGATCAACAGGCTCCTGCGGATCACCGCCGAAGCCGAGCAACGCACTCGCCTGGACGCGGCACGCGCCACGGAGAGCCGCCGTCTTGTCATCCAGCCCGGCGCCCGTGCAACAGGGATCGGCGTGCCCGCGTCGGCGATGGGGCCTCAGGACGCTTTCGAACACCTCCCCATGCGGGACTTCGCCGCCCGCCGATATGTGGCGCAACTGCCGTCACGGCCGTTCGAGTCCGTTCCCACCATTGCGGTGCTGCGCACCGCCCACGACCGTCGCACCGACTGGATCCGCAGCGGCCAAGCCCTCCAACACGTCCTGCTGCTGGCCACGGCACACGGGCTCAGCAGCTCACTGCTGCACCAGGCGATGGAGTGGCCCGATCTGCGCACTGAGCTGTGCCCGGCCGAGCACGCACGCAGCTACCCCCAGATGCTCATTCGTCTGGGCTACGGTCCCGAAGGCGCCGCCGCCCCGCGGATGCCCGCCATGCGCTTCCTGCGATGATCGTGCGCCTCCGATCGGGTTCGGCCCATTGCCTGCCGCGAAACGGTGCAGTCGCGCCGTGCGTCAAGGAAATGGCCATCGGGCCGTACGAACCGATGACTCGCCTTCACCTCGCTGAGGTCTCGATTACCCGGCCGGAACTCCGGCGCCACGCTTTCGTCTCGACCGCATCACCGTCCGCGAAGGAGAACGTGCGGGCCGGTGCCCAGCAGTCGTGGAGGGACTTCCCGCGCCACAGCCCGACCGGCACCCGGTTCGGGCCGATCGGCCCAAGCGGATCCGAGCGTCACGGGCGCAGTCTGACGGTGTCCTCGTAGTGCACCAGCGCCCAGAGAGGCCGTGTCATGAAGGCTCTCGTGTTCCAAGGACCCGGACAGACCGCCTGGCAGGACGTCCCCGACCCCGCGATCAAGGATGCCGCCGACGCGATCGTCCGCGTCGATGCTGTCACCATCTGCGGCACCGACCTGCACATCGTCAAGGGCGATGTCCGCGAGGTGACTCCGGGCCGGATCTTGGGGCATGAAGCGGTCGGCACGGTCGTGGAGACCGGATCCGACGTTCGCTCCGTACACCCCGGGGACCGCGTCCTGATCTCGTGCATCTCCGCCTGCGGCCGCTGCCGCTTCTGCCGCGAAGCCAGCTACGGTCAGTGCCGAGGAGGCGGCGGATGGGTGCTCGGGCACACCATCGACGGCACGCAGGCCGAGTACGTGAGCGTCCCGTTCGCCGACCTCTCCCTGCACCCGCTGCCCGACACCGTGGAGAGCCACGACGCAGTCCTGCTCGCGGACATCTACCCGACCTCCTACGAAGTCGGGGTCCTCAACGGCCAGGTCGGTCCGGCCGACACCGTCGTGGTCGTCGGAGCAGGCCCTGTGGGCCTGGCCGCCATCGCGACCGCTCAGCTCTACAGTCCGGGACGCCTCATCGCCGTCGACCTCGCGGACTCCCGGCTGGCGGCGGCCCGGGACTTCGGCGCGGACACCATCGCCCGCTCGCAGGAAGAACCGGAGCGGCTGGTCGAAGAGCTGACCGACGGGCTGGGCGCCGACGTGGTCATCGAGGCGGTCGGCGTGCCCGAGACGTTCGAGATGTGTGCCCGCATGGTGCGACCGGGAGGCCGGATCGCCAACATCGGCGTGCACGGCAGGCCCGCCGTGCTCCACCTCGAGGATCTGTGGATCAAGAACGTCACCATCACCACCGGCCTCGTCGACACCCGCACCACCCCCATGCTGTTGCGGATGATGGCCGCCGGGCGATTGCCCGGGGCCACGATGGTCACCCACCGCTTCGAGCTGGACCAGATGGAAGAGGCCTACGACGTCTTCTCCCGCGCCGGCGAAACCGGCGCCCTCAAGATCGTTCTAGGCGCTGCAAAACCCACAGCCCTCAGCCCGGTGGGACGGTGAGGACAATGCAGCGCATGACGCGCGAGGCACCGCAGCGTTCCGGCCACACCGATCTGGGCCGCCGAGTGGCGGCCCGCCGGACTAGTGTCGGGATGAGCCGCGAGGAATTGGGTCACCGGTGCGGAGCCAACGCAAGCTACATCGTCTACCTCGAGGAGCACGCCGCCTCCGCACCTGTCGGCACCCTGGTCCGGGTCGCCGACGCCCTCGGTGTCACCGTCGACGACCTCACCGGTGCAAGCGTGGACCGGGTACCGGGCCGGGTCACGGCGCGGTCGGACACCGCACTCGTCGGTTTGGACGAGGCCGAGTGCCGACGCCTGATCGGAACCCACGGAGTGGGCCGCATCGCTGTGCTGACCAAGGACGGTCCGGGCGTGTTCCCCGTCAACTACCTTGTGGCCGGGGCAGACATCGCCTTCCGCACCGCCGCCGCGACACCCGCGGCCAAGGCGGTTGACACCGAGGCAGCCTTCGAGATCGACAGCATCGACGACGTGACAGCCAGCGGCTGGAGCGTGCTCGCCGTCGGTTGCCTGACGGCCGTCACCGACGACCGAGTCCTCCACCGCCTGGATGCCACGGCCCATTCGCATCCCTGGGCCGGAGGCCCCCGTACTCGTTGGATGACGCTCACACCGGTCAGGCTGACGGGTCGCAGTGTGGGGCCCGGTCATGAATGACATATGTGCGGTCGTGTTCGACACCGACGGGGTGCTCCTCGATTCCGCATACCGACACGCGGCCGCGTGGAAGCAGGCCTTCGACGCCTGCCTGCCACAGTGGGAGCCGCACGCCGAACCCCGGCCGCAACCCTTCGACGCGGTCCGCGAGTACCGGGACCTCGTGGACGGACGGTCCCGCCTCGACGGCGCACGGGCCTTCCTCGGATCCCGGCACATCAGCCTCCCGGAGGGAACGCCGAACGATCCGCCAGGATGCAGCACGGTCCAGGCCGTCGCCGCCCGCAAGGAGGACCTCTTCCAGCGGATGCTGCAGACCGAGACGGTACAGGCATACGCCGAGGTCCGACCGATGCTTGTGCACCTGCGCAAGCTCGAGATCCGCTGCGCGGCCGTCTCTGCGTCCAGACATGCCCGCCCCCTCCTCCAATCCGCCGGACTCATCGACTTCTTCGAGGCCCTGGTGGACGGGCAGGACGCCGCCGCACTGGCTCTGCCGGGCAAACCCGATCCCGCGCTGTTCCTCGAAGCTGCGAACCGACTGGGTGCCGAACCCTCGCGCGCAGCGGTGGTGGAGGACGCGCTCGCCGGCGTTGAGGCAGGTCGCCGCGGAGGCTTCCGCCTGGTGGTCGGCCTCGACCGCGATCACGATCCGACAACCGCCGACGGGCTGACCACCCATGGTGCGCACCTCGTCCTGCCCGATATGAGCGGACTGCCCGCTGCACTGCAAAGCCGGCAGCCGTGACCACGGCCTGGAACTGGGAGTACCAGACCTACGACCCCAAGACCGAGCGCCTGGTGGAGTCCCTGTGCACAGTGGGTAACGGACGCTTTGCCACTCGTGGATCCGCCCCCGAGAGCGTCGCGGACGACCACCACTACCCGGCCACCTACCTGGCCGGCTGCTACGACCGGCTCACCTCCGAAGTCGCGGGCCGCACGGTCAGCAACGAGGACATGGTCCGGCTGCCCGACTGGACCGCCCTGCGTTACCGCTGTCTGCCCGACGACGACGCGCCCGGCAACTGGCTCACCCCAGACCATCCGAGCCTGCTCCTCAGCCGTGTCCGCCTGGACCTGCGCGCCGGAACACTCACCCGGCAGATGCTCTTCCACAGCACCGACGGACACCGCCTGGGCGTCACCCATACCCGCCTCGTGCACATGGGCGACCCGCACCTGGCCGCTCAGCGCACGGTTTTCCGCGCTTATGGCTGGCGGGGGAACATCGAGGTGCGGGCCGTGCTCGATGGAGACATCGTCAATGCGGGCGTGGACCGCTACCGCGCTCTGGCCGGACGACACCTTGCCGAACACCGCACCGGGACGGAACGAGGGGAAACAGCGTGGCTGTCGTGTGTCACGGCCACCTCCCGCATACGCATCGGGCTTGCAGTGCGCATGTCGGCTCGGCCGCCAACCGACATCGACAGTGACTGCACCGCAACCACCGCCCGCCAGACGCTCGTGCTGCCGCTCAGGGGGAAGACGGCCGAGATCGTGAAGACCGCCGCCCTGTTCACCTCACTGGACCGTCCCGCCACAGACCCTGCTCAACAGAGCATCGTGTACGCCCAGCAAGCCCCCGGCTTCCCGGCCCTGCTGACTGCTCACCGCGCATCCTGGCAGCGTCTCTGGAACGACGGAGGGCTGAAGACTCCCGGTGAGACGGGTCGCATCCTGCGCCTGCACGCCTTCCATCTCTTGCAGACCCTCTCGCCGCACACAGCGGAACTGGACGTAGGCGTCCCGGCCCGCGGACTGCATGGCGAGGCGTACCGGGGCCACGTGTTCTGGGACGAACTATTCGTCCTGCCTTATCTCGCCCTCCACTTCCCCACGACGGCCCGCGCCGCCTTGATGTACCGCCACCGCCGACTTCCCGCTGCCCGCGAAGCGGCCGTCGGCAGTGCTGCCAAGGGCGCCATGTTCCCCTGGCAGAGCGGTAGTTCCGGGTCCGAGGAGACCCAGCGCCTGCACCTCAATCCGCGTTCCGGACGATGGCTGCCCGACCACTCCCACCTGCAGCACCACGTGGGCTCGGCCATCGCCTGGAACGTTTGGAAGTACGGACAGTCCACTGGCGACACCGACTTCATGCACGGCCCCGGCGCCGACCTTCTCCTGAATGTCGCCCACTTCTGGGCCGGCTCTGCGACCTGGGACCCCGACCTGAGCCGCTACCGCATCCGCGGTGTCGTCGGACCGGACGAATATCACGACGCCTATCCCGACGCGACAGCTGCCGGCATCGACGACAACTCCTACACGAACGTCACCGCCGCCTGGACGCTCGGTCGCGCCCTGGACCTGTACGCGGAACTGGCACCGGCTCGCCGAGCCGAACTGTTGGTGCACCTCGGCATCGGCGCAGACGAACTCCACATGTGGGACGACGTATCCCGACGCCTGTACGTACCGTTCCACCACGGAGTGATCAGTCAGTTCCACGGATACGGCGACCTGGCCGAACTCGACTGGGGCGCCTACCGCGATCGCTACCATGACATCCGGCGCCTGGATCGCATCCTGGAAGCCGAAGGTGACACCCCCAACCGCTACCAGGTCTCCAAGCAGGCCGACACACTCATGCTCGGATACCTGTTCCGCCCCGACGAACTCGCAGCGACCTTCCACCGCCTCGGCCATGGCGTCGACGACGTGCTCTGGCGCATGACCGTGGAGTACTACCTCCGGCGCACCTGCAACGGATCGACCCTCAGCAGTCTCGTGCACGGCTGGGTACTCGCCCGTATGCAAGGCCAGGACGCATGGCGCCACTGCCAGGAAGCCCTGCGCAGCGACGTCACCGACATCCAGGGCGGCACCACCGGAGAGGGCATCCACCTCGGGGCCATGGGCGGCACCATCGACCTTGTGGAGCGCGGCGTCGTCGGCCTCGAACCCGGCCCTGACGGCTTGCACATCGACCCGGCACCCCTGCGCGATCTGCCCCGCTCGACCTTCACCCTCTGCTACCGCGGACACCAGAGCATCCGGGTCCGCTTCTTGCCCGGACGACTTGGTATCAGCGTGCCTCGCGCGTCGCTGGAGCCGCTTTCCGTGATCCTCACTGGCGGCCGGCCTGTCAGGATCAGTCCAGGAAGCGAACGATGGTTCTATTTGCGCCGGTAGAGCCTGAGGTGGGCCGAGCAGGTCATTGAAGGGCGGCGACTCTGGGAGAGGATCCGAAGGACCCCCTTGGGCGCCTCAGCATTCATGTGCAGGACTGCCGAGGAGACGGGTCTTCAGGAGGGCGGGATTCAGTGCCCTGGCCCTCAGGCGGGTGTCCCGAGGTTTAGGACCGTGGGTCCGGTACGCGAGGAGTTCGATCAGGCAATTGCCGCTGCTTTGCGTGCGCGGAGGCAGTGTCGACGCAGACTATGCGCATTCATCACGTCGCGGGGTTGCCCGGATGTGCTTTTTGAGACTGCGGGAGCCATCGGGCCTGCACGGCGACGGGACGGCGAAATGGGCACTGGCCTGCCTCGTCGGCGCCTTGGTCTCGAAGCCGGATAGAAGGTTCAAGGTGATGCAGGTCACGGCTCACCAACGCGCACGCGTCATACGTTTCGCTCGACGCACCGCCTAGCACACGGAGAACACCGGAATGAGCACGACCGCACCGAGCGACAGCGCCCTCACGGCCGCCGACCTGGCCGAGGGGTGGCACAAACTAGGTATCGACGACGGCATGACCGTGATCGTGCACGCTTCCTTGGCCAGCCTCGGACGCGTCGACGGCGGCGCCGCCACCGTGGTCGACAGCCTGCGCGCCGCGCTCGGGCCGGCAGGCACACTCGTCGTTCCCACGTTCACCTGGCAGGTCGCCGACCCGGACCCCGACCATCCCGGGGTCCCCACCGCCGACATCATCGCGCGCCGCGCCGCAGTGCCCACGTTCCATCGCGACTTGGAAACCACCAGCATGGGCGCCATCCCTGAGGCGGTGCGGAAACTGCCGGAGAGTGTGCGCAGCGCCCACCCGCAGGCGTCCGTCGCTGCAGTGGGAGCCCGGGCCGAAGACATCACCAGGCGACAGACGCTCGGGTTCGCGCTGGGCCGCACCTCGCCGTTCGGGCGCATACATGACCTCGGTGGCCACATCCTCCTGGTGGGCGTCGGTCACGACCGGAACTCCTTCCTGCACCACGCGGAGTCCCTGATCCCGAACCCTCGCTTGAAGGTCCGCCGCTTCCCTCGAGAACTGGACGGCGAGCGCGTATGGGTCGAGGCGCTCGACGTCGGCAACGACAACGGCGTCTACTTCCCCGCCATCGGCCGCGAATTCGAGCAACAGGCCGGCATCACCGCGGTCATGGTCGGCGAAGCCTCCTGCCGACTGATCCCAGTGGCGCCTCTGATCTCGTTCGCCGCGCAGCGTCTCACCGAGCTGCTCGCGGCAGAGCCGGCGGAGTGACCAGAAGCCAACTGGCCCACAGGTATTGACGATTTTGACGATCGCTCATGAGTGATCGGTGACGGGGGTCCTGTGGATGGGCGAGGAGGTCTTAACCGTGGGTCTCTGCGGCCCACGCCTCCACTCCGTCGAGCGGAGTGGTCACGTCGATGTGGATCACCTCAACCTGCGTCCCGTTGCTGCATGGCACGTCGCGGGCGGCGGTGCGCAGTCCGGCCGTGAGTAGTCCGCTGCAATCCGCTTGCAACTCCCAGGTTGCGGGCTCCAGCAAGATGACGATCCGGGCACGGCCGCCGTACTCCTCTTCGACTGTGCGGGCCCAGAGTTCGGTGACGTCGACCGGAGGCGTCACGGCGGAGGCGCGACGATAGAGCGTGACCTCGTTCGCGACGCGGTGCGCTGAGGTCGCGAGGGGGATCGTGCCGACTTCATCGGCTGTGTCTGTCCACAGGACGATCACGGGGACCGGGCCGGTTCGTTCTTCGCCGGCGTCAAGCACCGTGGTGGCGCAGTGCATCGTCATGAGGGCACCTTAGGACCCCAACGAAGTGATCTTCGAGAAGGTCGGAACTTTCCAGAACTGATGATCAGGGGGTGCGGGCTGGCGCGGCCGAAGCCGAAGTTGACGACGCGCGGTGGGCGGTGATCGAGCCGCTGCGGCCACGGCCGGGCGGCGGCACCAGAATGCTGGCGCGAGTGTCTGAATGCGTGGGCCCAAGAGCTGACCCAGGCTGGCGAGATAAGCCTTGGCGGCCGAGGAGTTGGCCATGCAGGGAACCGGCGGAAAGCTGACACCGCAGCAGACAAGAGTGATGGTTCCGCGCCGACCCCCGGCTTTGCGCGCCTGGTCGGGCTCAGTACGGACACGCAGGGCATACGCCGGTCTGCCGGTACGTGGTCGGCCGGCAGAACTGCCACCCCGTCGCGCGAGAGCGCTGGTAGTTCGCGAATGCGGTGATGACGGCGCTGACGGATCTGGTCAGCCGTTTACCGGCTGGTCATCGCCGCGGTGGCCCTCGAAGGCGTGCGTGGTCGGGTGGCCGAAGGGTGAGAATCCGGCCAGCTCTCGTCCTCGTGCGGCGGAGGTGACGCTGCCCCAGTCCAGAGCCGCTTTGGCGCGCGCATGCGTGCTTTTGGCTGCGTCGCGGCTCTCTTTCAAGACATCTCCGCGCTCCCGTACCAGCACGTCATAGATGGGGCAGGTGGTCTGGGAGATCTGCGGAGTCGTCACAGACATCCTGGTGCCCGCCCGTCGGCTGCCTAACGTTTCGAAAGGGCAACGACCTCGACGCTCGCGCTCGAGCCAGAAGTGCGAGGGCCGCTGCCATGGGGCGCGGCGCGCCACAGCGGGCTGTGTCAGTGATTGAGATGCCGTCGGCGGCGGGACAGGAGGCGTGCCATTCAGGACCGCCGCACCCACATTGCCCGTACCGGCTCACTGGCGGCTGAGGGCTCGGGACACTCCTGCGGTCACCGTGGTGGCGAGGATCCATCCGGTGGCGGTGAGGGTATAGGCGAGCCATTGCCCGGCGCCGTGCGGTGCGAAGGCGGCTTTCTGGCCGAAGCCGATGACCGGCAGGAGAAGGTCGAGGGCGTAGAACACCGCGCTGAATGGTGGGGCCTTGTCCTTCTCCAGCGGGGTGGGTGGGTGCGTGGAGAAGAAGAGGGCACCGATGGCAAGGAGTACGGTGATCCACAGGGCGGCGCGTGCCGGACGGTAGCCGTACCCGACCGTGGCGTCCTGCACGAAGCCCCAGATGCGTGCGGCCGGGGGGAGTTGGGCGCGGTGGTGGCGCTGCTTGGCCAGCAGGACGGTGCGGGCCTCGTCTTCGTGTCCCAGGCGCCGGTAGGCGGCCGCGAGCTGCTCGTAGGGCTGCGGGGTGTAGCCCTCACCGCCGCGCTGGATCCAGGCCAGCCGCTCGGTGGCTGTCAAAGGGTCTGCGAGCGCGTCGTAGGTGGTGTCCGTCAGCCGCAGTCGGGCGGGCCAGGTGGCCGCGGTGTCGTACAGGCTGCCCAGCTGGGCGTTGCCGGCGTCGACCAGACCCTCGACCGGTGTCCGGGTACGGAGGTCGCTCTCGCGTGCCTGTATCAGGCGCATTGACAGGGCTGTGCCGCCGGGGCGGGCGATGGTGGCGTCGTGAAAGCTCAGGCGGGTGCCGATCCGGGTGCCGTCGAGCTTGATGCCGCCCTGCACGCTCAGACCCACGCCCAGATCGAAGTTGCGGCTGACGGTGACGTCCACCGCTTCCAGAGCAAGGCCTCCGGGGTTGCGCAGGCGGGCGCCGCAGAAACCAATGGCCGCGCCCACGGTGGCACCGGAGAGGACGACTTCTCCTTCGGCACTGAAGCCGGGGTGGAAGGTGAAGTCCTCGGTGACCTGAACATGGTAGGCGTCGAGGACGGTGCGCCCGGGGTTGCTCAGGTGGGCGCCTTCCAGATCGAACTCGCCGGATATGCGCGCGCCGGACAGTCGCGTGCGGCCGTGCACCGTGAGGTGGGTGCACAGCAGGTCCCCGCCCGTGGTCAGGCGCACGGCGGAGACCGCTTCATCGCCAGGGCAGCTGATCACGCTGTGGGTGAGATCCAAGTCGCTGCCGACCTCGGCGCAGGTGAGAGCGACCGGGCCTGACAGCCGGCAGCCAGAGAGCGCCAGCCGGCCCTGGACCTGAAGCATGTCGGCATTCAGTCCCGGTAACACGCAGCCATCGAGGACCAGTTCACGAAACAGGGCTCCCTGCAGAAGCGGAACGTCGGTGAAACGGCAGCCCGTGAGAGCAACGGGGGCGGTGATGTCGGCGAACTGGAGATCCAGGGTGCCGGTGATGGTCGCGCCGCTCAAACGCAGCGCGGGACGTCCCCCGGCAACCGGCTCTGGGCCGGCGCCCAGCAATAGCGCCGCGATGTATTCGGCGCGCAGAGCGGGCGGTTGCTCATGCGGCGCGTCGAGGCTGAGGACCAAGGGCAGGCCTTGGGTGTAGGAGTGCCACAACTGGCGCTCATTCGGGTTCAGTTCGTCCGGGCGCATGATGCACGATCATTCCAGGGCGGGCTTCCGTCACACAAGATCGTCAGCGGTGAGACCGCGACGGCAGGACACCTGTGCGCCGCGGGGCGAGGGCGGGGATGGCTTCGCCGTCACGTCCCGACGCTGACTGCTGAGGCTTGCGTTCGAGAGCAGGCACTTTTCTCTCGCTGGGTGGGCACGGGGGACTGGCCGCCGGGCGGCCAGGACGGCCCGCATGCCGTGGTGGGCGAGGTGGCGGCGCCCAAGAGCTTGATGGCGTCGTACGCGACGGTAAACGTGCGGAGATCACCGAGAGTCAGATGGCGGCGGCGAGCATGTGCGCGCACAGTCCGGCCTGTGCGCCGAGTGCCGCCGCTCGTCCTTTCTGCGGGTGCTCGGCGGCCGAGCGCAAGGCAGCGTTCGCCCCTTTCTGATGGGTGAGCCGAAGCGCGATAGGTGTCACAGAGCAGGTGAGCGCCAAGGTTGGTAATGGGAGCCCAGCGAAGTACCAGGCAGGGGTAGCGTTCTGGCGTGACGTCATTGTCGGCCCGGTTCCCGCCATGCCCGATCCGTGGTGTACGCGTACTGCATCAGAAGCAGAACTGCGCGCCGCATTTCGCGGAGATAGAGGTGGATTTCGAGCTTGCGGCCGAGGGCTTCGTCTTCGAGGTGGCTCAAGGGCTCACGGTGGACTACGAGCCGGCCGAGGCTCTGCCGCGCTTCTTCGCGGCAGTCGCCGCGGGGATCGAGGAGCAGCTGAACTTGCCCGCGCACGGAGTCGTGATCGCCACCCGGGTGGTGCTGCGGCGCGCACGCGCCGATACGTTCGGCTCCCATGTACTGGCGTTCAAGATCGCGGGCTACCTAGCCGCCTGCAAAGCGTTGGAACGTTCGGGGCTCTCCTGCCTCTGAGTTATTCCTCGCAACGAGGTAAACGGAATCCCACACCCAGCCAGACCTCTGCGGGAATGGTGACGGTGAGAGCCTCGGGTCGGGCCACGTCATCGGTGAACGGGAGCAGCGGAAGTTCCTGCCCTCCCCGCGTCACGGCGATCGCGTCATCGTTGAAGCGCCCCTCGTGCCAGGTGATCTGAACGGCGACTCCGCCTTCAGCGTCGGCCGGGTATAGAACGGCGTCCGGCACTCGGGGAGGGGGGCGACGGCTGGGGGAGCGCCCTCAACGCGACCAGCAGGATCAGGTCCTCCAGCGGGAGCCTCCGGGGCCGCCCGGGTGTGAGTTCGACAGCCGTCTCACGCCGCGCAGCACACCAACGTGCCCGAGCAGCGCGGGCTCAGCCCGGTGAACGGCCCTACCTGGGACGGCTCCGACGCCGTGCGCACCAGCCACATCATGATCATCTCGCTCTTGGTCAGTGGCTCTGGGGCGCCCTTGGTCGCCCTGGAGGTGGAGTTCCAGGCTCGTGGCTTCCGCGCAACACTCGGCCAGCTCGCGAATCTTCTGGAGGATGTCCCGCTCCCGCTACTGGTTGAGAAGCATCACTTCCTTGGCGAGTGTGTGCACCATCTGGGCGGTCAGCTCCTCCCCGTGCAGGTTCCGGATGCGGTCTTCGCCGGGCTGTCTGCGGACGCGGCCTGACGGCCCAGGACTGCATAGAGTTCGCAAAGAAGCGGCTCAGTGAGGAGATTCGGCCCCTGACCAGCGGATCTCGTCCAGTAGCGTCACCTCCGCATTCGACCATGCATGCGAACAACGGGGGAGACAGTCATGGGTAATCTGCTGTTCAACGTGACCACGGCAGCGCTGATGGTGCTGATGTTCAAGGCGGGCCTGGCGCTGCTCGGCCCCGACTCGATCCCGAGGCGGCGCATACCGTGGGCCGCCGCGGCCGTGCTGGTAGTGGCGCTCGCCGGCGTCCTGGTTCAGCTGACCTGGTCGGGAGCCATGGACACCTTCGACGCGGACCCGGACAGGTCCGGGTGGTGGCGCGTGGTCACCTCGGTCTTCATGCAGAACGGCGGCTTCCTGGGCGGGGCCTGGAACATCGCGACCCGCGCCGTGATCGCGGCCTTCGCCGACTGGTTCTGGGGCGGGCCCGTGATGCTTGGTCTGTTCGTGGCCGGGATCCTGCTGCCGCAGCACATCGACGCGCTGTTCATGGACACGAGCCGCAGCACGGATCCCCGTAATTTCGCCGGGAGTTCGGGGGCCACCTACTTCCTCGCCGCGACCCTCGCCGCCGCCCTGCTGCTGCGCACCAAGGACAACAGGGACCGGCTGCTCGCCGTCGTGGCGCCGGTGCTCGGCTTGGTGATGTGGTTCGCCCAGGAGAACGGGCACGGACTGGTCGTCGTGTACGGGTTCGTACTGGGCGCCCTGGTGTGGGCGGTCGGGCACCGGGTGATCCGGTCCGACGTCGACCCGCAGAGGCCGCCGCGCGTCACGGTGGGTTCCCTGACCGGGACGATCCGGCGCTAGGACGACCACGGGACGGCGGCACTGATCTGGCCCGTTGCCGCCCCGAACCGGCGCGTGGCGCCCCGTTGTTGCCGCACGGTGCCACGGGCCTTCAGATGAACGCAGGACGACAGTTGCCGTGGAAGCCGCCGACATCGGGCCAGTCCCTCGGGGCAACTTCGAAGCCGGGTCAATCCGCGTCCCCGGCTGCCTGGAGGGGGTGCTCCGGTGACCTGCCGGCGAGGCAGGGACACTTGGAAGGGGCACGCGGCCGCCGTCCCGAACGGCGGCCGCCGCCCGCGTAAACGCCGCGCGCCGCCATCACGCACCGGACGCCGTGGCTGCATGCAGAAGAAGGTCCGGCACGGCGAGAGCACCGACGCCGAGGCGGTCGGCCACCCGGCCTCGACGCCCTGCTCCGCCGCCCAACAGTGCGACCTCACTGACAACTTGGGGACCAGGAGCGAGCGTGCGGACATGTTCCCGGGGTAAGGGGAGTTGGTCTCAACGCTTCGAACAAGGGCAGATGGATGTACCTGCATGAACAGGACGAACTGCTCGACAGCAAATCCCTCACCGTCTCGGCCGCGTTCGAGGGCAGCGAGAAGATCACCGAAGCTCGGCAGCTGACCCGCGACTTCCTTACGTCCGTGCAGGCCGACCACGGGCTGCCGGTGTCGGCGCAAGCGATGGGCACAGTGCAGCTCGCGGTCAGTGAGCTGGTGACCAATGCTCACAAATACGCGCCCGGACCGTGCCTGCTGACGTTGACGGTCGAGCACGGAGCCGTGCAAGCAAGCGTATGGGACAGCAACCCCACCCTGCCGCTACTACTGCCCGCAGACCCGACGCGCGTCGGCCAGCACGGCCTGGAGATCGTGATAGCGGTCTGCCAGACCTTCACCATCCAGCGAGAGCCCGTCGGTAAACGGGTCAAGGTATCCCTCGCGCTCGCGGACCACCCCGACGCAGACACCGCCGACCGCCAGGCCACATGACTCACTCTGCAGGGTCCACCATGCAGACCCTGCTGCCTCCTCAGGCGGGTAGGCGATGCGTACCATCCCGCGGAGGCGCCGTGGGCGTCGGACACGATCAAGGATCCCAGACCAGCGAGCCTGGCTCCGTACCACGGCCGCCCCCCTGCTGACGGAGGAAACAGATGCTGAGTGGCTGCTCAGTGGTCGGAGTAGCTGAAGTCGCCCACGGTCCATGCGGTGATGTCTTCGATCGCCACGCGGTACATCCCGCCTGTCTCGGGAATCCCCACCGTGCCCTGCAGGATCCGGGCGACGTGGAAGTGCAGATACTTAGGCGGCCCGTCCTTCTTCGCCGGGGCATCGAAGACGCCGGAGAACTCTCCCAAGCGTTCCGAATCCGTCAGCACCTCCGACACCCTCTGCCTCCAGACTGCTTCGGGAGCAAGACGGCCGGTGATGACAGCACCACCGGTGACCACGGTCAGGGACATCTGGTTGCTCTGCCCGGATTCCACCAGGGCGGCGACGTCAACGAGCAGCTCGTCAGGCTTCGACATGCGGAAGATTATATTCGCCGCCCGGCGCCAGCTGCCTGGACGGCGGTGCTGGGGTGCTACCGGGGTACCACCGCCCGCCACCCTTCAAGGAAACCCGGATGAACATCGCACCCGCCCTGGGAGAAGCCCGCCGAGCCGGGCAGGCTCACCCCCGCCCGCGTCCGCGGCGGGTTCAGGAACATCCGCCCGGACCTGCCCTGTCCGACCCGTGCACCCAAACCCAACCGGCCAGGCCCCGGACGGCGCCCCGGCACCAATGCTCTCCGGTGCCCGGCCACGACGGCTGCACATCTGACGAGGGCGTCGACGGGTCAGTGATGGGGGTGGCCCGGTGTCGGATCGTGTCGAGGTGCTGCCAGCCGTGCCGCGTTGCGCCTCGTCGCCCGCGGCACCGGTGGGACTCCCTGGAGCAGGGGTGCCCGGGAGTTTGTGCGTACAGCGCGGCGCCGGGTAGTGAAGGACATGGCGAGCAGGCCCAGGACGACGATGCCCACGATGATGAGCAGCAGGCGAGCCCGGGAGGGGGAGGAATCGCAGGAGCCGGCCTGTCTGAACGCTCCACCGGCGCTCTCTGGTCACGTCGTAGCTGACGCGAAGCGACGATATGCAGTGGAGCCGGGGCGGCCGCGCAAGGCAGAGTGGGATGGTGAGTGAACCGTGGGCACATTCCCTGACGTGGGCAGATGTGGATCCGGCTCGGCATCCGTTCGACATGGACGACGATACGGCGGAAGAGTTGGCGCGCCTTCTCGCACCCCTGCTGCCCAGCTCTGAAGTCGCTGGTGAGGATCTCTGGCGTTCGCTGGATCCCGCCTCCAAGTTCCTGGCTGACCGCTACGGCCGATGGGCCTGCGGATGGAATTGGTCGGTCGCCGAAGGGGACGTCGACGGAGGCGTCGTCGAGGTGTGGTGCTGTTCATCCCACTCCGTGACGACCCCGGATGCGACTGCCCCGCTGATTGTCGAGGCCCTTCGGCAATGGCGTGGCTGGCTGGAAGATCTGACACAACGGTTCGCGCAACTGACCCCGCCGGGGAACGTCCCGGTGGTTTCGACGGACCACTGGTACTGGGAGCGGGCATGCACCCGTCTGGTCACCGTGGTGGCCGAGCGCACTCACGCCGAGAGCGGCTGGTACCGGCACTGCATGCAAGTCCTCCGATGGTTCCTCGCCTACAGCGGCATCGACGAGGGCCAGGCCCAGGCGATCGTCGAGAACGCGGTCGGCGGCCGGTTCGGCAGTTGGACCGCGCCTGACGTCCCGGTGGTCGACGCGGTGAGCTCGCGGTTCGCCGGCGGCGTGGGCGAAATCAGATGACTTTCGGGCCCGGCCAGCCGAAGGACAGCCTCGCCGACTGGCTACGCATCCGGACGAAGATCTCCTGGCCATCCTGGCACGGTGCGCGCCCCGGTTCTGGAGCACCGGCCAGTGACGGCTTCCGACACTTGTTCCTGGCGACGAGAGACGGACGGGACAGCGAGGGGACCGCGCGGGTCCTGACCGCCCTCGACGTGGCCTTCGCTGACGCGGAGCAGGGCAGGCCGCTGACCTTAGCCCTGATGGCGAAGTGGCAGCAGTCCGTGCTGGACCGCGGCCTCGTCCGCTTCCGCACTTTGCCGGCCTTCGCGAAGGGCGGACGGGAGCGCTACGGACTTGCACCCACTACCCAGGCCCAGTTCGAGCGCTGCCTGTCCGAGAGCTCTCAACCCGATTTGAACCTTCCGTCACGCACAGCCCGGACCTACCTCGACGTCCTCTTCTTCCATCCGTTCGAGGACGGCAACGCCCGCGCGGCCATGCTGGCGTTGGCCTTCGTCCTGGCACGCGAAGGCGTCCTCCTCGACCAGGTTCACCCACTGCAGACCACCCGCTGGGCCGACGACGCCGAAGGCGCAGCCGATCTGGCGGTACTGCTCGGAATCCTGATCACCGCTGCGGAGCGGCGTCCCTCCCACGCGAGACAGTCATGAGCGAACGTGACGTCACCCTCGCCGGGTAGGCGGCATGTTCCCATGCTCAGCGTTGCTGAGGGCCGCCCCCAATAGTCTCCAGGGTGCCGACGAAGGGAACCGGCTTGACGGGTGACGGCCCGCTGAGCCAGGGGCCGTCACCTGTCCAGTACGGAACTTACAGTTCTTGCTCGATGAGCATCTTGAGCATGGTCTGTGCCGTGTTCTTCTCCGATTCAAGCCCGTGTACCTCAGTGCCCTCGAACTCGACAGGTTCGGCGTTCCGGGCGAACAGCGTCTGCTCGTAGGCGGTGAGTGCCGGCTCCACGTCCGATGCGGCGGCGAGGGCCTGGCCGAGTTCGGCTGCGTCGAGCATGGCCGCATTGGCACCTTCGCCGTTCGGGGCCGTGAGGTGGGCCGCGTCGCCCAGCAAGGTCGCCCCGGGCACGTGTTCCCACTGGTGGCCGGACGGCAGCGCGTGATGAGGGCGCAGGACAGGCGCGGTGTCGGAGTCCGTGATGAGTGCGGTGAGGGCCGGCGCCCAGCCGTGGAACTCCCGCGCGATGCGTGCTCGCGGATGGGAGGCATCGGTGAAATCGATGGCCGCGAACCACTCCTGTGACCTGGCCAGCGCGATATAGGCGTGCAGGGTGTCGCCCGTCTCCCGGTGAACGAAGATCTCTTTGCCCGGGGAGGGGGCGATCATCGAGCCGTCTCCGACCAGTTGTGCGGTGGCCGTGTGCCGGGTGTCGGCGTCGAAGAGGTAGGTCTCCACAAAGGAGGTGCCGACGTATGCGGGGGTGGCGTCGCAGAGCGCCGGTCGCACGCGTGACCAGGCGCCGTCCGCGCCGACCAGCAGGCTCGTGACGATGCTGCTGTCGTCGCCGAACGTCACCTCATACTGTCCTTCGCCGCAGGGGCGGACGGCACTGACCTTGTGCCCCCAGCGCACGGTGTGGGCGGGGAGCGCGTCGAGCAGGATCCGGCGCAGTGCGCCGCGCTGCACCTCGGGGCGTGTTCCTGTCTCGTCGTCGGGTATCTCGTGCAGGACTGTGCCGTCCCGCTCGACGAGGCGCATCGTCTGTCGGCCTGTCATGACGATGGCTTGGAACTCGTCCGTGAGGTCTGCTGCTTGCAGAGCGCGCTGTCCGTTGTAGTCGTGGATGTCGAGCATGCCGCCCTGGCCGCGGTCGGTGGGGGAGGGCTCGGCCTCGTAGACGGTGAACGGGACGTTGTTGACGTGCAGCACCCGGGCCAGGGTGAGTCCGCCGAGCCCGGCTCCGATGATGGTGACGGGAGTACGCATGAAGGCTCCTCCGAAGCGGGGCTGCCGGCAGGGCCCGGCAGCCGTTACCGCGACGGTGTCAACGCTTGCCGACAGGCCACCGACATCGGACATACAGCCCCGTACACGCGACCGACAACGATCCAGCGCAAGATCGGTCGGGAGGGCGCCAGGGCGACGCCCGCGCTGCGGACCGGGCATACCGCCAGTTCGCTTTGGTCGACGCCGACGCGCCCTTCCCGCCCGGTCCTTACGCGTTCCGAGGCCGACGGCGACCAGCCGGAGCACACCGGGGCCCTGCCACATGCACTGCACGGCGGAGCCCAATGTCGTCTCCGGTCCTGGTTATCCCGGCCATGGTGTAGGGCCCGAGCCGGTCGCGGTTTGGGCGCAGCGGTTGGTCATCCGCCTTGGCCGGCGCTGCCGATCGGGCCGACGCGTACGGCGCTGGAGGTGTCGGAGGCGGGCAGGGTGGCGGCGCCGGGCCAGTTGACGTGGGCGGGTTTCGTTTCGCCGGGCGGGGTGACGAGCATCCCGGTGATGCGGACGCCTGAGCCGCCTGTTTTGTTGAGGGGGTAGGTGAGGCCGAAGTCGATCTCCTTGCCGACTTGCAGGGTGACCGGTGTTGCGGGTTGCCCTTCGCGCGCGGCGGAGATGGGTCCTCCGTTGGTGGTCAGGTCCACGCCTGCGAATCCGGAGAGTATGCAGGGTGTGCTGCCGTGGTTCGTCAGCCCGAGGGCGATGAAGCCGTTGTCCTCGTCGCCGCCGCCGGCGCTGTCGACGGCCGTGAATGTCAAGTTGTCGGTACGGCACTTGCCTGTACCGCCGCTTTGGGCCGGAGGCTTACCCGCGCTGGTCTCCTGCCCGCCGGATCCTGTCCCGTCGTCCTGGGGCGAACCGCTCGTGGGGTCGGAGGCGTTCGATGGCGCGGAGGAATCGGAGGGGGCGGAGCTCGCGGGCGGCTGGCTGTCCTGGGCGCTGTCGCTGTCGTTGTTCTGGCAGGCGGAGAGCGAGATGCCCGCTGCGAGGGCCAGTGCGGCGAAGGTCAGCTGCTGGACGCGCATCGTTGTTTCCTCAGTGTCGGCGGATGACTCGCTCAGTCCGTGCGGGGCTGAGCGGGCCTTGCTGACGATGAGGACCCGCTCGGGCCGCCGAACCGTTCCGATCAACTCCCCTCTAATACCTGCCTGTTACAGGAAGCTAAAGGGAATCTCGGACAAACAGCCAGCGCATGCGGCCGCTCCCGACTCATGCACCTTTCACGGTCAGGTACCTCCCCAGCCGTGTCCCGTGGGGGATTCCCGGGCTCGTACGTGCCGTAAGCGGGGCCCTTGACCGCACCGCGGCGCCGGTTTGCGAGACTGTCAGCCCCTGGGACAAACCCGTGACCTAGAGGATCTTGACCGACGCGGACTGGGCAACGCCAGACCGGCCCCAACTGTCGCCGCTGTATAAGCGAAACGCTCCGATCGCGCGGCGCGAGGGCGGCGCGGAGGCATGGCACTGATGGAGTTCGATAGCCACGAGTCAGGTGCGGTCGGTCCAGTCGAGAGTGGTTGGCTGTCGCGGCGGATCCCATCGATACAGGTGCGGCCTGCCTCCGCCCTGCTACTGCGGGCACAATGTTTTCCGTACGCCGAGCGGGGGCGCCTGGGTCTTGGCGGTGGCGGAAGGGGCAAGGGGATGGGCTGGGGCGGAGGGCGGGTCTTACGCGACCGCAATGTGGTGTTTTACCTGAGCGGTGTCGTGGTCCTGGACTTCGGCAGCTCTGCTGTGGCCCTGGCAGCCGGTGTTCCGCCTCCAGCTGGGCAAACTGCTTCTCACTGAGCCTGAGAAGCGACGCCGGCCCCTGCGAGCGCCGGGCCCTGGGACCGTCTTCCTTCCCTGCCCGCCGCCAGCGCTGGACCGACCGGACGCTGACGCGCAAGTCCTTGGCGATCGCCGAACCGCCCTCACCCCGGGCGAAGCGCTCCGCGGCCTGGCCCCCGTAACTCCTCGCGGAACTGACGTCGTTCGGCGCTCAGCCCGCCACCCTGTGGATACCGCACACCTCGGTCATACCGCAGACGGACGACCCTCGACAGCCCCTATGACACTACGAGTTCAACCTCAGTAACACGATCTTGCGATTGCTGACTGGCAGGGCGTTGCCGGTGTGATGATTCGGTCGTTCGTGAGGGTGTGGGTACTCAACCGTGGATCGTGGATGATGAGTTGTGGGCGCTGACCGAGCCGTTTTTGCCGCCATCGTCGCTGCTGCACTGACGGCGTAGCCGTGACCAGAGGTCAGGGGCCCGCAGCTTCGCTCGGCGCGCAGGTAGCACCTTCGCCCCCTTCAAGTGATGGTGAAACGACGTCAGGATGCACCTTCGGCAACCCTCCCTAGGGCAGGGCGAGTGCGACGACCGGGGCGGCGTACATCAGCGGAAACGGCACGTGGGAGAACCAGCGCGCCCGCACCACCGTGACCACGGCCCCGGCGAAGTACAAGGCGAGGCCGATCGCGGCCGCGGCGCCGACGGCAGGCACGGCGAGTCCGACGAGCAGGCCGACGGCGCCCGCAGCCTCGGCACCGCCCAGCCACGGTATCCACGAGGCGGGCACATCGTAATCCGCCATCGGTTTGATGACCCACTCGGCGCGGGCGAACACGGAGTAAGCGGAGGAACCGGCCACGACCACCCTCGCCGGGTGTGCAGCCGTCGCGGCCGGGCATGGGAGAGCAGCTGGCCGGGCCGGGTGTGGCCGGCCAGCAGGGGCGAGTGGTCCTTGTCCTGTCCAAGCGCCGCGACCGCTCGCCCCCTTGCACTGGCTTCGCCGACCTGCGGTTGCCGATCGCCGCGGACGGAGCTGTCCGGTACATCTCCCGCAAGCACGGCAGAAGCACGTCGAACGAGGGCCTGTCCCTGCGTGCTGGGTCGGTGATGCCGTGCAGTGCGAAACCGGCGCCTACCCGACGCGACAGCGGGCTACCACCCTGCCCACGATCACTCCAACAAACCGAAGCAGCCAACCAGTGGAACTGATGAGCCGTCACAAAGGGCGAGGTCAAAGCACTTTGCACCAGGCCGTATTCGAGCAGATCGAGGAGACAACGGCAATGCGGCTACGTCCATGCCACGGCCACGACCGCTGCGGCCGCGGTAAACGTCGCGACGGCGTAGAAGGCCCAGGGTCCCTTGTTGCGCATGCCGACCAGCGCTGTCGCCGCCACCAGGAGGTCAAGAGCCAGTTTTACACCCATCTTGGCGTGAGGCACAGGCAGGTCAAGGGATATGCGGGTCCAGATCAGCCCGGCGCCTGTAACCAGCTGGACTACCGCGCTGGTCACCATGTAGCTGCCAGTCACCGGGTCTTTGCCTCGTACCTGGTAGAAGATGCCACCCAGGAGAGCGGCGAATCCGAAAAGGTGAAAGATGAGGAACGTGTAGCGAAGGGATTCCATAAGAAGGATCTTTCCGAAGAGACAGGACGGGACGACGGTCTTTTGCATGCAACTCGGCTGCCTACATGACCTGGCGCATGGGCGTCGGCATGCAGTCAGGTGGTGTGGCGGCGAGGCGGCCCTGGGTGGCGAAGGCGGCAGGCACGGTGCCTGACCTCCAGGTGGCTGATGCGCCACCGCTCATTCATCGCAGGGCCAGCGGGGTCTCGGATGCGATGCGGGACAGCTTTTCAGGGTTGCGGACGACGTAGATACCGGTGATGCGGCCGTCCTCTACGCGGGCCGCGAATATCGCGTCCAGCTCACCGTCTAGGTGGATCGCCAGCGCTGGACTGCCGTTGACCGCGATGGGGCTGAAGGTGATCGGGACTGTGTTCTTGCCGAGGCCGCCGGCGAACAGGCGGGACACCTTGTCGGCGCCGAGGATCGGCCGCAGCGCAGCGTGCTTGACGCCGCCGCCGTCGCCCATGTACACGACCTCGGGCGCGAGGACGTCGAGCAGCGCCTGCGGGTCTCCGCTCTCCAGCGCGTGCACGAACGACTCCAAAGCCGCCCGAGTCTGGCTCTGAGAGACCACTTTGCGCGGGTGCCGGGCGTCGACATGCCGACGGGCCCGGTGTGCGATCTGGCGGACCGCCGCCGGGGTTTTGTCGACTGTCGTAGCGATCTCGTCGTAGCTGACGTCGAAGACCTCGCGCAGGACGAAAACGGCCCGCTCGGTCGGCGACAGCGTCTCCAGGACCAACATCACCGCCATCGAAACACTCTCGGCGAGTTCGGTGTCCTGGGCCACGTCCGGCGCTGTGAGCAGGGGCTCCGGCAGCCACGGGCCCAGGTATGACTCCTTGCGCCGATTCATCGTGCGCAGTCGGTTGAGTGCTTGTCGTGTCGTGATCCGGACCAGGTAGGCGCGTTGGTCGCGTACCTGCTCCAGGTCGACCTTGATCCACCGCAACCAGGTCTCCTGCAGGACGTCCTCGGCATCGGCCGCCGAGCCGAGCATCTCGTACGCGACGGTGAAGAGCAGATTGCGGTGGGCGACGAATATCTCGGTCGCCTGGTCAACTGCGTGATCATCACTCATGGCCTGATCATCTCCCCCTTGGCAGCCGGTCCGGTCCGAAACTAGGAAACCCGGGCGACTACGAGCGGGTCCTCGGCACGCATGGCCTCCAGCGCCTTCTGGCGTCCGGCACCCCCCTTCATACGGTGCAGGCTGTACCGGCCAGGCTTGTGCGCCTCATCGGCCAGGTGCTTCACGATTCCCTTGCACACAGCCTCCTTCATCTTCGCGCCGAGGCGGCCGTCGATGTGGAACCACACCGCGACATCGGACCTGTTGCCGAACTGGAAAATGCCGGTGCCCCGGCCCAGGCTGATGCACTGCGCTCCGAACGACTGGTTCAGAGTCTCGGGCTCTTCTCCTGCCAACCGGCTCAACACCGTGTCAGCGGCCGCCGCACCCAGCGGCATCGCAGCCTGGCAGCTCATCCGCAGCGGCAGGCCCGAAGGCGCCGCCGAGTCCCCGGCCGCGACGATGTGGTGGTCATCCATGCTCGTCAGCGTCTCGTCCGTGATCAGGCGACCCAGAGCATCGGTGCTCAGCCCACTGCGCGCGGCCAGGTCCGGCACGCCGAAGCCGGTGGTCCAGATGGTCACCGCGCTCGGCAGCTCCCGGCCGTCAGCGAGCCGCACCGCATGACGCGTCACCTCCGTCACCTTCGCGGCAGAACCTTCCACCACCTTCACCCCGAGCGCCGCCAGGCGCCCGGTCACCGAACGGCGCCCCCGCCGGTGCAAGTACGGCCCCAGCACCCCGCCGCAGACCAGAGTCACTCTTCGCCCCTGCTCCGCCAGCTCGGCAGCGGTTTCAATACCCGTCGGACCGGCTCCGACCACCGTCACCGCGGCCGATGCAGGTGCGGCATCGAGGGCCGGCAGCAACCGTTGCGCCTCCTCCAGAGCGGCGATCGGGTAGGCGAACTCGGCCGCTCCGGGCACCTGCGGGTCGGCACTGCCGCTGCCCACCGCATAGACCAGGTAGTCGTACCCGACCTGACCACCGCTCGCAAGCTCCACACTGCGCCCGGCTGTGTCGATCCGCGTCACGCTGCCGACGACCAACCGCACCCCCTGCGCCAGGACTTCCTGGTATCGGACCACGGCGGCGTCGGTTCCGCCCACCAACTGGTGCAGGCGGACCCGGTGGACGAAGGCCGGTCGGGGATTGATCAGCGTCACGCTCACGTCGCCGCGCTGCGTCAGACGGTTTGCCGCCATGACGCCGGCGTATCCGCCGCCAATAACCACCACATCGGTGTTCACAGCCATGATGTCTCCCTCGGTTCGAGCGGTTCGAGCACAAGACACCGCTTGACTGACCCCTGTGACATCGTGTGAGCCAGATCACTGCACAGGTCGATGAGCGGCAGTGACAGTGGCGGACCTTGAACCCGTGGACCGTCGCGGAGTCGAAGTGCGGGTGCTGCGCGGTCACTTGCTGTCCTCTTCCTGTATGAGGCACGGATCTGCGCCATGGACTCCTCGGCGGGGACGGCTACCGAGCTGAGGCGGCATAAGACTGTGGTGAAGGCGTCCACCTGGGCCGGCTGCTCGTAGAAGACGGTGCCCATGAGGCTGGCGCAGTAGACGACGTACATCTCGGCCCGCTCGGGGAAGGGGAGGTCGCCGAAGGGCCCGTACAACGCGGCGTTGAGGGGTGCGGCCTGGGGGAGTTCTGGATCTGGATGTTGAATTCCTGCGCCGTGATCAGTAGGTGCTGGAGCTGTTGCTGCTGGACGTCGTGTCCGCGGACGCGGTGGAACAGGGCGGATTCCGCGGCGATCGCCCACAGGCGCAGGGGTGCGCTGCGGGCGAAGACTTGTCGCTGTTGGCCGCGGACCTTGACCTGGCCTGGACGTAGTCGAAGACGTCGGCCCGTTGCTGGTTGTGGAGGCGGATGACGGCCTTGGTGTAGTCGGAGGTCTGGAGCAGTCCGGGGACGAGGAGGTATCGACGACGTAGAGGTCGGAGGCGTCCATTCCAGGGCGATGTAGTCGGCGTGCAGCGAGTTGAGGGTGTCCTCGTGCTGTGCCCGCCACCCCCGCTCGCGTCCGTAGCGGGCGAGTTCGTGCAGGCGGGCGCGCAGGGCTTCGCCGGTGACGTTGTAGAAGTCGAGGAGCACGCGCAGGTCGAGGGGCGTGCTCCTGGCTGGACGGCTTCGATGCGACTCATCTTGGATTCGGCGAACTGCAGTTCTTCGGCGGCTTGGGCCAGGGTTTTGCCTGCGGTGGTGCGGAGGTCTTTGAGCACGCGTCCGAGGCGGCGCTGTGGAACGGTGGGGTTCCTAGTGGAAGGGCCTGGTGTCCCGACCAGTTCGGCTCCTGGTTCGGCCTCAATCTCGCCACCGAGGGACAGGCCGCGACGGTCCTGTTCCCGGAGATCGGCCCCACCGACGGTCCGGGCGCCACCGCCCGGCGCCGCTTTCTGGCGAGGCCGAGGACCGCTACCCAGACATCCTCCAATTCGCCCTCACTGCGAGTAGCTCTGACCGAGTCGGCCAGGCCCTCGCAGTCCGCCTGGCCGAGTTGCTCCACCACGGCGTGCGGCTCGGCCATGACCTCAGCGCGAACGCCGAATTCCTCGCCAAGCACCTGCACACCTGACGGCCGGCCGGCGTCGACGTGTGGCAGGCCTCACGTCGACGAGGGTAGGGTGCGGATCCTGTCGGGGGATGGCTGAGCTGGGGAGAAGCTGATCGGCGTGGAGTCGGTGGCGTCGTGCTTCTACCGTGTTCGGGGTGGAGGCGGCCGTCATGGTGTCGTTGCCGCAAGAACTCCAGGCGCGGGAGGCGGCGGCCCGCGGTCGCGTGGAAGAACTCCAGGATGAGGCTGCGGAGTTGGCCGTCCACCTGGACAAGGCGGGACGACCGGCTCATCTTTCTCGGTCATCGGTCCATTACGTGGGCAGATGCAAGCGGCGGTCGATCAACGTCCGCCCGCGAGCACCGGCATGACCGAGGAAGACACCGACCTGGCAGTTCTCCGTGCGGTCCCGGGTCCCTACATCAATAGGTGCACAGTGGAAGACGAGTTGGCGGGAGTCGGAACCTTGGCTCTGCTTCTGGCTGACCGCGACGTCGCCCGCGTGTTGCGGTCCAAGTCCGATCAGACTGTGCCGCACTTCGATGAGCGTCGGCGCCGGTTGTACCTGGCTTGCGAGGCAACTGCTCCCGGTCATGGCCTTTTGTCCCGCGATTTCCGGCACCAGTCCCGTCACCCTCACGCGTGGTGTCGCCGAGTTGGCTGATGGCTCCGTCCCAACTCTTCGAATCCGGGCCCCAGGAGCCCGCCGCAAACGTCTGGCAGACACCGATCCCGACCTGGTTCCCGCACTGGAGTCGTTGATCGAGCCCCACACGCGCGGTGATCCCGTCTCTCCACTGCGGTGGGCCACGCTGTCGCTGCGGGCCCTGGCCTCGGCCCTCGTGGCGCAGGGCCATCCCGTCAGTGCTTCCACCGTCGGGTACCTGCTGCATACCTTGGGATACAGCCTGCAGGGGACCGAAGACGACGGAGGGCATCAGCCATCCAGACCGCGGTACCCAGTTCACTCACCTGAGCACCACCGTCGCCGCCTTCCTCGACGATGCTCAGCTGGTGATCAACGCCGATACCAAGGGCAAGGAATGGCTCAGCAACAGTGACCGGCTGGTCGATTCGCCGGGGCTTCGTCCACTTCTACGGACACGCCCCCCGTCGCCGGCCGTAAGCCAGGCCTGTCTCCTGTGTCGTTTGGGCGGCCCTTCATCAGAGTGGTCCCGTGTCCCGCGCTGCCTTGGCGAGTGCACGGACCAGTTCCGTCTCTCCGGCTGTCGGCCAGATCAGGGCCCAGCTCGCCATGGGGGCGTCGTGTGGGTGGAGATAATGGAGGCCGTGCCACTGGTAGTAGCGTGCGGCATCGCCGTGGACGAGGCTGATCGCCTCACCTGCCGCCACCACGGCGGCGAGCTCTTGGAACGAGGAGACCTTCGGGCCGCGCCGGATGGGCCGACCGCCGGGGGTGTGGGTGGGGACGAGTGTCTGGAGCCAGTAGTCGGGGACCGGTGTGGCGGAGTGGGGGAGGGGCCAGTCGGCCAGGTCCTCCATGCTGACGGTTTCCCGGCGGGCGAGGGGGTGGTTGGTGGCGACCATGAGAAGCAGGGGTTCGGTGATGACGATCGGGCCGACGGTGAGATCTGGTTCCCGGACGGGCAGCCAGGCCGTCGCCACGTCGACGGAGCCGTTCCTCAGGGGGCCGAAGGGGTCTGTGAAGATGATCTCTTGAATGCGGAGGTCGACCTCGGGGTGCCGACTCCGGAACAGGTCAAGTATGCGTACTTGGTCGTGTGCCTGGGGGCCGTGCAGTCCGAGGGTCAGAGTGCTGGTGGTGCCGCGGGCGGCAGCGGTCGCCGCGCGGGTGCCTTCGAGTATCTGCTGGTAGCCCGCGCTGAGGTTTTGCCGCAGTTGTGTGCCTATGGCAGTGAGCTCGACCTGGCGGCTGTTTCGGGCGAAGAGGCGCGCGCCGATCTGCCGTTCCTGTTTGGCGATCGACTGGCTCACTCGCGCCTGTGACACGTGCAGGCGGTCCGCGGTCCGGCCGAAGTGCAGTTCCTCGGCCAGCGTCAGGAAGATCTCGATGTCCCGTAGTTCCATTGCCCCCGCCTTCAGCGATAACTCCTCGGTTATCAGACCATATGAAGCCGGGGATTGTTCGCGCGTTTCCCGCGCTGCATCCTGGGTCACGTCCTCTCCGAGGGCATCCCATTGGTAATCAGCTCAGGCGCAGGGAGATGCCGTGCTCACACCGCCGGGTACGGCTTGGCCGTGGTGCTCGACGTCCTGGTCGTCTTCATCGGGCTCCGCTTCTTCTTCCAGTTGCGGGCCGCTGCCGCTGGCCACGGTGTGCCGGTCAAGGAGAACGGCGACCCCCCGTCCCGCCGAACGTGCCGCACGCCTTCGCGGCCGCGTCTGGTGAGGGCGCGGACGTCCTCATCGTGATCACCCCGGGGGTGGAGCGCTTCGAGTACGTTCGTCATCTCGAGCGCATCGCGTACGGCAAGATCCCGCCGGAAAGCCTTCTGGAAATACAGGAGTTGTACGACACCTACTTCCAGCAGAGCGAGGCCGGGAACGCCGCTCGTGCCTGAACTTGCGAAGTCAGGACGCGAGCTCCCGGCGGCCGGGACCGGGCCCACAGCACTTGATGTATTGCGGCAAGGAGAAGAGATGCGGTTGCGGAACATGATGGCGGTCGGTGCGGCAGTACTGGTGCTGACGGCGGTCAGCGGCTGCGGTAGCGACGAGGGCGGGGAGAAGAGCAGCGCGACCGGCGGTGACGGCTACGGGCAGTCGGCTGGCAGCGGGGGGCGGCTCACGGATACCGAGACGAACGGCCGTCCGAGCGCCGGGACCATGGCGGACATCGAGACGTTCGTCAGCCAGCGCACCACGTGCACCGATCTGCACCCGGAGGACAAGGACTCCGACCATGAGGACGACCCGGATGCGGAGTCGGTCGGCAAGCTGTGGGGCATCAAGGAGCGAGCCGTCTGCTGGGACGTCAAGGGCAACGGAGTCACGCTCATATCCATCAACGACATGAAGAGCTTTCAGACCCAGGCCGAGCAACGCGGTCCCGCCGGATACCTCCTCGGAGAGGACTTCGCCGTCACGGGCGGCCCCACGACCAGGGCCGGTCTCAAGGATTCCGGGCTCCTCGCTCTCGTCTGCGACCCGGAGACCCAGATCCCGAGTGGCTACACGAAGGAGAAGGGCCTCGTGGACGGTTGCACCTTGACCGACTTCGTCTCATGACGTCCCTCGGCCGATGAGCGTGCGGCGGTACGGGGGCAGCTGCGGCTGACCGCCACCTCGCTCCGCCGCGCGCAGCCGCCGCATTGGCGGGCTCGCTGGGCGGTGAGGAGATTCTCGATCGGCCGGCCACCTGCCGCTACGGCCTCCGTCGTCTCCGCGATCACCTCGGAGCCCGTCTCCCGCGATACCCGCAACCGAGACCACGCCTCCCGCTCGGCCTTCGTCGCGGGGGACCTCGCCGGGGTACGGGGCCTGTTCGTCGGGCAGACGAGCGACGGCGTGGTGTGGGGGAGCCAGGCGGCACGCCTCGCTGCCGCGATGGGATCAGCGCCCGACCTCCCGCTGCTGACCGCGCACCTCGTGGCAGGCGGCGAGCACTGGCCCGATCGCTCCGTCTACCAGGGCGTGCACCAGGTGATCGGCGGCCGGGGACTGCTGCTGGAGGAGGGCCGGTGGACGAGCGTGGACATCACCGACCTGCCCACCCCGGTCACCTTGTCCCAGGGCGCGCAGCGGGTCGGGCAGGCACTGCATGAGGCGACCGAGGCGTATGTGGGCGAGCACGAGGAGGTAGGGGCGGATCTGTCCGGCGGTCTGGACTCCTCGACGCTCGTGCTGCTCGCGGCAAGCCGACGCCGGGTACGAGCGGTGTCCTACGGCGGGCCGCTGGCCAGTGCGGAGGACAGCCGGTTCGCCGACCGGGTCGCCGCGCACGCGGGTGTCGCCCATCACGTGTGCCGGGGCGGCCCGGACACGTGGCATTTCGCCGTCGCGCCGCCGGCCGCCACGGACGGGCCGACCCTCTCCTCGGCGATCGCGGGCATGGACGCCGCCTACCTGGCCCCGGCGGCCGGGCTGGGGGTGCACCTGACGGGGCATGGCGGCGACGTGGTGCTGGAGTCCTCCAGCGCCGCCTTCACCGGTCTCCTTCAGCACGGTGACCGCCGGGAAGCGAAGCGGCAGTTGGCGTCCTGGGCCCGGCTGCGTGACCAGGCACCGGGGCCGCTGTGGCGGCAGGTGAAACAGGCGGCGGCGGCCTACGAGCGTGCTCACGACCGTAGGCCGAGATCCACCGGGAGCAGGAGGCACCCGGTGGCGTCCTCTCGGTGAATCTGCACTTGCCGGTGCTCGTATAGCGTGGACCGTCCGCACCCCCTACTAGCACCACAGCGAACAACCCGCGCGGTACCAGCAGTTCAACCGCGACCACGCCTGGCTGCGAGTCTCCGGCGAACGCGCCTTCGCGCAACTCAAGTCCTGGCGGCTCCTTCGACGGGCCAGATGCTCCACCTGCCGCATCGGCACCATCGTCCAAGCCGTGCACACCCTGATGACCTGCGACTATTCAGGATGAAAGAGGTTCAGTAACGTCTCTCAAGCCTTATCCACAGCCCACCGAGCGAGTACGTGTTGGGGGTGGTCCTGGGCCAACTCTGACAGCAGCCGAGAGACGTGACGTGCCTCGCGCACGCGGGTGATCGGGCTGCAGCGATGCGTGATGGTCACCGTGCCGTCGAGATGCTTCTGGTATCCGAAGGGCCGGTCGGGTGGGAGACGGCGAGGTGTTGTCATAGGTGCGGTGCGGGGCCTCACGGTGGCCAGGTCAGCGGCGCTCATGGTGGTCCTCCCTTGCTTCCAGGAGTTCTTCCAGGTCGATGATGCAGTCTCCGCATCCGGTGTTCGCGCTGGTGGTCTCCCGCAGTGTGGGGATGTCGCAGATTCCTGCCGCTATGGCGGAGAGCACCTCACTTTCCCGGACATCGGCGCACAAACAGATGACGGGGTCCTCACTCGTGTAGCTGGTCACGATGTCACCGTTGCGGCGGCCAGCTGTTGCAGGGCGAGGTCGAGGATGTCGGTCATGACGTCGAGGTCGCTGTCCTCGATGACCAGCGGCGGGTGGATGTTGATGACGTTGGGAGCCATGCCGGTGGAAGCGACGATCAGACCCGCCTGGTGGGAGGCAGTGAGGCACAGGCGCCGCAGGGCGGGTGCGTGGTCGCCGGTGAGAACGAGCCTGGCGGCGCCGCCGAACGCTTGGACGCTGTGCACGAACTGGGGGTGCTGGAGGCGGAGTTGGTCCAGGCGTTTTCTGATCTTTCCTTCGAGGGAGAGGATGTCGCCTTCGGGGTCGGCCCACTGCGCCCAGCGGTCGAGGACGGCCCGGGTCACTCCCAGGGCGTGCGGCATGCCGATGTAGGTGGAGGAATGGCTACCGGGCCGGTATGTCTGTGGTGCTGCCAGCGGTTCACGGGCCCAGATGGCGCTGAGGGCTGCGGCTCCGTTGGTGAGCGCCTTGCTGGCGACGATGATGTCGGGGGTTACTCCGGAGCGCTGGAATCCCCAGCGCGGGCCGGTCCGGTGCATGCCGGTGAAAATTTCGTCGGCGATCACAACGGCGCCATTGGAGCGGGCGTGGTCGACCGCAGCCCGCAGGAGGGCGTGGTCGGGTTCGGCCATGCCGCCGACGTTTTGCACGGACTCGAAGATGAACGCGCTGACCTTGCGGCCGAAGCCGGCACCGCCCACGCCGGACAGCTCGGAGCCCCATCGGGTCGCCGCGCTGATGCAGCCGGTCGCGCAGCTGGTCTGGCTGGCGGCGGCGTGGGGGCACCGGCTGCAGTCGGGGCTCGGCAGGCGTACGACCTCCAGGCCCCATGCGGCCAGAAGTTCGCGGTAGCGAGGGCTGGAGCTGAGCATGCTGGTGACTCCGGACCTGCCGTGGAAGGAGCCTTCGAAGACGACGATGGTCCCTGGGCCGACAGCGCTGAACGCGATGCGTAGCGCTGTCTCCATGCCTTGCGCCCCGCCCAGGTCGAGCTCAATGCGTCCCGGAGCTCCAGTGGCTTCGCTGAAGAGCCGTTCTAGCCGAGCGAGTACGTCGAGCCGCAGGTCCGACTCGCAAAAGGAGGGGAGGGCAGGGAGCTGGTGGCAGTGGTCCAGGGCTTCGTGAAGGATCTGGCGGTCGTAGCCCCAGGCCACCATGCCGTTGGCGGCCTCGGCGTCCAGGTAGCGGCGGCCGTCGGCGGCCTGCAGATAGGAGCCCTCGGCGCTGACGAAGCGTGGCACGTTGTCTGCGCGGTAGATGAGGTTGCCCGCGCCGACGTGGTCGGGGATTCCAGGGTGGGTGTGGGTCATGCGTGTGCTGCTTTCGGTCGCCAGTCCTCAGAGGTGCCTGTGGAGATGAGAGGGGTGACACCGGGTTCGTTGCAGTTGATCCAGCCAGTGAGGACAGTGAGTACGTCCCAGCGCGCCCGTCCCTCGGGCAGGGCGCAGCACGCCAGCAAACCAAGCCATTCGTCGATCTTGTCTGCTGTCCGGTGCCGTACGGCGCACTCGCCCCATGCGTCGTTCCGCGCGGCCAGCCGGGCCAGACTCTTGCCGATGTCGAGATCGTGGGCGGGGATCTCGGTCTCGAGTTCCTGGATGAGTTGGGTGAGGTGCTGCTGGCGGTGCTCGCCTGCGTCCGTCCGCTCGTCGAAGAGGCTCTCGGCACACCAGGACCATCCGGCCTGGTAGGAGAAAAGCTGGAGCTCGCGCACGACGTCTGCTGGGTCGTCTGCGGTGTGCATGAAGTTGAAGAGACCGTTGACGCGCCCGATGCGCGTCCGCAGGTCGGTCTTGCGCGCAGCTGTTGGCTCGGCGGAGCCCTTGGCTGCGGTGAGGCGGGCACTGGCCGGCAGCCAGCGCGGCCGAGCGCGGTCTTCCACCAGAACCAGCAGGCTCCGTCCTGATCCCAGTAGATGGTCTACCACTGCGATCCGCTGCTGGGAGGCTGCGTTGAACTGATAGCGCCACAGTTCGCGGGTCAGCAGGGGAGTGAAGCCGACAGGAGTGGCGGCGACGGGATGCCAGCCCTCGGAGCGCAGGGTGTCCAGGATGAGGCCGCAGCGGCGCCCGGCGACGGCGTCCGGCTTGAGGACGACAAAGGTGTGGTCGTACAAGCGGCCGGCGTGCAGCGGCTTTGTGAGAGAGACCAGCCCCTCACGCATGTAGGTGTCGTGCCGGTAGGCGACACGTTTGGCGGTGTTCGGTGTCAACGGATCGAGGACGTTGGCCCCGATCGCGCTGCGCGGCTCAGCTGCGCTCGCTACCAGCTGCATGATCCAGCTTCTTTCCGCCGAGTGGCATTGCGGTTCCGTCCACGAGGACGATGGGACTTCCGTCGTTGTGTTGGTGCTCGACCAAGGACAGGCGGCCCGCGGCAAAGGCGCGCACCGTCCACTCCAGACAGGGTCTGTCACTCAACTGTTTCTGCCTGAGTTCGTGGCTCCAGGCATCTGGCGGCTGTGGGCCCTCGGCTTCGAAGGGCACGGCAGGCCCCTGGCACAGGACCGCTCCGCCGTCCTGACTCGCGTCGACCAGGAAGCACGAGGTGCGGGTCGAGGCATGGCCCAGTGTGAGGGCGGAGTTGACGGGGTCCTTGCCCACGAGCGCCCGCTGGCCGGCTTGGTCCAAAATGCTGAGGTCGCCTGGATGCTGGTTGATCATCCGTCCCCGGTACCGGGTGAGAAGGTCGCCTTCGATCCAGCGGTGGTAGGCCAACACCACGAGGTCGAGCGGTCCGTTGGCCGACTCCCACTCGATCAGACGAGTGTTCAGATCGTCGTGCCAGGCGCGAGCGCGACGGCGGTAGAGCGAGCGGGTCTGAGCATCACGTGAGTGCGACGCCAGGCCGCAGCGGGTGTCGAAGTCGCCAGGCCATGCCTCGATGCCGTGGGCTCGGGCGACGGCCAGCGCCGGCGACCGGGTGCCGTGAGAGACAACGAGGCTGACAGCAAAGCTGTCTGGATCCTGCTGTTGCAGATCGATCAGGGTCTGTAGATTCGCGCCAGTGGCCGACACGAGCACTCCGATGCGCAGCGGGCCGGAGCGTGAGACCCGGGTGAGAGCACGACCAGCCGACGCGACGTCGCTCAGCACGCGTCAGCCGCCGACTGCAGGGCTCCCCAGCTGGCGTGCGTCGCCTGGAGTACACCCTCAGGAAGCTCATCTTGCTGGGGCGCGGCGAGCCCGAAGGCACGGTGAGCGGTCCCTGCAACCAGGTCCCAGAGGGCGTCGCCGGTGATGCTCTGCTCGGCCGCATTGGTCATCTGCTGGGCCAGGGGCTGAGATCCGGCGGCCACGATGCCACCCTCTTGGTACCAGAGCCCGTTCTCTTGGCCGACCGTGAGATCCTGCCCACCCAGCCGAGCGGAGTCACACCGGTCCGTCATCATCATTGAGTTCTCCAGGCCCATCAGTTGGACCGCGCGGCTGGCGATGGCCAGGTCGACATGCTCACCATCGAAGTTGATGCACGCGGCGATGCGGCCCGAGGCCGCCTCGTGCATGATCGCGGCCGGCACCGGTCCGGCTATCTGGTCCATGGTGTCCAGAGTCCAACCCGGCAGGTCGTAGGACCGCAGCGTCGCCTCCCTTGCCTCGCGGGCGCGCGAAGTACGGAACGCGTGACGGATGTTGAGCGGCATGTCATTGAAGAGATGGTCCGTCACCACCCGCGCGCCCTTGCCGTTCCACTCCGCTGCCCAGGCAAGATCAACGATCTCGGTCACCAACTGCGCGCTGTGGTGCGGATCGCTGCGCGTGAAGTGACCGAGCGCCGGACGCACACCGTGACCGAGGAGCGTGGGCACGATCCACTCGAAACCCGGGTGCCGGTCGTAGACCTGCCCGAAGAAGTCGGAGGCGGGCGTGAACGCGTCGGGGGAGAGGACCATGTAGACGAGGCCCAGATCGCCGAGACGGGCCAGACGCTCCCACTCGCTGCGGGTGGGAGCCCAGACGGTGGATGCAGGGGTGCCGCCGTGGCTGGAGAGCAGTGGCCCCTCAAGGGCGATGCCCACGACATGCGGGATGCGCCCGGCGCGCCGCATCCGGTCGTAACGCTGCATGAAGCGTTCGAAGTCGCCCAGCCTGTCGTGGTGCAGATAGAGCGTCGGAATACTCAGCACGCCTTCCTGCGTGCATACCTGCTCCAGACGTTCCAGATCGAGCTGAGAGAACTCCGAGAAGTCCACCCCGGCGAATCCGTGGCAGTGGACCTCTACGGGGAGCAGCGGCTGCGAGTGAGTCTGCTCAGCTGAGTCGGCCAGGATCTCCATCAATAAAGTCCTCATCCTCTGACCCGACAGCATAGAGGCACTGCCAGGAATTTCTAGTCGGGGACCCTAGCAGAGGAAGCCGATGCAACGGCAAATCGTAAGAGGCGGGCTTAGGCGGAAGTGAAGTGCTAGCGATCGGGCATTCGGGACGGGGCGGCAAGTGGTGTCGAATGCGTATCGCGAGGCGATTTGCGTAACCTCCGTTCGGCGCTTAAGTGAGGCTTGCCTAAGTCGATTCCATGGCGCAAAACGGACGTAACTTGGGCGCAATGTTGGATGTTCTCCAGTTGCGAATTGATACCTCTGGAGGTTCCTCTGAACTTCGCGAGCCGTCCCACGTAAGCGCAGGTGAGAGGGGTTGTAAGCAGCCCTGACCGTAGATCTTCCGGGCTTCAAGGCTCAGTTGCGGGCGAAATCCTCCGAGCGGGGCAGCATGGGCGATATTCTCCCGACGGCTGGTCGTGGAGGGCAAGAACCTGCTGCTCAGATGGGGCGCGATGGGAGAGTGTGACCTATGCCATACAAGGTTGACGCGTTTGCTCGGCGATGCATAACGTCATGGCCGAAAGTTCACCTTGTGTCGACGGTTATTCGGCACCGTGTCTCGCGTGTATCTGTTTCGGAGAGTTCCTTGAAGCCCGATTTGGTAATCTTCGATAACAGTGGCGTGCTCGTCGACAGCGAATCTCTCGGAAACGAACTGCTAGCTGCTATGCTCACCCTCCGAGTGACGCCAACATCTTTCTCTTATGCCGTAGAGAACTATCTTGGAAAGTCGTTCGAGCACGTCAAGGAAATCGTCCGTCAGCGGAGCGGTAAATCCGTTCCAGACGGATTCCTGGAAGAATTTCATGCGCGGCTCTTCAGTGTTTTCGAGCAGCGGCTCAAGGCTGTGCCTCACGTCGAAGGTGTACTGGACGAACTCGACGCGCTGCGCGTTCCCTATTGCGTGGCATCCAACGACACGCGCGACCGGGTTGCTGCCTCCTTGCGGATAGCCGGGCTGCATCGGCGGGTTGCGGGCCGCGTCTTCACCGCCGACATGGTCCGTCGCGGCAAACCGTCTCCGGACGTCT
The DNA here is from genome assembly GCF_010548525.1 of Streptomyces sp. SID14478. Classification (GTDB taxonomy): domain Bacteria; phylum Actinomycetota; class Actinomycetes; order Streptomycetales; family Streptomycetaceae; genus Streptomyces. Next base: position 80,601 of record NZ_JAAGMG010000100.1, read on the forward strand.
TCCTGCTGGCTGCCAGGCAGAGCGGCGTGCCGCCCGAGCGGTGCCTCGTCATCGAGGACAGCCCCAGCGGGGTCACCGCCGCACGAGCAGCTGGAATGACCGTGTACGCGTTCTCGGAGCTCACACCGCAGTCTCGCCTGCAACATGCCCACCTCACGTTCGACAGCATGGCCGAACTACGGTCGCTGCTCACTTCCGCGCTCTCTGGAGCAACCCGATGACCAGTTGCCAACCCCGCCTCTACGTATGCGATTTGGACGGAACCCTGCTGCGTTCGGACGCCACCTTGAGCAGGTACGCACGCGACGGCCTCAACGCACTCACCGACGCCGGCGTCCCGCTCACGATCGCCAGTGCCCGCAGCGCTGCGGCGATGCGCTCCCTCCTGGACGGTCTGCGGCTCAACCTGCCGGTGATCGAACTCAACGGAGCCTTCATCACTGACCTGGCCACGGGCGAGCATCTTGACCACCGGACGCTCATTCCTGGCGCGGTTCGCACGGCGTTGAACACCCTCAGGGAGCTGGGCATCGAACCCGTGCTCACCAGCTGGGACGGCAGCGAGGACCACGTCGTCCACGGGACCAGTCCCAACCACGGGACCACCTGGTACATCGACGAAAAGCGCGCCTACGGTGACCCGCGCCTGCGCCGGTCCGCTGACATCGAGGCTTCCGCAGCCACGGAGAAGGTGGCAAACATCGTCTCCTTCGTCCCCGAGCCGCAGGCCGCAGCTTTGGTCGAGACGCTGACGGCCCTCCTGGGTGACCTGGCAAAAGTCAGCAGCACGGCCAACCTTTACGTCCCTGGCTGGCACGAAGTGGAGATTGCACACCCCCAGGCCGAGAAGGGCCATGCGATCCAGCGCCTGTGCAGCCTTAGCAAACTGGACGGCGCGCAGCTGACCGTGTGCGGAGACCACCTCAACGACCTTCCCATGTTCGCTCTCGCGCACCGTCGTGTGGCCCCCTCCAACGCGCATCCTGATGTTCGCTCCGCAGCCACCCACATCACCGCCGCCAACGACGAGGACGGCGTCGTCCGATACCTCTTGCAGGACGCGGGGCTGAACAGCTGGGGTGGCATGTGCTCATCGTGATCGAAGGCATTGACGGCAGCGGAAAGAGCACCGCGGCCGCCATGGTGGCGGAACGTCTCAGCACAGGGCGGGCTCCCTCGTCTCCAACCCCGGGCGGCAAAAAGGCAATCGGGCCAACCGACCGGGAGACCGAGGCGCGAGCTGTCCGGCTGCGTGACCTGATCTGGTCATCACCGGAGTCCGCGGGTGACACATTCGGCGCCACCCACTGGATCTTGCTCATCGCCTCCTGGTACGCGGGCCTCACCCGGCTGCGGCCAGATCTGCAGCCTTCGCATCCCGGAGTGTGCGTGATGGACGGATGGTTCTACCGCAACATCGCAAAGACACTGGTGCGAGAACCCCTGGACCCCCAGTGGGTCGAGTCGCTCTTCGCGCCGGCTCCTGAACCGGACCTCGTTGTTCTCCTCGACGTCCCGCCCGACGTCGCCTGGGAGCGCCGGGAGACATTCAAGGACACCGAACTAGGCCGCTGGGACGGCTTCAGCGGGCCGGCCCGCGAAGCCTTCTGTGCCTATCAGTCCGTCATTCGCCAGGAACTGATGCGCATGGCTGACCAACGAAAGTGGCTGGTGCTCTCCCCGGACCGCCACACCACCGCAGAACAGACAGCCGCAGCCGTCGTCGAGCACGTCACGAGGGCCGAGCGCACGGCCGCCGGCGCGCAGGAGGAACGAGCATGAGCCCAAGCCGCGACGTCGTCGGCATCTCAGACCTGGACGTCATGGCGGACGCCCTCGCCAACGTCATCGCCGGAGAGCCCGTGGAGGACGCGCTGCGCGCGTTTCCCGCCGCTGCCTCGCCCCTCGCCGTGTCGATTCTGCTGCGGGCCATGAACCGGGCCGACCCGCAGGCCGCTGATCGGATACGCGTGTTCTGCCAGGTACCCACAGCCCGATTCGGCGCTCACGCCGCCACTTCGAACCCACAGCACCCTGCCGACCAGGAGGAACAACAGTGATCGACTATCTGGACAGTCTCACCATCGACTGGAACGACTTCGAGAAGGCCGGTGAGGTGACCCGCGAGGTAGTCCACCGGCTCTCCGAGGACAAGGAATCGCTGCGCAAGCTCGTCTACGACGTGGAGAACAAGCCAGAGCTTCTGGCCATGTGCGAACGTCATCAGCTGCTCGATTACATCGTCATCTACGACGCGCTGGACCGCGGTATCCGACTGCGCCTGCACCTGTCGACCGACGACCACTACGACCGCCCTCACGACCACAGATTCTCCTTCTCCAGCCGCATCCTGGCCGGCGGGTACACCCACACCTGGTACCACATGGACGGTGACGTCTACGGCGAAGGCCCCGACCCGGAGGCCCGTCAGTACCTCAACCGGTACAACCCGGATCCCCGCGGTCAGGCGCACCTGGACAAGCTGACGCCACACGTCACTCGCTGGGAGGCGCCCGGCAGTTGCTACACCCTCCACCACAGCGCCATTCACACCACGTTCACGACGCCGGACACCGTCTCGCTGTTCTTGCGAGGGCCGGTCGAGAAGGACCGCTCAGTGATCATGGACAAGGAAGAGGGCACCCTGTGGTGGCGCTTCGGCCGCCAGGACGAGCCGGAAGAGCGACGCCAGCAGAAGGCCATGGGCCTCGACGCCTACCGCCAGATCCGCGACCGCCTGGAAGACCTCGGCGTTATCTGAGAGCCAGAAGCAGACCACACCAAACCATCTGAACTGGTGACTTTGATGAGGAGAAGAAACCACCTATGAGCACCGAGACGGCAGACCGCGTCCACGTCAACAACACCCGGGTAGAGCTGTTCGACAACGTCGACCCCATCGACTGGGACGACCTGCCCTCCGCGGCCGCACTCACCCAGCGCCTCATCCGGGAGTTCGCCGAGGACAAGACGCTCTTCAAGCGGCTCCTGCTCGCTGTCGAGCACGACCCCTACCTTTGGGCCAAGTGCGAAGAAGACGTCGTCGAAGACAAGATCGTTCTGTGGGACGACGTCGAGAAGGGCCTGCGCATCCGGCTGAGGATGTCCACCGACTACCAGCAGCAGCTTGCGCACAACCACCGCTTCTCATTCACCAACCTGGTCCTCCGAGGTACCTACCTGCACCGCAACTACGTGGCACGCAACGGTTTCAACGAGGACACCCTCCCTGAGGATGTGCAGCCGGTCATGCTGCACGAAGACCGCGCGGGCGAATGCTTCACAATTCACCACAACGCTCTGCACTCCACACCGTTCACCGAACTGGGCACGATCTCCCTCGTACTGCGTGGAAACCCGGTCAAGGACCGGGCGCCGGTCATGTTCAAGGAGGCGCGCGGGCGAGAGGAGGCGCTCGCCCAGCAGACGGCCGACCGACACGCAGGACTGTCCGAGATCGAGCCCGAGGCCGCCGGAGTGGGCACGATGTTCTGGCGAGTGGGCGAAGACCTCGAGTCCACCGAGCGCCGCGCCGAGCGCCAGATGACCAAGGAGAAGTACCACTTCTGGTGCCGCAGGCTGGAAGAGCTGGGGATCATCTAAATGCCGCTTCACCGTCTCCAGGACGGGGAGCCGACGGTGCGCTACGGCCTCATCGGCCCTGGCGAGCACGCGCAGGAAAACCTGTTGCCCGCTCTGTCAGGCCTACAAGGAGCCCGGCTCGAAGCCGTGGCGGCCCGTCGACTCAGCTCAGCCCGGGCCGCGGCCCGGCGTTGGGGAGTTCCCGCCTTCACCGACAACTGGACCGACCTGGTCGACTCCGACCAGATCGATGCACTCATCGTTGCAGGCTCTCCCCACCTGAACGCCGACGTGACCGCGCGAGCCCTCTCCCGAGGGCTGAGCGTCTTCACAGAGAAGCCGCCCGCCCCGGACGCCCCGGCGCTCGACAAGCTCATAGCCCTCGAGGCGAGTGCACCCGCCGGAACGGTCGCCTTCGTCGGCTTCAACTTCCCCTACGGGCAGCCCTACCGCCAGTTGCGCACGACACTGCGGCCGCATGGCGAACTGCGCAGTCTCGATCTGCGGATGGTTTCCGCCAAGCCCACCACAACCGCCTGGCACTGCTCCACCGTGCTGGAGAGCCTGCTTCAAGGGCTCGGCACACACGCTGTCGATCTGGCCATTCGCGAACTCGGCCCCCCGGACGCCGTGCATGCCCACACTGCCCGGATCGACGACGTCCGCATCGCCGTACGCATCACCATGTCCTACGCGGACGGACGCCTGGCAACGCTGCTCCTGGGCAACTACTCCAACCGCCTGGAGTGCCGCTGGGAATTGGTGACCGACACAGCAGTCGTGGGTGTTCTCGACCAGCTCAGCACGCTGACGCTCAGCCGTCCCGCGGGGACTCCGGGTGCTGGTCTCCTCGACCGCAAGGAGGTCCTCCGGCACGACTGGCCCAGCCGGCGCGGCGGGTACGGACGCACAGGATATTCCAGCGAGCTGGAGTCCTTTCACCACTCCGTCCTCAACGGGGCGCCGAGCACCTCGCCGCTCTCGGCCTGCCGGGATGTCTACCGCGTACTCGACGAGGTGCTGCGGCAGGTCGACAACCCCCTCGGAGAGGCATCGTGAAGGTGGAACCCGCGCCCCGTGCCGCGCCCCCTCTGACCGGCCGGACAGCCCTGGTCACCGGCGGTAGCACCGGAATCGGGTGGGCCGTGACACAGGAACTGTCCCGGCTGGGCGCCCACATCGCGGTCAACCATCCTCCAGCCTCGTCACCTCCTGCACTTGATGCGCTACCCACCCCGTGCATGACCGTGGAGGCGGACATCAGCGACCGCCGACAGGTGGCCGCCATGTTCGAGGCGATACGTCGGGAGCTGCCCCCGCTTGACATCCTGGTGAACAACGCCGGCATTTTCCCCCGTGCCGCAGTACTCGACCTCGATGAAGCAACGTGGGACCGGGTCATGGGAGTCAACCTCAAGGGTTCCTTCTTCTGCGCCCAGGAAGCGGCGGCCGTCATGATTGCCAACGGCGGTGGACGAATCATCAACGTTGCCTCCAGCGCCGCTCTCACCGGATCCCCACGGGGAGCTCACTATGCAGCCAGTAAGGCCGGGCTGATCGGGCTGGGTAAGTCGTTGGCTCGCGCGTTGGCCGAGCACAACATCACCGTCAACACCGTGGCTCCAGGCGTGACCGAGACCAGCCAACCAGGCCTGACAGAACAACAGTTCAGGGAGAAGGGAAGCCGCATCCCCCTGGGGAGGGTCGCGCGTCCCCAGGACGTGGCACGCGCGGTCGCGTTCCTCGCCAGTGAGGACAGCGACTACATCACCGGCCAGACACTCAGTGTCAACGGAGGGTCGGTGATGGTGCCATGAGCGACGAGGGTCTCGCTCCTTCACAAGATGTGGCCGATCTCATCGGGGCCCCGCTCGACCGCGTACGCAGAAAGATATCTCCAGTCCTCCATGAGTGGCTTCAACACTTTATAACGCTGTCCCCATATGTAGTCGTGGCCAGCACCGACGGCAACGGAAACTGCGACGCCTCCCCGCGCGGCGGTGTGCCCGGATTCGTGAAAATAATCGACCGGCAGACACTCTTTCTTCCGGAGGAATCCGGAAATCGTCTCCTCCAGACCTTCCACAACATCCGGGAGAATCCCGGGGTCGGACTGTTGTTTCTTATCCCAGGAATGCGCGAAACGGCACGCGTCAACGGATCCGCCGAGCCTGTTATGCGTGGCACTCCCGACTGGGACTTGCTGCCACTCGACGGTGATGAGCGGGACCGGTACGTCTGGGGAAGTCGGATCGAGATAAATGAAGCCTACTATCATTGCGGGCGCGCCACTAAATTCAGCAACCTTTGGAATCTGGAAGATATAGCAGGAAATCTTGCGCAGCCGCCCCTCTCTAAAAGGCCGAGTCAGGGCACATCCTGATTGATGGACTGCTTGCAGGTTCCGAGTGTGTGATTTTCTCTGATAGGTTTCAGTTCGCTTAGGATCGATTCTGATTCCGGGCGACTGAAGAGGGCCGGACGGACTGTGTCCGGTTCTCCAATTAAACCCCATTTCGGGGAACGCGAAAATAGGAGGTCTGCAATGCAGGACGTTATCGAGATCGACGAAGACATCGTTGAGTTCGACTCCGTTGACGTTGAGAACATCAACAACATCAACAACATCAACAACATCAACAACATCAACAACATCAACAACATCAACAACATCAACAACATCTGATGTGATACCGCCGGCGGGGGCTGCTGGGCCCCCGCCGCCGGTCCTTGGAGGAGCAGATCCGTGGGACAGTCAGTGATCGACGAGAAGCTTGCGGCAGCACGCGAGCTGGCGAAGGAACTCGCCGATGGTGAAGCAGTCAACTCCATCTACATTGCCGGCAGCCTGACCGCGGGATTGGGTAATCCCACCAGTGACGCGGACCTTTTCATCCTGACTGGCGAAATGCAGACACCAGGCGACGATGTCACCCAGTTCAACGTCTCAGGGCATCGCGTCGATGTGGAACGCTACAGCCTCCAGGACGCCCGGGACCTCGTCGCTGCGGTCGTCAGCTTCGAAACGCGCAGGGACAACCTGACATCCGTGCACGGCCTGCTCAAGAAGCTGGACTTCACGGTGCGACTTCTCAACAGTGAGACGGTCGTCGATTCCGCGGAACTCGTGGCACTCAAGCAGCAGATCGTCGATAATCTGCCTACGGTGCAGCGAGCCGCCATCAATTACGCGGCCAGTACCATGAACGGGCATCTGGAAGATTTCCTCGGAGCAGTTGCCGACGAAGACTTCGATACCGCCGCGTTCGTGGGACACCGTCTCGTCGGACAGGCCGGCAAGGCCCTCGCCGCAGCCGCCGGAGACCTCTATGTCAGCGAGAAGTGGGTTTACAAGCAGCTGCTGCGAAATTCCATTGAGGAGTTCCCGCTGGAAGAGTTCACCGCATATCAGCGCGGCTCGTGGATTGAAGGCGGAGCGGCAGCAGCCGACGATCTCCTGTTTTTCGTGCAGACATGCATGGCTGCCAGCCAACTGCTCGGCGCAGCCCGTGTCCCTCTCAATGCGTGGCCTGCGCGGTTCGGAACGCACAAGGAACAGGATGGCGGCCTGTGGCGCCACCCTTCCTTCAATGTCTTCCAGGTGAACGACGGCGTACTGCTGCACTGGGAGCTCCACCGCCAGCTCGTGCTCAGGACACCCGCAGCCTTCGTCTGGGCCCTGTGCGACGGGCGGCACCGAGAAGACATCTTCGAAGCGCTCCAGACACTGTCCGAGCACATCCCAGAACTCAGTGGCCTCACCGCAGAGCGGGTCGACCGCATTGTCGCGGCCCTGACCGACAGGGGCCTGGTGAACACGGCACCCAGTTCCGCCACGGCATGGGTCTGAGCCCGATGAGAACAGCCGTGAACGAGGGCGGGCCGGACGCTGTGGCGACCCCTGCGGCGGCCGAACGGCTGACGGCGCTCGCCGATTGGGCACTTGGCCAGCTGGCGCCGCGTGCCGACTACGTCCAGGTGTTTGCTGAACAGACCCTCGAGATACGCACCGAGACTCTCGACGGCCGGGAGCTGGCCACCCGCCTCGAGCCGCACGAGGGTCTCGGATGCATGGTGCTTCAGAACGACCGCTGGCGCTACCGGCATGTCGCGGCGTCCGAACTCCCCGCCCTGGCCCATTGGTTGCGCGGACCGGAACAGCGAGCCCAGCCATCCCTTCCGTGCCGCTGGCCAGACCTACCTGAAACAGGCTTCGTGCCCGTTGCGGCCAAAGACTGGCGCGTCGCCGGAGCTGATGTGCCCTACACCCTCCGGGCGATGGAAGACTTCACGGCGCGAACCATCGCAGTGGCAGACAGCGACGGGCTCCGCGCATCGTCCAGTTCACAGCGCACTCGCCAGCGTCTCGAAGCGACCGTGTCCGACCACGGCGCCCGTTCACGCGGGCTCAGCCGCTATGTGCTGCACGAGACGTCACAGCGTCCATATCCGGGCGCGGGCGCCGTGGCGCGACAGGCGCTCGACAACGCCCTGCACGCCTCCCGAGCCGCGGTAACGGGCCAGTTCTGCACACCTGTGGTCTTCGGACCCTCCGCCGCAGCCGGATTCCTGCACGAGCTGATCGGCCACGCGCTCGAAGGAGACAACTTCGCACTGGACAGCGTCTACCTCGCTGCGTTGCGCCGCGGTCCCGCGATCACCGACAAACTGACAATCATCGACGATCCCAGCCTCGCGGACGGACACGGTTCTCGCCCGATCGACGACGAAGGCATGCAAACCCGGCCCACCACCCTGCTGGCGCAGGGAAAGATCGTTTCCCCGCTGACCAGCGTGCGGACTTCGCGGCGCAACGGCTATACCCCGAGCGGGAGCGGCCGGCGCATGGACTACCGGCACCTTGCCCTACCACGCGCGAGTAACACGGTCGTTCTGCCAGGGACCGAAGAACCCACGGAGATGCATCGAGACACCCGCGCCGGCGTCCTGATCGTCGACTGCCTCGGCGCCGGCATGATCAATCTGGCCACGGGGGAGTTTTCTTTCGCCGGACTCAACTGCACCTACGTGACACCGGGCGGGGAACGGATTCCCGCGCGCGACGTGAGCCTTGTGGGCGACGCACTCGATGCGCTCAGCCGCATCGACGCCATCGGATCCGACATGGGCGGAGACAGCAGCACCTGCGGCAAGCAGGGACAGCTGGTAGGCATCGGAGTCTTCTCGCCGTCGATGCGCTTTACCGGATTGAAGTGGACCGCCTCGTGAAGACATTGACCGAAAGAGCTTCAGAAGCTCTGGCGCTAGCGCAGCACATCAGCCAGGCGGCAAGGGCTGCGGAGACGACGCACACCTACCTCGACCGGCAGGCACATCGCCAGCTCACCGTGGACACCACCGGTGCCAAGCGCCTGCGCGTCGACGACGGCGGCTTCGGCGGCTACATACGGCTGGAACAGCGAGGTCGTGAAGTCCACCTGTCGGCACCCGACATGAACCACGACTCTGCCGAGCGTCTCCTTCACGCCGGCCGTTTTCACTGCGCCCTGACCCCCGCAATAGCCGCTGAGCGCCGTGACGGCAAAGCCACCGCAGGCGGATGGGAGAACACCAGTAAGCGCCTCGACCTCAGTGCCACGGTCCATGACACCGACGCCATGCTCCGCGGCCTCGGCGACTCCTTGGGCGCCGATGGAACCGTGGGACAGCTGGCCATCACCGACATCCTCCACGAGGCAGTGTTCGCGGAATCAGGCCGGGACCCGAGCTGGTCCCGGAACTATGGCGTCGAGGTCGGTGCGACGGCCCACAGCGCCGACACATCCCGCGGTATAACCCTTACCCGCTATGCGAGCACCCTGGATGCGATCGATCTCGATGGCCTCGGGCGGGAACTGCGCCTACGTCTTGCAGCCACCGCTGGCGCAACCCGTACCTGGGCACCTGCGACGGCAACATTCACCCCAACCGCCAGCGCCCAGATACTGCGCAATCTCGTGAGCACTCTTCTGCTCAACCCGCTGCCCCCGCACGTAGATATGCACGCCGCCCTCGTCGACGAGGGCCGTGCCCCCGATGCCTACCACGCTCAGGCATTTGACTGTGAAGGCGTGGCTACAGGCCGCCGGGAACTCGTCTCAGCCACAGGTAAACAGAACCACATCGCCACACGCCTCGAGCACTCCAGCGAGAACATGCACGAGGCGCCCAACTGCGCGACCGGTCATGCCCGTTGGGACCGCACCAAAAACTTCCCGCAGATGTCCGCCACCAATGTGTCCCTCACCGCAAACAGCGACGAGAGCGACCTACTCGCCGGCGAACGACACGTGGTAGTCGACGCACGCAGTCTGGGAGTCGAGGAGAACCGATCCGGTGGCCACATCGCTTTCCGGCTCATGACAGTGCGCGCCGTGGACGGTCGGCCTGTGGAGCCACTGGCCCCCATCACCCTCAACGGCACAGTCGGTGACTTCCTCGCAGCCATACGCCACGTCGGCCCCACGGTGACCCACTACCCGGGCATGTTCTCCGTGGCCGGCGCCTATCTCGAAATGTACCTGCCGACCGTCGGCGGAGAAGGAGGAATGTTCGATGACATCCGCTGAACCAGGCTTGCACGTCGCCCAACTGAGCCGAGACTTCACCGCCAAGGACGGTACGATCCGCCAGGCCGTGCGCAACGTAGACCTGGCCGTGCGCCCTGGCGAGCTCGTCTCGGTCCTGGGCCCCAATGGCGCCGGCAAAACCACCACGGTCCGCATGCTGACCGGTCTTCTCCTGCCCACGTCCGGCCGCATTCTCATCGACGGCCACGATGCAGTGCGCAACCGCCGCAAGGCAGCGTCCGCCTGCGGCTTCAGCCTAGGCGGGGACAGCGGACTCTACCCTCGCCTGACAGCACATCAGAACCTCACGTTCTTCGGTCTGATGTACGGGCTGAGAGGCGCCCGCTTCGAAGCACGAGCGGCAGAGCTGCTCGAAGCGGTGGATCTCACCTCCCGCGCGGGAGACCTGGTGGGATCCTTCTCCCGGGGAATGAAGCAACGGCTGCACCTGGCGCGTGCCCTCCTACATGACCCTGGTGTCCTCATCCTCGACGAGCCGTCAGCTGGACTCGACCCGCAGTCCGCTGCCGCCATGCGCGTGCTGGTTGCCGGCCTCGCCAAGCAGGGACGCAGCATTCTGCTGACGACCCACGACATGCGCGAAGCCGAGGAGCTCAGCGACCGGATCATCTTGATGAAGGACGGGTCCATCAGGAACGAGTCGACAGCGACCGATCTGCGTATCGCAGCCGGCGAGCGCATGGGCCACAGAATCGAAGCGGTCTTCACCGACGGAACCATCCCCCCGCAGCTAGCCGACTGTCCCGGACTGCTGAGTCAGGAAGGGCAGGCCGGCAGCGCAACGCTCCGCGTCGCCGACGGCGCCGCTTCGGTGGCGTGGATTCTCGCTGCTTTCCCCGGACAGACCACCAGCGTCGCCGTGACACCACCCACGCTGGAAGAAGTCTTCCTTGAGATGGTGAGCACCTCGTGAGCATTTCACTCGCTCCAGCACGCGACCCGAAGGGAACGCTGCGGTCAGTGACCCTGCCCACGTTCGCCCGGGCTCTACGCGATCAGCTGCGCATGCACGCCACCAGCCCCATGGCGATTTTCTCTACCCTCGCTATGCCCTGCGTCTTCGCATTCATCGTGAACCGTAACGCGACGGGCTCCGAGCACGTCGCGGGCATGAACAGCGGGCTCGCAGTAGGCACTGCAGGAGTCGGGATGCTTGACTCCATCATCGTGCTCGTCGTGGTCAGCATGATGGGCGAGAAGAAGTGGAAAACGCTGTACGCCGCGTTGGGCAGCCCGGGCAGTCTCGTTCCGGTGGTCCTGGGACGCCTTGCGGGCACTGCACTGCAGTCGCTCACCGCCCTGCCAGGCACCTTGGTCATACTCGCCGTGATGTGGGGAATCGGTGAAGCCTTCGACTGGGTTCGATGGATCGTGGGCGGTGTTCTCCTGGCGGCATCCACCGCTTCACTGGTGGGCCTGCTTGGGTTTGCAGTTCTTCGGTACCCCTACTCCGCTGGCATGACCAATGGTCTCACCGGTCTGGTCATGGCTCTGAGCGCTCTCATCGTTCCGCAGTCTGCACTGCCGGGCCCCGTCGCCAAGCTAGCGATGCTGCTGCCGCAATCCCATGCCATGGCATGGGTGCGAGGCGGCAATTCCATCCAGGTTCTCTGGGCCGTCCTTCTCACCGCGCTCTACAGCGGGCTGGTCGTGCTCAGCATCAAGAGGCTGGAGAAGACCGCCCGCGACCAAGCACTGCCCCTGGAGATGTGAAGGCGATGACTGCACGATCACGCTCACCTCTTGCCGAAGCCGCTACCGTCCACATGCGCGGCGCACTTCTGTCCTACCGGGCGCTTTTCACCTGGCTCAACCCCCTGGGGTACGTCAGCTCACGCATCGTCCGCCCCATCGGCATGGCCATCGCGTTTACCTCCCTCTCGTCGTACTACGGGGAAGGCGGCGGCAGAATGCTCGTCGGAGCAAGCCTTCTGGCAGGAGCGGGAGCGGTGCTCTACGGCATGGCACTCTCCGTCGGGAACGAGCGCCTCTTCGGCACGCTGGATACCTGGCTTGCCTCGCCGCAGCACAAGCTCGGAGCCATAGTTCAGCGCGCCGTCCCCCATGTTGCCGACGGGTTCATCGGCGGGCTCTGCACCTACTTGATCTGCTGCCTCCTGTACGGGACCATGCCGATCCCCTTGTTGCTGTTCAGCGTGCTGTTGGTTGTCGCCGTGGTCAGCTCCGTGGGCTTCAGCCTGTCGCTCGCAGCTGTCGCCCTGATCATCGAAGATGTCTTTGTCGGCCCCAACGCAGCTGAACTCGCCTTGATGATCTTCTCTGGCACGCTCGTTCCGCAGGGACGCCTGCCGGCAGGACTCCGAGAGGTCTCAGAGATCTTTCCCCTCACCCGCGTCATGAGCATCGTCGACGATCAACTGGCACGCAGAGCCTGGTCATCGGGCACGATGCTTGCCGAGATAGGCGTTGCGGCAGTGTGGTTCGCCGTCAGTAGCGCGCTGGTATCTCTTGCGGTCCGTCGAGCCTCTGCCCGTACCCAGGTCGATTAACGATACGACGCCAGTTCGCGAGAGGACCCGATGAGCCAAGAGATCGAACGCCGCTTCCTGATCCAGTACCCCTGGGACCAGAAGCACTTCACCGCTTCCATTGCGATTCGGCAGGGTTATCTCCGGCTCGGAGATTCTGATTCCCGTGAAGTACGAGTGCGCGAAAAAGAACGAAACTTCTGGCTGACTGTCAAAGACGGTAGCGGACTCTCACGATTTGAGGTAGAGCAGCCAATCTCGCCGGAAATGTTCGAGGCGCTGTGGCGCTTGACTATCGGGCGCAGAATAGAAAAGACGCGGTTCATCCTGTCCGACGCGGAGCGCAAGATCGAGATCGATGTGTTCCGGGGAGCACTCCACGGCCTCGTGCTCGCCGAGGTCGAATTCGGGACATTGGAAGAGGCCCACGCCTTCATCGCACTCCCGTGGTTCGGTCCAGAAGTCACCGAGGACATCAGATACCAGAACCGCAACCTTGCCGCACAGACAAGCCCGCCACAGGGGCCACTGAGCGTTTTCAGCGTTGCCTCTCCAGGGTGAGGACGGCTTTGGTGATGACGCTCATGCGGTTGGGGCTGATGCGGGGTCTGCGGAAGATCTGCCAGGACTTCAGTCGTGCCATGCCTCGTTCGGCAGGTGCCCGGGCCGCGGGCAGGGACCGGTTCTCGGTCTGCTCGGTAAGGGTGAGTTCACCGCCCGGCGGCCGGCGCCTGGCGGTGGTGACCCAGCCGCCTGCACCGATGTAGGCCATGTCGGCGAGGATCGGGACGGCCTGGCGCTCGTAGATCCGGAGGATCTTGTGGGTGCGGGCTGCCGTCAGGTCGTGGGTGCGGCCCGGCAGTGCCGGCGACAGCCACAAAATCTCCCCGGCCGGGTCCGTGACGACCTGCACGTTCACGCCGTGCCGCTTGTGTTTCGCCGAGTAGTCCGCCCTGCCGTCCTCGACGCGGTCGCACTCGGCGAGCGTGCCGTCCAGGAGAACGAAGTCCGGATCGTGCACGCGCAGCGTCTTCAGCAGGCCCGGTGCCTGCTCGGCGAGTAGTTCGGTGACCGCGGTGACGTAGACGTGGGCGGTACCGACGGATATCCCGAAGGCCGCGGCGATGCGGGCGAGGGTTTCATGGTGGCGCAGGTACATGAGTGCGACCAACGCACGGCGGTGCGGCGGAAGTTTGCACCGCCGGTCACCCTCGCGAGTGACGATGAGCATCGTGACCCACTCGACCAGGGCGTGGGGCAGGTCGAGTGCGGCAGGATACGGAACCAGCAGGGCTCCTGTGCTGCTGAGTTGAGACGTCGAACACCTCACTCAACGGCACGGGAGCCCTGTCCGTTGCGTACCCCAACGTCACGCCGTCCCGTCACCCGATCAGTAGCGACACTGAAAACGCTCACTGAACCTCTTTCATCCTGAGGTTGAGGGGTGAAATGGGCTGGTCAGCAGGGGTGGTGACATGACGAAGCCCCTCGTCGTTGGTGTGGTGATCTCACTCAACACGCCGACGGCCGGGGGGCTTCGTTGGTTCCGTATCCTTCCAATACGGGGTGTCAGCCCCGGATGGGAAGCCTTGAAAAGGTCTCTGCTGAAGGCTGGCTGTTCGATCGAGTGCAGTGGCTGCGGGACTCCGGTGGATGCTTCGTATCCTCCCGGCTCGATGAAGCCCAAGCATGGACTGGCACCTCTTGGTGATCTGTGGCTGCTGTCCTCGGTCGGGTGTGGTGGGTCCGTGGGTGCCGGGTGGACGCTTCGACTACTTCCGGCTCGCGAGGCCTCTTGTAGGGACCGGCGCCTCCCGGCGCTCTCGGATCTGCCATCACCCGGACGGGTGCTTCTCGTTGGTGTTTGTGGTGTGAGCCCGCTGCACGGTGACCTCTCGAAGCTCTCGGCGCCAGACGCCTCAGACGGACCGAGGCCCGCGCGGTGCGCTGGTGCCACGAACGGCCAGTGAGAGGGAGGGCCGGTCCCGCGTGAACGCGTAGGGAGAGCCCCAGTATTGGAACGCCGCGTGGCCCGCTTGGGCTCCTGACTAGCGCATACGAGAGGAAAGGGGGGCCAGTTGACCATCTACTGCGGGATCGACTGGGCCGAAGGGCACCACGATGTGGCTCTGGCTGACGACAGCGGGAAGCCAGCGGCCAGACTCAGGATCGACGACACGCTGGCCGGCTATCAGCAGTTACTGGAGCTGTTGGCCGAGCACGGTGACAGCGAAGCCAGCCCGATACCGGTGGCCATCGAGACCGGCCGCGGTCTACTCGTGGCCTTCCTGCGGCAGGGAAAACGGCAGGTCTATGCCCTCAACCCGATGTCCGTGGCCCGCTATCGGGACCGGCACAGCGTCTCGCGCAAGAAGTCCGACCCCGGCGACGCCCTGGTCCTGGCCAACATCCTCCGCACCGACGCGGACATGCACCGGCCGATGGCGAATGACTCCGAACTCGCCCAGTCTGTCGCCGTGCTGGCAAGGGCTCAGCAGGATGCGACGTGGAACCGGCAGCAGCTGACCAATCAGCTCAGGTCGCTACTGCGGGACTACTACCCGGCGGCCCTGGAGGCTGTCTCTGCCTGGCAGAACGGTCTGTGCCGGCCGGAGGCCCGCGCGATCCTGGCAGCGGCCCCCACCCCGGGCAAGGCGGCGGCGATGAACCGCAAACGGCTCAGCACTGCCCTGAAGCGGGCGGGCCGTATCCGGGGCATCGAAGCCGAGGCCGAACGATGGCTGGCGATCTTCCAGCGGCCCCAGGCCCGGCATCTGAAGCTGGTCGAGGACGCACTGGGCCAGCAGACGGTCGGGCTACTGCGGCAACTCGATGCCGCCTGCCGCACGGTCGACGAGCTCGCCGTCGCGACGGAGAAGGCGTTTCGCCAGCATCCCGACGCCGAGGTGATGCTGAGCTTTCCGGGCCTGGGCGTCCAGCTCGGGGCTCGCATCCTCGCCGAGATCGGTGACGACCGGTCGCGATTCGACGACGCTCGAGGGCTGAAGGCATACGCGGGTGCGGCCCCCATCACCAGGGCCTCCGGCAAGCACCATTACGTCGGCCGCAGAAGGGTCAAGAACAACCGACTGCACGACGCGGGTTTTCTCTGGGCGTTCTCCGCTCTGACCGCTCCCGGCGGCGCGAACGCACACTACCGACGCCGCCGAGCACGGGGCGACTTCCATGCTGCCGCCCTCCGGAACCTGTTCAATCGCATGCTCGGACAGCTTCATCACTGCCTCCAGACGCGGACTCTGTTCGATGAAACGGCCGCGTTCCCGATGCCGCTTCTCGCAGTTGCTTGACAAGTAGATGCCGTGAGAGGTCCATGCTCGACGTCCCACATGAGCTGGTTGAGCATGTTTCCTGGCTCATCTACGCCCGAAGGCGTGAACTACGCTCCCCCTGGCGGAAGTTGAGCTGCTTCAAGCAGGCCCTGCTGACGCTGGCGCATCTGCGTAAGAACGAAACGTATCGGCAGGTCGGCGCCGGATTCGGGATCTCAGAAGCGACGGCCTGGCGCTATGTGGACGAGACCCTCGAAGTCCTGGCCGCCTGGGCACGGGCCTGCACGAGGCCCTCGTCGGGCTGGGCGAGGGCGACTTCGTCATCGTCGACGGGACGCTCATCCCGACCGACCATGTCAGGGCGGACGAGCCGTACTACTCGCAAAAGCACGGCGGCACGGCATGAACATCCAGGTCATTGCACGCCCCGACGGCACACCATTGTGGTTCTCCCGCGCGACACCAGGCCGCACTCATGACCTGACCGCGGCCCGCGCCCACGGCATCATCCAGGCATGCCTCACCCGGCAGATCCTCATCCTGGCCGACCGGGCCTACCAAGGCGCCCGCGCCACCGTCCGCACCCCCTACAAGAACCACCGCGAACAACCCGCCCACTACCAGCAGTTCAACCGCGACCACGCCCGGCTCCGCGCACCCGGCGAACGCGCCTTCGCACAACTGAAGACCTGGCGGATCCTGCGCCGGGCCAGATGCTCCACCCGCCGCATCGGCACCATCATCCAGGCCATCCACACACTCCTGACCTGTACGTATTCAGGATGAAAGAGGTTCACTGATTCCGCATTGCTTTCTGGCATCGGAGATGGCGTCCAGGACGCCGTCCATGACGGTGCTGGCGGCGATGTTCCGGTCGGTGAAGCTTTGCGGGCCGAGGAAGATCTCGCAGTGAACGACACCGTCTGCGTGCGCGCGCTCCAGGTAGGCGGTGGTGAGGTCGTAGAAGTCCTGGCGAGTGCAGAGGACTTGGCAGCCGGCAAAGTACAGGTCGAGGAATGAGGAGAGGTTATTGAAGCGATAGGCGGCGCGAAGCTGTTCGGCTGTCTTCCACGGCCCGGTGACGTTGTTGCGCCGGGCCAGCGTCATGAGGAGGTCAGGTTCGAGGCATCCCTCGAGGTGGACATGGAGTTCGACCTTCGGCAACGCCCGGCAGAACAGCAGCATTTCGGCGTCAAGGGCGCCTGGTGCAGAGCTGCTTGGCACGGCATCGGTGTCGTTCACGTGGGAATTCTCTTTCTGCCCAGGCCGGCGCCCCTGGGGACATACGTCAGTCAAAACTGGCCATGACGCCGTACCCGACCTCACAGGCAACTCCGGTCCGTTTCAGTTCGTCTGGGCAGACAAGCCGAACGTGTCGAGGCATGTCACAGCTACGCCTCCAACGCGGCGAAAGTGCGCTCCTCCTCGTCCTCCTCCGCCTGCCTGCAAAGCTAGGCATACGGAGCAAGGTCCGGTAGAGGAGCGCGCTGAATCACGCCGTAACTCGCGCCTATCACTGCCAGGCAGTCGGTGACCGCGATGCGGCGGCTGCCAGGGGCGGCAGGCCGGCGGACGCAAAGGTCGGGCGGCACGTACGTGCGCCAGAGGAATATGGGGGAAGGAAGGCGTGGGCCATCGCCGCACCCACGTCCAGCCGTTTTTGCAGGAGCCGAAAGCCCATGCCTCGGCGGCCTGGCCGCACGGACGCGCCCTGGCCCACGCCGAGACAACTGCCGATCCGCCCCATTTTGATGCCTCGTACGCTGATCAAGTACGCGTGCTGTTCTTGCCCAATTGGAAACGAAGGTCCCCCATGCTCGATCCCACCGTGTCGCCCAGCGAGCTGACCCGGGCGGAGACCCGTCTGCTGGAGCGGGCCCGGGAGGTCGCGCCCCAGGCCTCGCTCCCGGCAGCTCCCACCGGCCCCGCACCGAGACTGGCCCCGCATGCTCGGCATCAGCATCCACCCTTGCTGACGCGACGACACTTCGGTGCTGCGTCGAAGGTGAAGCGGCGGGGCGGCGCGCGTCCCGCTGCGAGGCTGCGTGGGTTGCGACGTGCCTGTGGGATCAGACACTGCGAAGAACCCCGAGATCAGCCCGAGCCTGCTCGTGGTATCTGTTCAAGAGTCCCACCAGATCGACTTCCGCCGGTGCGTGGTCGCCGGTGCGGGCCGCGTCCAGCTGCTGCCACAGGGCGCGGTTCACTTCGTTCGCGGCGTTGACCACACCTGGTGACGTCAGAAGAACGAGTGTCTCGAACAGCACACTTCTCCTCAGCTCTGCGGTTTCCATCGCGCTGAGGAACTCTCGTCCCTCGTCCGTTCCGTAAGCCTGACGGGCTCGCTTGACGGTGCTGGAGATCTCCTTGACGCAAGTCGCGTACTCGATGCACGTATCGAGCTTGCGCTCGTCCCAGCGTGTCGACATGGAGCGTCGGTGCCGAGTGCGTTCGGCCATGCTTGTGGCGAGGAAGGTTGCCAGGGCGCCGATGAGGACTCCGGTGAGCGTCACTATCTGAGCGATCATGAGGACAGATGCTGGCCCCGGCCTCGGTGGGGCGGCAAGGGGCAGAGGCGACCTCGGTCCCGGTCACCCCTGCGACGGCACCTCGGCCAGCGAGGTTACCGAACAGATTCGGGGCGAGTCCGGCGCCTGGCCGCTCCTTCCTGTCCCGTATGCCGGCAAGCGGGCCCAAACGCTCTGGTCAGGCGGGCGGTTTGCGGTGCTGTTCGTCATGCAGGCCGGCGGCGTATGCGGATGCCAGGACGAGGAAGGTGACGGGCAGTCCCAGTGTGATCTTGACGCTCAGCAGCCAGGCTACGGGTTCGTGGTTGAGGTAGACGATGGTCAGCGCGAGTGCCCGGGCGGACAGGGCCGCTGCGCCGAGTGCGGTGGCCAGGTCGTAGGCGCGGTGCGCGGAGCGGTCGGTGCGCCAGAGCAGTGGTTCGCGGCGCGCGGCGCTCCACAACACGCCGATCAGGGGGCGCCGCACAGCGAGGGAGATGGCCAGGGCGGCGGCGATCGTGAGGTCGACGCAGATGTCGGCGAGCAGGCTGCTCGCGGCCGAGCCGGTCTGGTGGGCGATGGCCGCCGCCACGGCCAGGCCGACGCTTCCACCGAGGACGGGGCGCTTCGACAGCCCGCGCCGGTTCCGTGAGATCAGTACCCCTGCGACGGTGAGCACGCCCGCGCCCAGGCCCCACCAGAAGCCGGTGCCGGAGGCCACCGCGACGAACACGATCGCCGGGAGTTCCGGGGCGACGGCTCCCGAGCGCCGAATCGACTGCCACGCCGCGCGCACCGTTTGGCGCGCGGTGTGCTGCCGGGCGGCAGTGCCGGCGGGCCTCATTCGGGGGCGCCCGGGGGCGTGAGGGCGTGGCGCAGTGATCGCCGTGCGGCGGCCGGGTCGTCGCCGTAGCCGATTAGCAGGCGCAGGGTCATGTCCGACAGGACATGGCGTGCTTGCGGCTCGGGCAGGGCGCCGGACAGGACCATGGTGACGATGCCGTGCCGCATGCTCCACAGCTGCGCGGCCCACATCAGTACCATGGCCGGTTCGATGCTCGGCAGCCGCTGCCCGTCGATGCAGCGGCGCACGGCCTTCACGATCCGGTCGAAGGCGGCCGTGCCGGCGTCGTCGTCCTGCACCGGCCGGTCGATGAACATGGCCCGGTACAGGTGCGGTTGGCTGAGCCCGAAGGAGAAGTAGACGTCGCTGACGCGGGCCAGGTCTGCTACCGGGTCTGGTGAGCAGGAAACCGCGTTGACGGCGGCGGCCAGCCGGGCGAAGCCGTCCACCCGCACCGCGTGCTGGACCCGCTCCATGCCGCCGAGGTGGGTGTAGATCGCCATCGTCGAACGCGAGGTCTCCGCCGCGAGTCGCCGGGTCGTCAGGGCGGCTGTGCCGCCCTCGGCCAGGATGCGTGCGGCTGCGTCGATGAGCAGTGCACGGATGGCGGGATCGCGTCGTTGTGGACTCACCCCTCCACCATTGCATAACATTGATATGTTTTCCAGATGGGCCGTCCGACGGCACTGGCAGCGTCTGTCTCGTCCGTGCCGGTGGGAAGCCCACGAGCACGGGCGGGCTCAGGGCAGGGGCGGCCGACGGCGACTGCGCAGCCGGCGGTGCCGGATCGGCGTCAGGCGCCCTCGCGAGACGCGAAGCTGATCTGCCCGGTGGCCCACTGCTTGCCGGGGGGTCGGCATCTGGTCGACGGGCCAGGAAGGGATGGGGCCCAACGGCCGCCAGCGAAAGGCAGCCTGACCGTCCCCGATCAGGAAGCGTGAACGGCGACCGCTGGTCGCAAGGACGACCGCCCGCGATCGGCCCGCGCCGCTTGACTGCCGGGCCACCGTTCACCACGTCGTCCCCGTCGTTGCCGTTTGCTGTCAGTGCGGGGCGGCGGTCTGCTGTGACCATGTTCGGACCGCTTCAGATGCGCTGCACCGGCTGGCCGGCATGGGCGTGAGCACCCTGCCGAGGACAGCACGACGGATCACCTGCAGCATCTGCCGGGGCGCAGAGACCTCGCGATAGTCGCCGACGGACACGCAGACACCCTGCCCCGGACTCGACGCCACGGGGAGTTGTCCGACGGCGTTCCACGTGTGCGCCTGGTGCGCGGTAGCCTGACCGTATGCGGTGCTCTTGAGTGCTGCGCGGCGGTGGGGCTCGCCGTACCCGAACCGCGGCGATGCTGCCGCCAACAGTCCCTACTCGTGACTCACCCCTGTCCGCGAACGCGTACAGGGCACCACGTGTAGGGAGAAGCATGCGTTCGGACGAGACCGGGTTGTCGATAGCGGCAGAGCCCACTGATGCCGATATTGACCTGTCCGATGCCGTGCAGCGCCAAGAGCTGCGGAGTTCGCACTACGGCGTCCTGATGGTCATCGCGGTCGGCGGTGCTCTGGGCGCAGTCGCCCGCTTCGGGGCCTCTCGGATATGGCCGACCGCGGCCGACAGCTTCCCCGTCACCACTCTGGCGGTGAACGCCGTCGGCTGCCTGGTGATCGGCATCTTCCTCGTCGCGGTCACCGAGGTCTTCTCCGCCCACGCGCTGCTGCGGCCGTTCTTCGGCACCGGGGTGCTGGGCGGGTTCACCACGTTCTCCACCTACTGCGTGGACATCGAGCGCCTGGTCACCGGCGGCCGTGCGGGGATCGCACTCGCCTACCTGGCGGCAACAGCCGTGGCCGCGGTGACCGCGGTGACCGTGGGCGCGTGGAGCACGCGCCGCATCCTGGCGAAGTGGAGTGAATCATGAGCTGGACCTCACAGGCGGCGCTGCGGCTGACCGTTCTGGTCGACGACACCGACCTCTGGCACCACAAGCCCGTGTGCAGCGAGATCGTTCACCGGGCTCACGCCGCAGGACTTTCCGGCGCCTCGATCTTCCACGGAATGGAAGGGTTCGGCGGCCGGCAGATCGTGCACACCACCCGGCTGCTGTCCATGGCCGACGATCTGCCCGTAGCGGTGGTGATCGTCGATACCGAAGAGCGTATCCACGCGTTCGTCCCGCAGTTGGAGGAGATGAACATCGGGGGTCTGATCACCCTGGAGCCCGTCCAGGTCGTCCGCTTCAACGACATGCAGGCGGCCGACCGGTGAGTGATTTCCTGCTGGTGGCCCTCGGCGGCGCTGTCGGCGCACCTTTGCGCTACCTCACCGACCGAGCTGTCCAGAGCCGCCACGACACTGTCTTTCCCTGGGGCACCTTCTCCGCCAACGTCATCGGCTCCCTGATCCTGGGCACCCTCACCGGCGCCGCTCTTTCCGGTACCGCCGGCCATACGGTGCAACTGCTCCTGGGCACCGGCCTGTGCGGAGCCCTGACCACCTATTCGACGTTCTCCTACGAGACACTGCGCCTGGCCGAGAGCGGTGCGAAGTTCTTCGCCGCGGCCAATGTCGTCGTCTCCATCGCGGCCGGCCTCGGCGCGGTCTTCGTCGGCGTCGCCCTCGCCCAGGCCCTGTTCGGATAACCCGGGCAGCCACTCCCGCCGGTCGGTGCCAGCCGGGCCCGGCCGCGAGGTGGTTCTTGTTCCCCGTCGGAACCACCACCCTGATGGGTGGCTTCGTCTACAAGGAGGCACCCTCCACTGCCGTGGTCAGAATAGTCACCGCAGCGGCGAAGCCGCGCGAAGCAATGCGGGGCATGCCGACGCTGCCGGTTTCCGTCGTGCCGGTGCAGCCTCTGAAGGCCGAGACACCATTCCTGCAGCAGGATCGACGCCCGTAAGCATCAGCCGGTCCCGCGCCGACCACGACTCGAAACCGACGTGCTGCCCCGTCGACACCTCCCAGCGCCATCCGGGAAGACCGGGGCCCACCTCACGACCACCGGAACGGCCGGACCGGCATCGCGTCTTCGCCTTCGAAACGGGACGTCGCGCAGTCCAGCATCGGATGTCGATGATGCCGCTCGTACTGGCTGTCGTGCGCCGGTAAGAGCACGGCCGGGATGCTTGACCTTCGAGCCAGGTAGAAGGTCTACCGTCGGAATGTGAGCACGATGTGGATCTCCCAGCTTGTACATCGGGCGCGGGAAGCGGCCGGGGCAGGGTCCGACACGACGATCTCCAGGAAGGCTCAGACGAGTGGTGATGTTCCGTGCCGGTCGCGGCGTTGCCGCGCGGCCGGTGACCAGCGCGAACCAGCTACACATCTGTAGCCGTTGGACAGTGGACCGGATGGCAGCGCAGGCATCGCCCGAGCCCAGACGTGAGCCGGACGTAGCGGTCCTCAGGCGCCGCCAATCCGACGAGGCTGCTGAGACCCTGGCCGCAACATCCAACCGGGGCTTACCCGGAGCGCAGTGGTCTTCTTTTCAGCCACCGATACGCAAGGGCCGTTGTTGTCGACGCCCAGATTCGTGGTTCGGAGCCGTTACGTGCGAGCTTTGAAAGGCAGGTGCGCTCACTGGCGTAGCCGCTTCGGCGGCGGGCACAGTAGTGGCGCCCCCTGCCCGCTAGCGAACAAGGGCGGCACGCGTGATGACATTCGAGGAGCATCCTCCCAAGGCAAGCTCTGCGCGTGCTCGGGCCCGTGCGCGGCACCGGATCCTGGTCAGCGACGCCGTGCGGATGCAGCGCGCCGCACGGCGGATGCGCCAGCGGACAGTAGCAATGCGTCTGCGGATAGCTGCTCGCCGTGCAGAGCTTGGCCGTTGAGGTCCACCGCCATCGCGGCGCCCACCGCCCGTAGCAACAGGCGCGGCGGAGCCGCGTCGGCGCTCCTCCTGGTGGTGGGCGAGTTGGAGAAATCGAATCGATCACCCGGCCAGCCATCACTCGTGTTCAGCCGGTCGGACGAGGGTACCCCCCACGGATACAGTCGTTCACGCGACCATGACTCGGCGGCCCCAGACCTAGGCCCCCATCGGAGGAGGGAGCCGATGTGCTGCTCAGGACCACCGAAATGGCTAACGTTTACGCGCAGCTAGTGGAGCAGAGCTCCCGTACGCCACACGACCCGCGGCCCGTATTGGCCGCGCTCGCGCAGAGCGGGCGATGGATCGGCAACGCCTGCGGGGCCATCGCCTACTACACGCCGCCGGCTACCGAGGCTGTCTACGCGGCGGCCACCAGTCACGAGTTGCAGTGCCTGGCCATCGACACCGCTGCCTGGAATGAGGGACCTGCCTTCGAAGCACGGTCCACGGGACGGATCCTGCTCGACGTCGACATCACGACCCAGCCTCTTCACGTGCGCTGGCCCCGCTGGGCGCCTCGGGCACTACAGCTCTCGATGGACCGAGTCACCGCTCTCCCGCTCACCGTCGGCGCCGATTCCTCCTGTCTCCAAAACGACCTCTCTGAGGGGGCGTTGGTGCTGTTCAACGCAGCGGGACGTCCCTGGGATCGGGAGTTGCTGACACATGTGCCGGGACTGGTCCGCACTGCCGCGCACTTGCTTTCCCTCCAGGCCCAAGTAGCCGAACAGCGTGTCCTTGCCGGGCAGTTGCAGCACGCGCTGGACAGCCGCGTCGTCATCGAGCAAGCCAAAGGCATCCTTGCTGCCCGTCACGATCTGACGTTGGGGGCCGCCTTTGGACGACTGCGCACATATGCCCGCTCCCATGGACTGAAGGTCGCAGAGGTGGCCCGCAGAATCACCGAAGAAGGAGCCGATCCCACGCTGCTGTCCAAGGAGTCAACTCCCGCCACCAAGTGACCGCAGACCGAGCGCCTTTGCGCCGTTTGGTCCCCAGAGAGTGGGGGACTCGCCCCGTCCAGACGTCGATCTGGTGAAGCGAAAACCCCGTGACTCCGGGTTTCCTGGACTGCTGTACGTGCTTGGTACGTGCGTCCTGCCAGCTGTTCCAAGCCGGGAGAGAGCATCCACCCTTGCCCTTCCGGAGCTGGTGGAGACGCATGCGTGCACGGCTCCTGGCCAGTGGGGACTGACCAGAACCGTGCACAGCGCGCAGCCGCCGCTCGCGGGCACCTCGGCCCGGAGCCCCGGCGGCGGCTGCGCCCCTCTCTGACTGCACCGTCGGCCGTCCTGGGGGGTGTCCCTATGTGTTTGGTCAAGGTGGTGGGCCAGGATGGCGGCATGACGACCTGGATCCGCACCTACTACGAGGACGAAGATCTGTGGCTGTACTTCGAGGCCGATGACGAGGGCTGGGCGGTGCGTCAGGTTGAGGTCCGGGGGCAGGACTCGCGGGCGGTGACTGCGGCTTCCTTGGCGGAGGTCGTGCACTTGCGCGACCCTGCCGATCTTGCGTCGATGGGCCGCTATGAACGGCAGTACGGCGTTCTCGCCGAAGGTCCCATGGACGGCTGGCAGGACCAGCCGCAGGCAGCCGAGATCTCCGCGGAGGAGTTCGAGCGGCTGTGGACTGAAGCAAGGCAGGCTCTCGGCGACTCAGCCTGACCTGACCGGCTGCGGTTCGTGGAGGGTGCCGTCGCGGAGCATCGCGAACAGGACGCCGGCCCGGCGCCGGGCGAGACAGAGCAGTGCCTGGGTGGGGTGCCTGCCCTGGGCGATCTTCTTGTCGTAGTAGACCCTCGACGCCGGGTCGCTCAGAGCTGCGAAAGCGGAGAGGAAGAAGGCCCGTTTGAGCTGCTTTTTCCTCTCCGGGAGGGCTGTTCGCCGCGGATTGATGAGCCTGAGCTGCGGGTCGCCGGGGCGAGTCCTGCGTAGGCGGCGAGGTGGCCGGCGGTCGGGAAGGTGCTGCCGTCGCCGACCTCGATCAGGATCCTGGCTCCGGTCCTGAATCCGACTCCAGGCATCGAGGTCAGGACCTTCGAAAGACATCTCACGGCGCTAAGAGTCAAGCCGGGGCGGCTTCGAGCAGCGGGGCGAAGGCGCGGCGTTCGTCGTAGAGCACCTGGTGTTGCAGACAGTGGAAGAGCATTCCCAGCATCCGGTTGAACAGGTTGCGTTGAGCTGCTGCGTGCCAGTCGCGAGCAACTGTCGGCTGGGCGCCGGCCCTCACCGCACTCATCACGGACTCCGACACCGCGCCTGTCCTGCGCCCTCATCACGCGCTGCCGTCCGGCCACCGGTGGGAACACGTGCCCGGGGTGACCTTGCTGGGCGACGCGGCCCACCTCACGGCCCCGAACGGCGAAGGTGCCAATGCGGCCATGCTCGACGCAGCCGAACTCGGCCAGGCCCTAGCCGCCGGATCCGATGTGGAGCCCGCGCTCACCGCCTACGAGCAAGCGCTGTTCGCCCGCAGCGCCGAGCCTGTCGCATTCGAGGGCACTGAGGTACACGGGCTTGAATCGGAGAAGAACACGGCGTAGACCATGCTCAAGATGCTCGTCGAGCAAGAGCTGTAGGTTCCGGGCGGGACAGGTGCCGGCCCTTGGTTGAGGGTGAGAGCGTCGAGTTCGGGGCAGTGCCTCCGGACGGCTTTGAGCTGGAGCTGCTCGGACTCGGCGAGGGTGTCCGGGCGCCGGAGATCCATCCGGCGACGGCTCGGGGTGAGGGTGGCCGGGCGGTCACCGGGCGTGGTGAGGTGCGCTTCTCGCGCAGGTAGGCGCGAACGCGCTGGTAGCTGCCCTTGTAGCCGAGCGGCACGATCTCCTCCCACAGCTTCCACGCGTGGGTGGAGCCCTGGTTCCAGCGGTCGTCCAGGTACGGCTTGGAGTCGTCGAGGACCGAGGACCGGTTCTGCCACTTGCCGGTAAACAGGTCCTCCGGCTTCGCGGCGTCGGCGAACCGCTTGACGGTGTGCCAGGCCATGCCGCGCTGTCGCTGGACCGAGCGTCGGCTGTGGCCTGCCTCCAGCAGGGCGTGGACGGCTGCGTGCCGGCCCCGGGTCCGGTCGGCGAAGCGGTGGCCTGTCGGCCATGGCGAGGTGGACGGGTCTGGGGCGGCAGTGGTCTCGGGTTCGGGCTGAGCGGGTGCGGGCGTCAGGACACGAAGGCAGAGGCGGTGCTGGGCGACACTGCGCTCGGCGGCCTCGCTGAGGTTGTGCCAGAGATGCCACCGGTCGGCGACCTGCACCGTTTGCGGCGCTCCGGCAGCGGCGCCTTCGGCGAAGAACGGCGCGCGGTCCCGTCAGACGACCTCGATACCGGGTCGTCGGGCGAGCCTCGACGGCGCGAAGTGGGTGGACAGCGTAGGGACGCGCCGCTGCTCCTACGAGGCCGTGCAGCTGTGTCTGGCCGCCCTGGCAGACACAGCTGCACAGCTGGAACGCCAACAGCAGCCGCCCGCACCCGACGATCCGCACCCGGAACTCCTCGCGTGATTTTTGGCGCGCGAGTCTCGCCAGGCATCGCGCTGCGTGCTGCCCGGCGTTCTCGCAGATCACGCAGGCGAGTACTAGGATTGTTGTGCGTGCCCCAGCCCTGGCCGTTGACCATGTCAGCCGGCTACAGGCGGTGGAGATCATGAACCAGAGTCTTCGCGGGGCGAACAGTGCGGCTTCGGGATATTACGGCGGCGGTGACGAACCGATCTCGCTTGCTCAGAGCCGGGGCAGCGCATCAGCCGATGCCCTTGGCGCACTGTATGACCAGCATGCGGCAGAGCTGTATACCCTCGCGTGCCTGCTGTGTGAAGACGACAACTCTGCTGAGGACGCGTTCGTCGAGGCCATGGCTCACGAGGCACTCCTGGGACGCGACGATGCTGGTGTGCCCGAACAGAGGCGGCAACTTGTCGTTGAGCTCTGGAATGTGATCTGCGCGCGATACGTACGGAGTCGCCCGTCGAGCCGAGACGGTGCCAACGCCGCGCCCCGCACCCGGGTAAGGCTCAGTGGAGACAAACAAGGGAATTCACTGTGTCCAGCTCCGGCGTGTGGCATCAAGAAGGCGCTTCTCGGAGTGACGCTCCTGGGCTGTCATACCTATCGGGAAGCCGCTGGACTCCTGGGCCTGGACGCCGGTGTTGCGGCCCGACTCCTGCGTGAGGAACTCCGGGCACGTAGCAGGGAACGAGTCGATCACTGATTCCTGACCGGATCCGAGCCCGGGGTGGAGAAGACCTGCGCCGACTGCTCGACTCCTGTGCCGGTCAGACTGCCGAGTTCGGCCGATCTGCGGCGCCGGTCTCCACTGTGTCGGCCGCGTTCTCGCCGTCGGCGGCAGCGGACATGGGGTATGCCGACGACGTCAGGACTACCAGGTCCCGGACGGTCAAAGAGGCTTCTGCCGGGTGCCGCAAGGGCCTGTCGAGATCGAGGACGTACCGGCTGCGTCGCCCGGCCCGGCGCCGCTGGAGAAATCCGGCGTGTTCCAGGTCGTTGAGGACGACCTGCACGCGCCGTTCCGTGATCTGGCAGTCGGCCGCGATAGTGCTCAGCAGCGCGCGCTGGTCGCGTGCGAGTACCAGCAGGACCCTGGCGTGGCTGGTCAGGAAGGTGCAGCGTCCGTCCTGGTGCTTGTCCATGGTGCTCCCCGCTCCGTCTCCTCACGTGCACAAACTAGCTGAGGGGACATCGGGAGCCAATTCCGCCGGCATGACGTCTGCCGCTTCGCTGTATCCGGCGCTGGTGACGGGAGGAGTCACCAGCGGCTGCTGCTCGGTTCGGTAGCGATGCCACCTGCCGGACACGCTGCTCTGCCAGCCCTTGCGTGGTCGCGCCGTCCCAGCTGTCCAAGGAGGCCACACGTGTGAGGTGTGCGAAGGCGGTGGGGATGCAGGCATGGGGGCCGGCCGTCTGCGGGGTGTGTCAGCTCTTGGGCATCAGGACGCTGTCGATGATGTAGACGTTCGCATTGGCCGTCTTGACGTTGCCGCACACCACGTTGGCGGTGTCGTTGACCTTGTAGCTTTCGCCGGAACCCGAGGTCGTCAGCTTCGACTTCTCCAGAGTGTCGAACGAGCCGTTGCTCAGGTCCTTCGGCGCAAGCTTCTGCCCCACGACGTGGTAGGTGAGGATCTTGGTGAGCTGGGCCTTGTCGTTGAGGACCTTGTCCAGATCAGCCTTCGGGATCTTCGCGAAGGCGTCGTTGGTGGGGGCGAACACGGTGATGTTCTTTGCGTTGTTCAGCGTGTCGACCAACCCGGCCTTCTTCACTGCGGTGACCAGTGTCGACAGGGCCGGG
Source organism: Streptomyces sp. SID14478 (assembly GCF_010548525.1). GTDB lineage: Bacteria > Actinomycetota > Actinomycetes > Streptomycetales > Streptomycetaceae > Streptomyces. Next base: position 109,076 of record NZ_JAAGMG010000100.1, read on the forward strand.
TTGTGGGAGGCAGCGGTGGCGACGGGGTCCTTGGCCATGCCGTCGAAGGAGCCCGCTCCGTCCTTGGGCACCGTGGAACAGGCCGGGCCGAACGGCTCGTTCATCGCGTTCATGTCGTGCGAGGGGCTGGCCATGTCCGAGCCCTTCGACGCGGCTGATGACGTGCTGTCAGATGCATTGTCCTTGGAATCGCTGTCCGAGCAGGCGGTCAGGGCCAGGGGCAACATGGCGGCAGCAGCGACAGTAACGGCAAGACGACGGACTCGAGTCTGCATGACATCCCTCAACGATCAGATCCGTGAAGGCGGTCCGCCTCCATCGTGGGGAATCCGGCGCGGCTGGGGAGACGGATTGGTCGCTTCCTCAAGACACTGATCTTTTTCATTCCGCCGAGGCGTACGGAGGAACTGAAGACACCGGTGCTGACCGTGGCACAAGACCAGCACCGGGCCCCCGCGAGAGCCCCTAGGCAGGCAGGGACAAAAGAGCGAGTGGCTGAGTAGTGGGCTGTTTCGAGCCACCGCCCGGCTCTAGGGTGATGCCCATGCCGGATGCTTCGGCGACGGAGCCCGTCATCAGCACGCTTTGATCGGTGCGCGAGGGGCTCATCAGCCCGGCCGGGCGCATGTGGTCCCCGTCGGCGAACCACAGTTGGTAAACCTTGCCCTTGGGCGGCTTCGCCATGCCAGAGGCGATGAAGACAGCCTTGTCGCTGTCATGGGAGACGACTACCGAGCCACGGGCACCGCCGGCGATCGTTGTCGCCGTCGCCTTGGCGTCCGCGGCGCTGAGGACCTGGGCGATCTGGTCGGCCTGATGCTGCGCGGCCTGGGCGTCGTGGCGGGCCTGGTCGGTCTGCTGATGCTGCCGCAGTGTCGTGGCGCCCAGGGCGGCTACTGCGGCGAGGCAGGCGGCCAGAGCCCAGCGCAGGGCGTGGCTGCCTCTGACGGCACCGGGCGAGGACGGCGAGACGTGCGGTCCGTCTTGGCGGACGGCGTCGATCTGTGCCATCACCTGGTTCTTGAGCTGAGGGGGCACCGGCATGGTGGCCGCCAGTGCGAGGCGTCCCGCGGTGGCAGTCAGCTCACGCACCTCCTGAGTGCATGACTGGCATGCGGCCAGGTGCTGCTCGAACGCGATGCGTTCGTCTTCCTCTAGTGCGTCGAGCGCGTAGGCGCCGGTCAGAGTGTGCAGGTCGGGCGCGGCGGTCATGCGATCACCCCCAGGCAGTCGCGCAGTCGGATGAGGCCGTCTCGCAGCCGCGTCTTGATCGTGCCCAAAGGAGTCGACAGGTGCTCGGCGACCTCTGGGGACTTGTTCCAACAGCGCCGCTTTGTGGTCTCGGGTGGCCGCAGCCTCCACCGACCGGATCCGGTCCACGCTTCGTCGGTGGGCCAGGGTGAGAAGCCAGTTGATGACCGTCCCGCGGTCGGCCCGGTAGCGGACTGCGCCGCGCCACGCCTCCACCCAGACCTCTTGGGCGACTTCTTCGGCCTGGGCGTGATCGCGCAGCACCCGGTACACGGTGCCGAACACCGCTCCGGCAGTGGCGTCGTAGATCGTCGCGAAGGCGTCCTTGTCGCCGAGCGCGACCTGTCCCATCAATGTCGTCAGGTCTGGGCCGTGTTCGGGGTGGCGTCCGATGTGGATGGCTTCGGGCATGTGCCGCCTTTCCGGGTACCGCTGGAACGCGGCGTGAACAGATCGAAGTCACCAGTAACTCATGCGTCCCTCCGCTTTCCGGCAGGAGGCTCATGTCCGGTGGGGCCTGTCCGGTTAGTCGACGGTGACAACGACGGAGTGCCAGCCCGAGGCGCCGTCGGGGATCGTCGAGGTGCGCTTTTCGGTCTGGGTCTGGCCGGTACGGTCGGTGGCCCGCACGGTCAGTGTGTGCCCGCCCTTGCCGGCGTCCCAGGGATACGACCACTGACGCCAGGTGTCCCTGGTGTCCTCGGTGGCCAGTCGGGCTGCTTCCCACGGGCCGTCGTCGACACGGACTTCGACCTTGTCGATACCGCGGTGCTGGGCCCAGGCGACCCCCGCCACCATCACGGTTCCTGCTTTCGGCCGCCCGAACGGCTTGGGGGTGTCGATACGGGACTCGGTTTTGATCGGGGCCTTTTGTGCCCAGTCCCGCTTGACCCAGTAGGAGTCGTAGGCATCGAAGGTGGTCAGTTCGATGTCCTGGATCCACTTGCACGCCGATACGTAGCCGTACAGGCCAGGGACCAGCATGCGTACCGGGAAGCCGTGCTCGAAAGGCAGGGGCCGGCCGTTCATGCCCAGGGCGAGCATCGCGTCACGGCCGTCCAGCACGTCCTCGACGGGGCTGCCGATCGTCATGCCGTCCACCGACCGGGCGACCAGTTGATCGGCAGGACCGCCTTGGGACGGTGGTTTGACTCCGCACTCCTTGAGCAGGTCGTCCAAGCGGACACCGATCCAGCGGGCGTTGCCGACGTAGGGACCACCGACTTCGTTGGATACACAGGTCAACGTGATGTTCCGCTCGATGAGCGGCATCTTCAGCAAGTCGTCGAAGGAGAGCGTGCGTTCACGTGTCACGCCCTTGCCATGGATGCGCAGCTTCCAGGAAGTGGCATCGACCTTGGGCACGACCAGCGCCGTGTCGACCCGGTAGAAGTCCCCGTTGGGAGTCATGAACGGGCTGACGTCTTTGATCCGTAGTGCTGCGCCTTTGGGGACGGGTGCGGCAGCCGACGAAGGTGCGGGGATCACTACGTCCTTGCGGGACGCGACAGCGTTCTGCCCCTGTGAACCGTTCAGTGCCCGTCCCGCCAGGCCGATACCAGTTGATGCCGCGGCCGCCGCCGTGGCGGCGAGAACAAAACCGCGCCTGTCCCAGCCCGACTCCGCCGGGTCGGCTGCCACTGGTGTGCGTGACGTACCCATGTGCTGTCCGCCGGCTGCAGCGGGCTTGCTGTCGCCGGCCGTGATCACCGCCGGCTGCTCTGCCGTGGCACGCCGCCCCTGTCCCAGGCGTCCGGTCAGCCAGTACAGCAATCCGGCGCCGACGACGGCTCCGGCGACGGAGGGCAGGGCGTCGCTGATGCTGGTCGAGTCCGGTCGACTGGTTGCAGCCAGTGCTCCGACCACGCCGAAGGCGAGCACGCCGAGGGAGCCGATCCGTCGCCACCGTGTCGCCAGCATCCCCAGCACCAGGGCCAGCACAGTGAGGACGGCGAGGATGCCCAGTTGCAGGATGAGCTTGTCGTTGGTGCCGAAATGGCGAATCGCCCAGTCCTTCACCGCGGGCGGTGTGCGGTCGATCGCCGCCCCGCCGACGGCGATGACGGGCCCGGACTCGGGTCGTACGGCAGCAGAGACGCACTCGGCCACCGCAATCGCGGCATATCCGGCCAGCAGACCGCTCAAGGCACCCAAGGACAAGCGTTTGATGCCGCGCAGCGGCTTGCGTGAAGCGTGGTGGTCCATGTCCGGAATCCGTCCTGAGGGTGCGCTCGGATTGGTCGTACACGCCCTCGGTCGACAAGCGCGATGCGGCAGCAGTACCAATTCGCATCGTGTCCGTGCCGTCGCAGCTCCGATGACGGTGACTGGTTCCGCTGATCGGACGCACCCGCTCCCGCACACGGGCCCTGGAAGCGCGCCGCTGACCAAGCCGCATCGTGCAGGGCGCCGGATTCCCGACATGTAAGAGCGCTGCGCGAGTACGCCCATGGGAGAGATGCCGTGAAACGACGCTGGACGCCACGCACCACCACGGATTGGCTGCGCCGCTGGAACGCGACCTGTAACCGACCCCGCTGGCGGTTCCGCTCTGGCACGACGACAAGTGCCTTCGACAACAGCGCCCCCGCACCATCCTGCGGAGATCGGCTGCCCCGGCAAGAAGCTGAGCCGCCGGCCCGGATGCGGGCCGCTGTGCTGGACGCCATCTGCTCCGTACCGCAGAACCGGTCGGAGGGCGAGGGCCGGGACGGGACAGCGGGCGGCGACCAATCCGACCGCGGGATGTCTCCGAAATAAGAGAGTCAGAAGCTCGTGAGTTCCGAAGCCGGTCGGCAGGTTCGCTGAGCGGCGCTGGAAAGAGGCTTGTTGTGATAGCCCGACACGCCGCTCGACTGACCGCTCTCGCCGCCGTCCCCGCGGCCCTCGCGTTCGCATCGTTCCCCGCAGCCGCGCACACCGGCCATCCGGCGAGCGCGTCCGGCGACAGCTACCAGGTCGACCTGACGTCGCTGAACGGGTCCGGTGCCAAGGGCACGGCGATGCTCAGCCTGGACGGCACCCGGCTCACGGTGAAGATCGAGGCCTCCGGCCTCGTGCCCGGTCAGCCGCACGCGCAGCACATCCACGGCTCCACCAGTGGGCACGACTTCCACTGCCCGGACGCCTCCGCGGACAAGAACCAGGACGGCATCGTCACCACGGCGGAGGGCATCCCGGCCTACGGCGACATCAACATCTCCCTGACCACCAAGGGAGACACGTCCAAGAACAGCGGGCTGGCCGTTGACCGGATGCCGACCGCAGACAAGGACGGCAAGCTCTCCTACGAGCGCACGCTGACCGTGTCGCAGAAGGTCGTCGACCACATCAAGGACCTCCACGTGGTCCAGCACGGCATCGACCCCAACCGCAACGGCAAGTACGACTTCGGCAAGGGCAAGAGCGAACTCGACCTCAAGCTGCCCCAGGAAGCCACCGCTCCCGCGGACTGCGGCATGCTGCAGGGCGCGTCGGTGGGTTCCATGCCCTCGGGCGGCGTCGAGACCGGCTCCGGCAGCACGGCAGGCATCGAATCACCCGGCCTGATCGCCGGCGGCGGCGTCGCGATCGCCGCGGCGGCGGGTCTGATGCTCGTGCGGCGGCGCCGCACGCACCAGATCACCGACAGCCGCTGAGAGCCTGTCCCTATGACGCAGCGCATAGTGCGTCGGGCGCACGGTGGTCGACAGCGCTGGCTGTCGGCCACCGTGGCCGCGGTGCTGCTTGTCGCAGGTATTACGGCCCTGGTGCTAGGTCTGTCACGCCAGCAGACGGCGCCGCCGAGTGCTCCTGCAGGCCACGCTTCCAGCCCTGCCCATTCGGATGCACCGTCGTCGGGAAAGAACGGGCCCGCATCTTCTCAGCCTTCCGTCATGGAAGCATCCGCACCAACTCGCCTGTCCATCCCTGCTATCGGCGTCAACACCTCTCTGGAACGCCTGGGGCTCGACAAGAGCAGGGCGATGGAGACTCCGAAGAACCCTGCCAAAGCGGGGTGGTTCACCCCTGGGCCCACTCCCGGCGCGAAAGGCCCGGCAGTCATCGCGGGACACGTCACGTGGAACCAGACCAAGTCCGTCTTCTTCAACCTCGCCCGCCTGCGCCACGGCGACCACATCGCCGTACAGCGCAACGACGGCTCCACCGCTCGCTTCACCGTCACCCGCACCGAGCAGTACGCCAAGGACCACTTCCCGTCCATAGAGGTGTACCGCAACATCGACTACGCCGGACTGCGCCTGATCACCTGTGCGGGCACCTACCGCGACCATCACTACGCGGACAACGTCGTGGTCTACGCGACCCTCGACCCAGCGAACTGATCACCATCCGGGAGGAGCGCCCCCTGGCCGTCTGGCAAGGACACTTGTCCGCGCCCCGCAGGGCAGGGCGGGCTCCGGCTCCTGCCGAAATGCGTTGGCCACGGCTATGGAACCGCTGTTATGCAGAGGCATGACGTCTTGGACCCTGACTCCTGAAGCCTTCGACTCGGTCAACGCGAGCAGTCTGCGCCGCGACTACTACGACGAGGTCGCGAGCCGCTACTGGAAGCGGCCGGCAACGTCCGAGGAGATCGATCAGGGCTTGGCCGGGGACGGTGTCGAGCTGCTCACCCCGCCCACCGGCCAGTTCGTCGTCGGTCACTACGGCGAAGAGGCTGCCGCCTGTGGTGGGGTACTGGTACTGGACGCCGAGCGCGCTGAGCTCACCCGCGTCTACGTGCGCCCCGCCTTCCGCGGCAAGAACGGCGCGAGCCTCTTGCTGGACCTTTTGGAGGAGGAGGCCCGCACACTCGGTGCCTCTCAGATGGTCCTCAACACGCGCCTTGCACTGTACGTGCGCCACGGCTATGCCGAAATCCCGGCGTACTGCACGGGTGCGTATATGGAGGTCTGGTACGGCAAGGACCTCAGAGCGGATCGTTGATCAGCCCGACCATCGTGCTGACGTCGTTCGGCCTGGCCAGCCCTCAGTCACCTGAAGTGCGACGGACGCCGCGAGCACGTCGGCGGTCGCGACCGTGACCGCTACGTGGGCCTTTCGGGGGTTGCGAGTTGGCGTGCTCAAGCAGAGAGTAGGAGGATCGATTGTCGCTGTAGCGCCCTTGACCCCGGGGCTGTGGCCCTCGCTCCGGAGGGACGTTTTGTTCCTGGATACACGGAAGGCTGATGTTGAGGCGGCGCTGCGTGCGAAGGTGGAGGTGCTGGAGAAGGAGAACCTTCAGCTCAAGAATGCGCTCGTCTCTCATGCGGTGATCGATCAGGCGATGGGAGTCATTCTTGCCGCTGGACACCTTTCACCGGCCGAAGCGTGGGATGCGCTGCGCGAGATCTCCATGCACACGAACATCAAGGTGCGTCTGGTTGCCCAGTCGCTGGTGGAGTGGGGGGCTACCGGCCAGATCTGCACGGAGATCTCCACGGAACTCGAGCGGCAACTGTGCGGTCGGCGGATCACCGCAGGTGAGCCGGAAGGGTCGCTGTAGACGAGCACGCCGACCGCCTGTGGTGGCCTGGCCGTCGGAGACCGCGCGGTCATGGCAGCCGCCGACCCACTCCTCGTGGTGCGCTTCGAGGCCGACACACCTGTCCATCCCGGCCATCGGTGTCGCCACCGCTCTGGGGAGTCTTGCCTGGACGCGTACCGGGCCATGCAAGTCCCCGAACCCGGCTGTGGCAGGCTGGTTCACTCCGGCTCCCGCAACACCGTCGCCTACGCACGTCCTCCCTCTGCCCCGAGGTCTCGTTCGGTGAATGACCGCGCCCCCATGGTGGATTAGACCAATCCGGCGTGGCTGGGGCGCCGAATTCCCCGGGACGGGACATGCAGACGGCGTGGGGGAGCGGAAGTGGACGAGCGTGACGTGCGGTTGGTGCAGGACAGCTTGCAGCGGGCCGGGGCTCGCGGTGTCCATGTGGTCCGGTTCTTCTACGCGCACCTGTTCGGTGCCAGGCCGGATCTGCGGCGGCTCTTCCCCGCCGAACTAGGTGAACAGCACGAGCGGTTGTTGAACGCATTGGTGCACGTCATCGATCATCTCGACGCCCCCGGCACACTGTCCTACCTGGAGCGGCTGGGCCGTGACCATCGCCGCTACGGCATTACCCGGAGCGATTACCTCAGTGTCGGCCGGAGCTTGATCGCATCCATCGCCGAGCACACGCCGCGCACGTGGAATGAGGACACCGAGCGGGCGTGGACCAACGTGTACACCCTCGCCATGAACACCATGCTGGCCGCGGTTAAGCGCGACAATGCCGCAGGTATTCCGGCGAGTTGGCGGGCCACGGTGGTCTCCCGCCGTCTTGACCGCACCGGACACACCGTGGTGCTCCAGGCGGTCCCTGACCAGTTCTACCCGTTCCGCGCCGGCCAGTACGCGGCCGTGCACCATCCGGAACTGCGCGGCATCTGGCGCCCCTACTCCCTCGTACGACCGGACGACGATGCCTCACGCGGCGAGGTGGAACTCCACGTCGCCCGCACCCCCGACGGGTCACTGAGTACCCTCCTGTGCGACCAGGCGTCTCCCGGACACACCCTCACCCTCTCCGCGCCCGCCGGCGACGGCTGGTGCGCGCAAGACGAGGCGCCCCTGACGGTCATCGCGGCAGGCACCGGCTGGGCTCCGGCCCGCGCCATCGTCGCCGAACAACTGCGCCGTTGCCCGGCCCGCATCATCGATGTGCACGTGGTGGCCCGCAGCCGCGACCACTTCTACGATCAACAGCACCTCGCCGGCCTTGAGAGTCGGCACCGCCAGCTGACCTGCCATCGGTGGTACCCGCCGGACCCGCATCGTGTCCGCGGCTTTCACGACCAATTCCAGCAGCATCTCGCTGAGGGGCCGTGCCTGGCCGATCGGCATGTCTATGTGGCTGGACCGCCCGCCCTCGTCAGCACAACCATCGAGACCCTTGAACAGCGCAATGCGCCACGCAGTTTGACGCACGATCCGCTGCTCTCCACCAGACAGGAC
>NZ_JAAGMG010000250.1 GCF_010548525.1 Streptomyces sp. SID14478
GCGTCCATGCGGGGTCCCTGCGTGGACCGGTGGCCGCCCTCGCCGCCGCGCCGGCCTCCTGACCTGCGCGGACCGCGGGAAATCGAGCGGGCGGCGGCATGCTCACTCGTTCGGGGATCGTCGCGCGCCATGGCGGAGGGTAGAGCTGTGGCCGGAGGCGAGCGACCCATGGAACAGACTGCGTTGCGTCCCAAATCGATGCCGGG
>NZ_JAAGMG010000293.1 GCF_010548525.1 Streptomyces sp. SID14478
GCATCGCCGCCCGCATGCGCGCCCTGGCCGCCCGCACGCCGGTGGGGGCGGCCGCCTGATGTCCGCACTGCTGAGGCCCAACGGGCTCGCCCGAGCCGCCGTCCGCTTCAAACCGGCCGCGTTCGTCGGCACGTTCGTCGCCCTGATGATGTCCGCGCTGATCGTCTCGGCCTGCGGCATCCTCCTGGAGACCGGGCTGCGCGCCTCGGTCCCGCCGCAGCGCTACGCGGGCGCCCCCGTGCTCGTCTCCGCCGACCAGAGTGCACACCACGTCACCGGCTCCGGCGAGGACCGCGAGGACGAGGCGGTCCCGCTCCCGGACCGCGCCCGCCTCGACGACTCCCTCGTCGCGAAAGCGGCCACGGCCCCCGGGGCGCGCACCGCCGTCGCCGACCTCACCTTCCCCGTCCAGCGCGCAGGAGCGGCCCTGGGCGCCCACAACTGGGGCTCCACCGCCTTCACCGGCGAGACGCTGACGGCGGGCCGCGCCCCGCAGGCCGCCGGCGAGATCGTCACGTCCGGCGCCAAGGCCGGCGACCGGGTCACCCTCACCACCCCCGAGGGCAAGCGCACCTACCGCGTCTCGGGCACCACGACCGCGGACGGCGTCTGGTTCACCGACTCCGAGGCCCTGCGCACCTCGGGTCACCCCGGACGCGTCGACGCCATCGCCGTCCTGCCGAAGCGCGGCGTCACCACGGACACCCTCAAGTCCCAGGTACAGAAGGCGACTTCGGTGTCCCGGGCGGCCAAGGTGCACACCGGCGACGACCGCGGCGCCGTCGAGGACTCCACACTCGCCTACGCCAAGGAGAACCTGACCGGGCTCGGCGGCTCCTTCGGCGGCATCGCCACCCTGGTCGCCGTGTTCACCGCGGCCGGCACCGTCGCCCTCAGCGTCGGCCAACGCGCCCGCGAATACGCCCTGTTGCGCGCCATCGGTACGACACCCCGCCAGATCCGGCGCGCCATCGCCACCGAGACCCTGATGGTCGCCCCGCTCGCGGGACTCCTCGGCTGCCTGCCCGGCATCGCCCTGGCCCGCTGGTGGTTCGGACAGCTCCAGGCCAAGGGCGCCGTCCCGCAGGCCGTCGACCTCAGCGTCTCCTGGATCCCGCTGCTCGTCGCGGTCGGCGCTACCGTCCTCACCGGCCTGGTCGCCGGATACGCGGCGGCCCGCCGCCCCTCCCGCATCAAGCCGGGCCAGGCCCTGGCACAGGCGTCGACCGAACGGCTGCGCGTGGGCTGGATCCGCACCCCGCTCGGCATCGCGGCCGCGGCCGGCGGCATGACCCTGTCCGTCGTCGCGGCCCACCTCACCGGTGACGACGCGGCCAACACCGCGCTCGGCATCGTCATGTGCTTCATGCTCGCGGTGGCGCTGCTCGGCCCCCTCGTGGCCCGGCTGTGCGCCACGCTCTTCGGCCTCCCGCTGCGCGGCGCGGGCGCGCCCGCCTCGCTCGCGGCCGCCAACTCCCGTACGAACTCCCGCCGTCTGGCCTCGGCGATCACCCCGATCGTGCTGGCGATGGCCTTCTCGTCCGTGCTGGTCTTCATGCACACCAGCGAGGATCGGGTGGCCGCCGACCAGCAGAAGGCGGGCATCACGGCGGACCACATCGTCACGGCGAAGGAAGGCGCGGCGGGCCTGGCGCCCGGCTCGGTGGCGGCGGCCGGAGCGAGCCCCGGCGTCACGGCCGGCGTGGGCCTGCTCAAGACGTCGGTCCTGGTCCCCATGGCCGGATCGCTGGAGTCGGTGTCGGCCCAGGCCGTCACCGGCACGGCGAAGGACCTCGCCCGTGTCCAGGACCTGAAGGTGACCGGGGGAGCGATCGACCCCGCCGACCCCGGCAAGGTGGCCCTCGACGCCTCCCTGGCCCGCAGCGCGCACGTCGAGGTCGGTGACCGCGTCGACCTGCGCCTGCCCGACGGCACGAAGGCGTCCCCGACGGTCTCGGCGACGTACGAGCGCGGCCTCGGACTCTCCCAAGTCACGCTGTCCCGCGCCGCGTTGACCGGCCACGTCACCAACCCGTACGACACGGAACTGTGGACGAAGGGCGGCACGACCGCGTCCCTCGCCGCCCTCGGCGCCCCGCTCGCCCGCGCCGACTACACCACCGCCCAGTCCCTGGACCGACAGCTCAACGCCTGGGCCAACACCACCATGGCCGCGGTCCTCGGCGGCTTCGCGGCGATCGCCGCCGTCAACACCCTCGCCATGACGGTCCTGGACCGCCGCCGCGAACTCGGCACGCTCCGCCTGATCGGCTCCACCCGCCGCCAGGTACTCCTCATGATCCGCTGGGAGGCACTCCTGGTGGCCTGCGCCGGCATCGCCCTGGGCACGGGCATCGCCCTCGCCACGCTGATCCCCATGATGAACGGCCTGACCGGCCAGGGCCCGTACGTCCCACCCCTCCTGTACGGGGCCTTCGCCGGATCGGCGCTGGTACTGGGCCTGGCGGCGACGGCGATCCCCGCACGGTGGGCGGTGCGGTCCTAGGACCCGGGGTTCCGCCCGACACAGCACCGCGGCCCCGCCCTAGGCTCCTCCCATGCTGACGCCACAGGAGATCGAGGCCCTGGCCCGCGAGGCCCACGCCGACCAGAAGGACAAGGCCGGGCGCCCCTACGCCGAACACCTCCGCGCCGTGGCCGAAGGAGTGCGGCACCGGGGCGGCACGCCCGAGCAGATAGCGGCGGCCTGGCTGCACGACGCGATCGAGGACGAGGCCCTCACCGAGGAGTGGCTGACGTCGGCCGCGCTGGCGCAGGAGACCAAGGACATCGTCCGCGCCCTGACGAAACGGCCCGGGGAGCCTCCGGAGGCGTACGCGCGGCGCATCCTGTCGACCCCCGGCGCCCGCCTGGTGAAGGAGGCCGACCTCGCGCACAACGCGGACCCGGACCGTCTTGCGGTCCTGGACGACGTGACACGGGCCCGCCTGACCCGGAAGTACGCGACGATGCGCGCCCTCCTGGGCCTGACGGGCCCGACGTCCTGAGGAGCCTGCCCTACCGCCCCTGACGCTGCCGGGCCAGCTGGGCGGCATCCTTCTTGAACGCCCACTCCATCTTCGGCTCCATGGCGAACCGGAAGATCCGCTGCACGGGCGGCGTGCACAGCACGGTCACGACCGCGGCGGCGACGAGCGTCACGAAGACCTCGCCGTACGGCTTGTGCAGCCAGTCCGCGTCGAACCAGCCCCAGAACCGGGAGCCCTTCGCCAGGAAGCCGTGCAGCAGGTAGCCGTACAGGGTTCCGGCGCCGAGCACCGTGAACCACGTCCTGCGCCCGGGCACCCAGGAGAAGAAGCACGCGGTGAGCACCAGCGAGCAGCCGAGCAGGGCGAGCGTCATGACGACACCGGCCCACCACGGGGCGCCCAGCTCCTGCGCGCTGTCGCGGTGGTAGAACCACGCGGACGACATCCGCGGAGCGGCCCAGTAGGCCAGCACCAGCGCGCACGCCGCGATCGGCAGGGACAGGATCCGCACCTCGCGGCGCCGCATCAGCTGGAAGTGCTCCGGCTTCATGAACAGGCCGAGCACGAAGAAGGGGAGGAACTGCAGCACGCGCTGCAGGTCGAGGTCGTCACCGATGTCCGGCGAGATCGACGCGAGCACGGCGATGGCCAGGGCCACCGGGATCGGCCAGCGGATGACCTTCCACAGCGGGGTGGTGAGCCGCCACACGAACAGCGCGACCAGGAACCAGGTCAGGAACCAGGGGTCGAGCAGGCTGATCGGGTAGTGGGGATCGTGGTCCGCGGTCCGCTTGAAGAGCGTGTACGCGATCTCGAAGAGGATGTACGGCACCGCGACACCGGTGATCAGGCGCCGCAGCCGGTCCGGCCGCATGTCGAAGCTGCGCGAGAAGTAGCCGGATATCAGGATGAACGCCGGCATGTGGAACGAGTAGACGACCATGTACAGCGCTTCGGCGGTACGGCTGTGGTCGGTCAGGGGTTCCCAGGAGTGACCCATCGCGACGAACACGATGGCCAGGTACTTGGCGTTGTCGAAGAACGCGTCCCGCTGCTTGGGCTTGCCGGCCGCCGGGGCCGGGGCGGGCGCGGGCGACGTGGGGGCGCTCGGGGCGGGAGCGGGGGGCGGGGGAGCGGTGGTGGCCTCGGGCAGCGGCGTGCTGTGCGAGGCGTAGGGGTACAGCGAGTTGGTCACAGGCCCTCCCACCAGGAACTCGGGGGGACGATCCGGGACCGCACTGCGCCGGCGGGGGTCGTGGCAGCGTGGAACATCTGAGGCACCCTAGTGGCGCCCGTGTGATTTCGTAAAACCCTCAACGCGATTCCTCCTTATCGACACCGGGTACCCGGGATTCGAAGAAGTCAGCATGGCGTCGTACGACACGGGTTTATGGCCGAACCATTGCCGATCTGTCCGGTATGACACAGCTAATCCGTGTTAAACATCGCATAACGTCCGCGACTGACTCCCGCCAAATGTCGGGTTCGTCACAAATGACGTCGCCGATATCGGGGTCCGAATCGCGCCGCATATAACCGCTCCTATTCACCGGCCCGGCCCGCGGATTTCCTGTGTGCGCGCCAAGGGGGAAGTGCGCAAAGAGCGGAAGTGCTGTGCACGGGGCATGTGGGGGACGCGTGTGCGGCCATGGAAACGATCAAGCCGAATTCCGTGCCCCGCTCCGCCGGCCGGCCGGGCCGCCGACGTGCGCCGCTCATGCGCCCCAAGGCCG
>NZ_JAAGMG010000380.1 GCF_010548525.1 Streptomyces sp. SID14478
GGCCCCGCCACCGCGGGCAGCGCCACGGTGCCCCGCGGCCCGCCGAACCACACCCGCAGCGGTCCGTCCCACAACGGGACGGGTTCGCCGCCCCAGGGATAGGCCAGCTCCTCGTCCGGCGCGGCGAGGTCCTTCTCCATGTGGACCTCGGACAACGGCTTGTCGGGGCCGGGGAAATGGAGCGTCGTGCGGTAGCCGAGACGGCAGTAGAACGGCGGGTTGCCCCGCTCCACGACCGCGTCGAGGACGACACGTGCCGCGCCGGCGGCGCGGGCACCGTCCTCCAGCGCGCGCATCAGCAGCCGTCCCACCGACCGGCCCCGGGCCCGCGGGGCGACC
>NZ_JAAGMG010000425.1 GCF_010548525.1 Streptomyces sp. SID14478
CCGGCGCGCGTGCTGACGCACCAGGTCGTGCAGCCGGTAGCGGCCCGCGGCCGGCTGCTGGACGAGGTGCGCGTCCACCAGGTCCTCCAGCATCGTCCGGGCGCTGTTCAGCGGCACGTCCGCGAGCGACGCCGCGAGGTACTCGTCGAAGGTTCCGCCGGGCAGCAGGCCCAGCATCCGGAAGAGGCGGGCCCGGGCGCGGTCCAACTGCCGTACGGACATGGCGAACGCGGCGTCGA
>NZ_JAAGMG010000468.1 GCF_010548525.1 Streptomyces sp. SID14478
CGAACCCAGGCGTCCGGTCAGCGACTTGGGCGCGCAGACCGGGACCGCGTACGGACCGAACAGTTCGGCGAGCGCCGCTGCCTCGGCTCGGTCGGCGTCCCGATCCCCCGCCGCGTCGGCGAATACCACGTCCACGTCGGCGGGTTCGATGCGGGCGTCGGCGAGAGCGAGCCGGGCCGCCGCGAGCAGCCGGGGGGCGCCGGTGCCGGGCGCCGGGTCGAACGTGGCGGCGCAGCCTT
>NZ_JAAGMG010000514.1 GCF_010548525.1 Streptomyces sp. SID14478
GACGAGGCGGGCCTGCGCCCCGTCGTGCAGATCCCGCTCCAGCCGGCCGCGCTCGGCGTCGGCGGCCTGGACGATGCGGGTGGCGACGTCCTTGGCGCGGGTGCGCAGCCAGACGTTCTCCAGGGCGAGGCGCAGTGCGGCCGCGACGGATTCGAGGAGCTCGGGGTCCTCGCCGAGCGCCGGGTCGTGGTGCAGCAGGGCGAGCGGCCGGCCGTCGGAGGCACCGACCGGTGTGCGGCCCGGGCCGTCGGCGGCGACCT
>NZ_JAAGMG010000587.1 GCF_010548525.1 Streptomyces sp. SID14478
GAGCGCCCGGCACCGGATGGGCCCGCCCGCCCTTCGCGAGCGTCCGTCCAGCGGGCCTCGGCACAGCCGGGCGGCCCGACACGGCCGAGCGACACCGCACAGGCACCCTCGGCCCAGGCCCCGTTGCTGGGCGGCCCCTCGGCCGCAGACGCACCGGCGTCGGCCTCGCCCTCTTCCGTGGAACGCACCGTCGCCCCGACCCCGCTCGTCGCGCCGCCCGGCCACCACGGCGCACCGGGCCGACCTGACGCCGCCGACGCCTCTGGCGCACCAGGGACAACAGGGGCAGCAGGCGCCCTCGTCCAACGCAGCGCGTCCGGCAACGCGGGCCCCGCCTCGGCCCCCTTGACGAGCCCCTCTGGAGGACCGGCCGCCCGAGGACCGGCAGCCCCGGAAAC
>NZ_JAAGMG010000771.1 GCF_010548525.1 Streptomyces sp. SID14478
AGCGCCACCTGCGGGTGGTCGAGGACGGCGGGGAACCGGACGAGCGCCGCCGGGTCCGTGGCGCAGTCGACGAGCACGAAGTTGCCCGGCGACTCCGCCTGCGCGGCGCGGACCAGGCCCCAGACCGCGGCCTGCGCGGGATCCGCCCCGGTGTCGGCGGGAGCGGCGCTCACGGCGTGCCGGGTCAGGAAGACCAGGCGGCCGGTGCGCTCCGGCGCGTCGAGCCACTCGCGGACGA
>NZ_JAAGMG010000817.1 GCF_010548525.1 Streptomyces sp. SID14478
ATGCCGAGCAGCGGGCTCGCCCCGGCGAGCGCCTCACGCACCAGGCGGCGGGTCGCCGGGAGCCAGGGCGCACGCGCGTCGTCGTCCGGCAGGAAGCCGCCGCCGAGCACGAGCAGCGGGCGCCCGTCGAGGGAGTCGGGCAGCTCCTCGCCCTCGTACGGATGCAGCACCTGCACGTCGAGGCCGGCCTCACGCAGCCAGGTGCCCATCCGCCCCGGCCCGCCGTGCGGGGTGTGCTGCACGGCCAGCACCCGCATGTCCCACTCCCTCGCCCCTGCTCGTACTGATCACAGCAGCAGAGCAGGACCCGGCACACCGCGTCAACGCCGCTGCGGCCGCTTTACGCTGGGACGCATGCTCTCTCCCTCCTCCGCAGCGGCTCGCCTCACCGGGCGGCGGGTCGTCGAGGAGCGCACCCGGTCCGGCGCGCTGACGGAGGTCGTCCTCGACGACGGACGCGTGGTGATGGCCAAGCACGCCGACGACCCCGGCGCGGCGCACGCCGAGGCGGCCGGGCTGCGCTGGCTCGCCGAGGCCGGCACCGTCGCCGTGCCCGTGGTGCACGGGT
>NZ_JAAGMG010001181.1 GCF_010548525.1 Streptomyces sp. SID14478
CGCGGCCCCGACGGTGACCTGCGCGGCGTGGAAGCGGTCGTCGACAAGGACGCGACGTCCGCGCTCCTCGCCGCCGCGCTGGGCGCGGACGAACTCGTCGTGACGACCGGGGTCGAGCGCGTCGCCCTGGACTGGGGCACGCCGGACCGCCGCGACCTGGACCGGCTCGACGCGGCGACGGCCGAACACCTGCTGGCGGCGGGGCAGTTCCCCGAAGGCAG
>NZ_JAAGMG010001259.1 GCF_010548525.1 Streptomyces sp. SID14478
GCACGCCGGCTGGCGGCGCCCGTGGCCGCCTTGGTGCGGCGCGGACACCGGGTGCTGGTGACCCACGGGAACGGCCCGCAGGTCGGCTTCATCCAGCGGCGTGCCGATCTGGCCGCGGAACTCGCTCCGGAATTGCCCCTGTTGGGCCTGGACATGTGTGTCGCCGACTCGCAGGGCAGCCTCGGCTACATCCTGGCGCGCGGCCTTTCGGGGGCCCTGCCCGCGGAAGCCGCGCCGGTCGCGCTGCTCACGCACACCGTCGTGGACGCGCCGGACGCGGCCTTCGCGCGGCCCACGAAGCCGATC
>NZ_JAAGMG010001303.1 GCF_010548525.1 Streptomyces sp. SID14478
TGGCGTGCCGGGCGACCCGAACGGGACGCAGGCCGGGGGCGTCCGCCGCCTCAGGTGACGCCTCAGGAGACGGTGAACCGCACGGGGATGCCCGGCACCGCCTGCGCGGCCGCGGCCAGCGCCGCCTCCGGGACGACGGCGATCACCGGGTAGCCGCCGGTCGTCGGGTGGTCGTGCAGGAAGACCACCGGGCGGCCGTCCGGCGGCACCTGCACCGCGCCGAGCACCATGCCCTCGCTCGG
>NZ_JAAGMG010001422.1 GCF_010548525.1 Streptomyces sp. SID14478
TCCCCGAAGGCGATCTCCGCGCTGTGGAACTCCTTGAGCCGGGCGAGCTGGGCCGGGGTGTGCGCCACCTCCAGGACGCCGCCCTGGTGGACGTCGGCGTCGATGCCCTCCGCGGCGGCGGCCCGGACGACCTCGCCGACGGTCTCGTTCATCGCCTTCTGGAGCCGTACGGCGGCCTCGTGGCCGTGCAGCCTCGCGTACCGGT
>NZ_JAAGMG010001498.1 GCF_010548525.1 Streptomyces sp. SID14478
TCCATTTCCCCCCTTTCCGGCCTGTGTTTGGGCGCCTTGTCGCGTCCATGCCCCGGCCACCGGACGATTATTGCTGATGGATGCCTGGTCCCGTAGTCTCGAGCGCCTCGAAGCGGAGTTCCCGCCGGAAGACGTTCATACCTGGTTGAAGCCGCTGCAGGCCGATCTGCGCGTGGACAGCCTGGTGCTGTATGCACCGAAT
>NZ_JAAGMG010000251.1 GCF_010548525.1 Streptomyces sp. SID14478
GCTGCCCGACTCGCTGCGCGCCCTCGCGGTGAGCAGGCGGCGCGGCACCATGGTCGGCAACCACGACGCGCACCCGACGATGTGGGCGGCGGGCCCGGCGGCAGGCGGCCGGGCCCTGGGCGTCGAGATCGACTACGGGCAGGGCGCCCGCACCATCGACGGCCTGGACAACGCGATCCTCGGCTCGTCCGTGCTGGCCATCGGGGCGACGCTGCTGGTCGGGGCGTTCGCGGTGACC
>NZ_JAAGMG010000294.1 GCF_010548525.1 Streptomyces sp. SID14478
GGCGCCGGCGACGACCGCGCCGGCAGCGGTGACGGCCACCCCGTCGAGGAAGTCACGGCGAGTGATCTTCCGTCTCATTCCGAGCTCGCGATCAGTGAATCTGGGCATGCGAGACCCCCACATTGATCTTCGATTTCCGCAGCTTATGCGCGTCGCCGGAATGCTATACAGCCGTCGCGAGGGTTTTATAGTGCGGATTTAGTTGATCAATGACGACTGCTCCGCGAAATCCGCACTGTTCAAATCGGGCGTGATCTGCTCGGGGAACACATCGTGCGAGGTGGGCCCGCGCGCCACGTGACCGCCGTGTCCGTTGTCGCGGAGGGCGATCCGTCCGCTGACGTCGCCGCGCAGCAGTCCTTCCGCGACGCCCGCGGCGAGCAGTTGGTCGCGGGCGCGCCGGTGCTGCGCGGAGGGCGTGCGCGGCACGCCCTCGGGTGGCAGTCTCGAGGCGTCATCTGGCATCGCGGGGAGGTCGGACTAGCTGTTCTGTCCGGGGAGGTTGTGGACAGTGACAGGGTTCACGGCTGATCGATCTTGAAATGGGTGAGGGCCTTCTGGCCTGGTGTGGATTGCGACATCTGCACCAGCAACAGAAAGGCCCTCGTGCCCCACCGTAATGCACCTCTGACCGAGACCGGACGGCTGCGGCTGGCCCGCTGCGTGGTCCATGACGGCTGGCCGCTGCGCCGGGCCGCGGAACGCTTTCAGGTCTCGCCCACCACCGCCCAGCGCTGGGCCGGCCGCTACCGTGCCCTGGGCGAGGCCGGCATGAGCGACCGCTCCAGCCGCCCCCGTCACAGCCCGGACCGGACACCGACCCGCACCGAACGCCGGATCATCAAAGTCCGTGTCCTGCGCCGCTGGGGACCGGCACGCATTGCTCACCTGCTCGGCCTGGTGCCCTCGACCGTCCACCGCGTCCTGACCCGCTACCAGCTCGCCCGGC
>NZ_JAAGMG010000469.1 GCF_010548525.1 Streptomyces sp. SID14478
ACGTCTCCCGGGAAGTGCTCGCCCTGCTGGTGCGGGGCGCCGTCGGGGACGGCCCCGGGCTCGAACTCCTCGCCCACCTGGACCGGATGGACCTGCCGGACCCCGAGACACTGCTCGCCGACCCGGCCGCCGCCGAGCTGCCGGAGCGGGGCGACCTGCGCCAGGCGGCCCTCGAAGCGGTGGTCGCCGCCGTCGGTGCGCGGCCGGAGCGGAAGCGCTGGGAGGCGGCCTGG
>NZ_JAAGMG010000588.1 GCF_010548525.1 Streptomyces sp. SID14478
CGTGTGCGAGGGCTGCGTTCAATATGCCCAGCTCATCGGCTCGGCCGACGAACACGGGGCTGACGGACCTGGTCTCCACAGCGCCGAGCATCGCACACGGATACGAGCGGGTGGCAGGGTTTTCCGCGCTGAGCGGAGGGCGTGCCCGCCCGTCGGTGGCCGGGAACGGCGCCGGGGGGAGGACGGCAGGCAGTCCGTCCTCCCCCCTGGCCGTTCCCCCGGGCCGAGGTGCCGCGCTCATGCGGTGCGCGGGGCGCGGTGTCCGCGTGGTCCGTTGGTACTCACCCGCCCCTCGGCCTCCTGGCCGGCCGACCGGCGCT
>NZ_JAAGMG010000772.1 GCF_010548525.1 Streptomyces sp. SID14478
GGTCGTCACCACGGGTGTGCTGCTGCAACGGCTGCAGCGGGACCAGGAGTTGGCGGGCGTCGACGCCGTCATGCTCGACGAGGTGCACGAGCGGCACCTGGACGCGGACACGGTGGCGGCGTTCCTGTGCGACGTACGGGCCGCGCTGCGCCCGGAGTTGGAGCTGGTGGCGGCGTCGGCGACGACGGACGCCGCGGGGTGGGCCGCACTGCTCGGGGGTGCGCCGG
>NZ_JAAGMG010000818.1 GCF_010548525.1 Streptomyces sp. SID14478
CGCTTGCCAGGGCGCGCGCCGCACTGAGTGCGCCCCTCGCGCGCCGAGGGTCGGCGGGTTCGCCCGTCCGGTGGCGGCGGCCCTCGCTGTGCACCAGCACACCCGGCGAGAAGGGACGCAGCACCAGGGCGTCCAGGCCGGGCGTACCGCGCAGTTCGGGGGAGGCGGTGCACAGCGGTCGGCCGATCCGGTCGAGCCGGAACCCGTCGACCTTCTCGGTGGACATGCGGCCGCCCACCCCCGAGGCGGCTTCCAGGACAAGGACGTGCGTACCGGCCCTGGTCAGGTGCTGGGCGGCCGAGAGTCCCGCGACCCCGGCTCCCACGATGACGACATCCGCGTGCGCGGCCTCAAGCACGTGTGCCTCCGGCGGTTGGGCGGCTGACGGCTGGGGGCCTCATGCCCCCAACGCGCTCCCGGAATACCTGAGTTCGCGTCGAGGGTAGGTGTGGATCGTGGGCGCGGGGCCCGCGCGGCGGGGCGGCACGGGAGCATGGGGCGGGCGCCGGGTGCGCCCCTGGCGCAGCCTCAGTCCCTGGCGTCGCCGG
>NZ_JAAGMG010001025.1 GCF_010548525.1 Streptomyces sp. SID14478
GTCATCTTCCGCCGCCAGATCGCCGAGGCCGACGACCCCGAGGCCATGCGCGTGCGCATGGTCAAGGAGTACAAGGCCGAGCTGATGCACCCTTACTACGCGGCCGAGCGCGGCCTGGTCGATGACGTCATCGACCCCGCCGAGACCCGCGAGGTGCTCATCCGCTCCCTGGCGATGCTGCGCACCAAGCACGCCGACCTGCCGTCCCGCAAGCACGGCAACCCCCCGCAGTA
>NZ_JAAGMG010001182.1 GCF_010548525.1 Streptomyces sp. SID14478
GCGGCCCTGTCGTACGCGGACCTGGCGGTGGCGGTGGTCGACGAGGCGGAGCGGCCGCGTCGTCACCGGACACGGGTGAGCGTCTTCCACTAGTTTCGGGGGACCGTGCCATGAGGTCGTGAGGAGATCCGGGAGCCGCCATGCCGCCGAGACCCACCGTTCAGCGAGCCCGCCGCGTCCGCGTCACCGACCCGGCGGCCGCCCGCGCCGACTACGCCT
>NZ_JAAGMG010001260.1 GCF_010548525.1 Streptomyces sp. SID14478
GCAGGGCGCCGTTCATGTGCGGGCCGAGCAGGGGGATGGCCGGGCGGGGGTGCGGGGTCGCGAGGGTGATGAGCCGGTGCGCGACCACAGCGGCCACGGCCCAGAGCGCGGTCCACAGCAGGACCGCGCCGTCAGCGAGGATCTGCCGTGCGCGGCGGCCGGATTGGTGTGCGTACCACATGGTCCGATTGGACCCCTGGGGGCGTGGGCCGGTGTGCTCACCGCGCCGGGCGGGCTC
>NZ_JAAGMG010001304.1 GCF_010548525.1 Streptomyces sp. SID14478
GGCCGCTCGGGCAGCCCCGCGACCGCGCCGAAGTCCGCGCGCCAGCGTGCGACCAGTTCGCGGTCGTCCGGACCCGCGACCCTGGCCCGCCCGGGAACAGGCGGGCCCGGCGTCGTCAACTCGCCCAGCCGGTAGAGCCGTTGGGACATCAGCGTCTCGGTGCGGCCGTCGGGGTGCCGGTCCCGCCAGGCGCGCGCGACGGCTTCCGCAGCCTCGGCCGTGCCGTTCACCCCG
>NZ_JAAGMG010001423.1 GCF_010548525.1 Streptomyces sp. SID14478
GCAACGCGGGCCCCGCCTCGGCCCCCTTGACGAGCCCCTCTGGAGGACCGGCCGCCCGAGGACCGGCAGCCCCGGAAACTCGGGCTGCCGAGCAGCCCGGCACGCCCTCGTCCTCGCGTCCCGGCGGCATCCGGCACCGCGGTGCGGGCCCCGGCAGCCCCGTACCCCTGGTGGTCGCCCGCTCCGTGGGCGGGCCCGCGCACT
>NZ_JAAGMG010001499.1 GCF_010548525.1 Streptomyces sp. SID14478
AGACGCGCCCGTCTCCGTGGCACGCTCCGGAGGCGGGCGCCCCTTACTGCCGCTTCGCCGCCGGATTCATCGGACCTGCCTCACCCCAGCGCGGCGACCCGCTCCCGGTATCCCCGGACGGGCCCCGCATCCCGGTAGGGCTCCAACCGCCGCTCGAACTCCCGGACGTACTCGTGGGCGCGCACCGACCGCATGTCCGCCGCCGCGGCCGCCGCCTCCGCGCCCAGCGCGCACGCGGAGTCCAGCTCGCCGAGGCCGAGCCGGGCGGAGGCCAGCACCACCCGGCAGAACAGCCGGCTGCGCGCGAACCCGGGCGCCCGCAGCCTCAGCGACCG
>NZ_JAAGMG010000295.1 GCF_010548525.1 Streptomyces sp. SID14478
GCGTGTACGCGCGGCGGTGGGGGCCGCGCGGGCACTCGCTCGGCGTGTTCGCGTTCATGACCTTCTTCGCCGCGCAGTTCCTGCACACGGTGCCCGGCCGACTGCCCGAGCTGTACGCGGCGCTCCTGCTGTCGCTCGCCGTCGCATCCGCCGTGCGGTTCGGGGCGTGGTGCTACGAGCGGCGGCTGCCGCCGCCGGCCGTGGTCGCTCCGCCGTCCGGCGGCACCGGGCTCGCACGGATCACGACGCGGCAGGCGGTGCAGGCCACCGCGGGCGCCGGCTTCGCCCTGGCCGTCGGGCAACTGCTGTCCGGCGACCGCTGGTACTGGGCGGTGGGCGCCACCTGGTGGGTGTTCGTGGCGACGACCTCGCGCGGGGAGACCGTGGTCCGGGGCTTCCGGCGGTTCCTGGGCACGGTGCTCGGCATCGTCGCCGGGTTCGCCCTGGCCGTTCCGCTGCACGACGAGCCGGTCGCCGCCGCGCTGATCGTGGCGGTCAGCGTCTTCGGCATCTTCTACACCGCCCACGTCTCCTACACGTGGATGATGCTGGCCGTGACCGTCATGGCCAGCATGCTGTACGGACTGCTCGGCGTGCTCGACCCCGCCCTGCTGGCCCTGCGGGTGAGGGAGACGGCCGTCGGCGCCCTGGGCGCCGTACTCGCCGTGCTGCTCGTCCTGCCGGTGACCACGCACTCCGTCACCGACGCCTGGATCGCACGCGCCCTGCGCTGCGTGCACGCCTGCACCGCCGAGGCCGCCGCCCGGCTCGCCGGGGACACCGGCGCCGATCCCGCCCCGCGCGTCGCCGAACTGGAGTCACTGCTCGGCCGCGTCCGCCTGTCCCTCGCGCCGCTCGTGCACCCGTTCAGCCCGCTGCGGGCCCGCAAGGGCCGGGCCCGGCAGGTACTCGCCCTGCTCGACGACTGCGCGCGCGAGGTGCGCGGGCTCGCCTCCGTCGCCGCCGACCCCGAGGCCTCGC
>NZ_JAAGMG010000381.1 GCF_010548525.1 Streptomyces sp. SID14478
CAGCTCGTCGACGGCATCCTCAAGGGCGCGGGGGACACCCGCACCCCGCTGCGCCTCGCCCTGCTCGCGAACGGGCTGATCCTCGTCCTCGACCCGCTGCTCATCTCGGCGTACGGGGTGGTGGGCGCGGCCGTCTCGACCGTGGCGGCCCGGCTGGTCGCGCTGGCGGCGGGGCTGGGGGCACTGCGGCGAAATCCCCTG
>NZ_JAAGMG010000470.1 GCF_010548525.1 Streptomyces sp. SID14478
CGAACTCGGCGTGACCCGCGCCACGGCGGGCGCCGTCGCCGCAGAACTCGAAGCGCTCGGACTCATCAGGATCGACGCGAAGCCGAGCGCGGCCGCCGGTTCCCAGGGGCGCCCCTCGCACCGGCTGTCCGTCGCCGAGGACGGCCCCGTGGCGCTGGCCGCACAGGTGCACGCCGACGGATACCGCGCCGCCCTCGTCGGGCTCGGCGGCCGCGTCGTCGCCACGA
>NZ_JAAGMG010000589.1 GCF_010548525.1 Streptomyces sp. SID14478
TCGGGGCTGCTGCCCCGGGACGCCGGCCAGGCCCTCGGGGACGCGACCCTGCTCCATGAACAACGCGTGCGCACGGGCAAGGCGCTGATCGTCGCGGGACGGCCGGACGAGGCCCTCGACATCCTCGACAGGACCTCGTCGCCCGACGCCGAAGTGCCGCTCGTCCTACGGGCGGAGGCGGCCGAGTGGCGGGCCCGCGCCCACCGCCTGCTGGGCCGCTACGCCCTCGCCGAGTCGCTGCTGGAAGCGGTGCGACCGGACGTGGCCGGCGAA
>NZ_JAAGMG010000773.1 GCF_010548525.1 Streptomyces sp. SID14478
GGTGCTGCGCGGCCGCACGGTCATCGCGGTCGCGCACCGGCTGCACACGGCACACGACGCCGACCGGGTCGCGGTCATGGAGGACGGCCGCATCACCGAACTCGGCCCGCACCAGGACCTGGTGGCTGCGGACGGGGCGTACGCGGCACTGTGGCGGTCGTGGCACGGACCGGGGCGGCCGGGGTAGCGCGTCTCAGTCGGCGCTGCCCGTGGCGGCGACCGTGACG
>NZ_JAAGMG010000819.1 GCF_010548525.1 Streptomyces sp. SID14478
CGTGAACTCCGCGCCGCGCAGCACCCGTTGGACGTTGCCCCAGGTGAGCAGCGCGAGGTCGGCGTCCGGCCAGCCGCGGTCGAGGAGCTCCGCGATCAGCGCCGGGTAGCCGGCCGCGTCGGTGAGGCCTTCGGGGTGCGCGTCCCCGGTGTCGTACATCCCCGAGAGTCCGACGGACTCGGGGCCCGCGACGCGGCGTACGTGGTCGAGGTGGTCGGCGACGTCGCGCAGGGCCGGGCCGGTGCGGGACACCGAGCAGGGCACCAGGCACAGGCCCTTGCTCGCGCCGAGGGCGGCGAGCAGGGCGTCGGAGGCGTTGTCCGGGTGGCTGTTGAGGGCGCGGGCGCCGCTGCGGGTGAGGACCGCCGGGGCCTTGGAGACGGCGAGGGCGCGCAACGCGGTCGCCGGGGCCGCGCCCGCGAGGTCGATGAGCATGCCGAGCCGGTTCATCTCCCGGACGACCTCCTCGCCGAACCGGGTCAGGCCCGTGGCGGGGTCGTCGGTCCAGGCCGTGCCGGTGAGGGTGAGGGCGCGCAGGCCCAGGGCGTGGAGGGCCCGCAGCGTGCCGAGCGAGTCGCCCAGCGCGGCGGCCGGGGC
>NZ_JAAGMG010001261.1 GCF_010548525.1 Streptomyces sp. SID14478
ACCGACAAGGTCGACACCGAGATCCCCTCCCCTGCCGCCGGCGTTCTGGCCTCCATCAAGGTCGCCGAGGACGAGACCGTCGAGGTCGGCGCCGAGCTGGCCGTCATCGACGACGGTTCCGGTGCCCCGGCCGCGCAGGAGGCCCCGCAGCAGCAGGCCGCCCCCGCCGCCGAGGCTCCCGCCCCGGCCCAGGAGCAGCCCGCCCCCGCACAGGAGGCGCCCGCCCAGGAGGCCCCCGCCGCTTCCGGTGGTTCCGCCGAGGGCACCGACGTGACCCTGCCCGCACTGGGCGAGTCGGTCACCGAGGGCACCGTCACCCGTTGGCTGAAGGAGGTCGGCGAGGAGGTCGCGGAGGACGAGCCCCTCCTCGAGGTCTCCACCGACAAGGTCGACACCGAGATCCCCTC
>NZ_JAAGMG010001305.1 GCF_010548525.1 Streptomyces sp. SID14478
CATGCACTCCGTCGCCATCAGGTCGTACAGGACGGCGCGCGGCCGCACCGGGACGCCCCGGCGCTCCATGAGCCGCTGCAGGTCCTCGTACGCCCCGATGAGTCCGTAGCGCTGCTCGGGCGTCACCGGCGGCAGGCTCTCGGGCCGCAACTCCCTTACGTCGACGATCACTTGCTCCAGGCAGGCGATCCGGTCGGCGAGGACGAGGGC
>NZ_JAAGMG010001380.1 GCF_010548525.1 Streptomyces sp. SID14478
GCCCGTTGCGCCGCGCGTCCGACAGCCGCTCCAGCACCACGAGCCCCACGCCCTCGCCCATGCCGAAGCCGTCGGCGTCGTGCGAGTACGCCTTGCACCGGCCGTCGGCCGACAGCGCGCCCTGCCGCGAGAACTCGGTGAACACCTCCGGCCCCGCCATCACGGACACCCCGCCCGCCACCGCCAGCGACGACTCACCGTCCCGCAGCGAACGCGCCGCCAGATGCAACGCCACCA
>NZ_JAAGMG010000296.1 GCF_010548525.1 Streptomyces sp. SID14478
CGCGGGAGTGCGGTCGGCCGCGCGTGCCCCTCCCGCGACGTCAGGCGGCGTCCAGCGGACGGCCGAGACGGACGTTCCACCGCCCGAGCCGGCCGCTGAGCTCCGTCACCGTCAACGGCGCCACGTCGAGACGCCAGAAGGCGGCCAGGGGCGCCCCCGTCGCATGGACGACGGCCGCCCGCACCACATCCGGTTCCACCACCGCGACAAGACGGCCCGCGCCGCCCGGTACGCCGTCCAGCCATCCCGCGACCCGCGCGCACACCTGCGTCACCGACTCCCCGCCG
>NZ_JAAGMG010000382.1 GCF_010548525.1 Streptomyces sp. SID14478
TGAGCCGGGGGACGAAGCCGTGGTCGCCGCGCCCGTGCACGGAGTTGGCGAGCCGCAGGACCGAGGAACGCACCCCGCGCCCGGCCAGCGCCAAGGTCGCCTCCTCCCCGGCGACGCGGACCGCGCCCGCCGCGCCGAGGTCGCCCGGGTCCTCCTCCGTGCCGACGATGCCCGGCGCGAAGACGAGCCCGGAGCTGACGACGAGGGGCTTGCCGGTGCCTTCGAGCGCCGCCCCCATCGCCTCGACGGCCCGTACGTCGGCGGCGCCCGCGCCCGCGTAGTCGGTCCAGCTGTGGTCGAAGGCGAGGTGCAGGACGCCGTCCGAGTCCTTCGCGGCGGCGG
>NZ_JAAGMG010000426.1 GCF_010548525.1 Streptomyces sp. SID14478
CGCGCGGACAGCACCAGCGGCACCACCCCCGCGTCCCCCAACACGCCTACTGTGTCCGCCTCTTGTCGGGACGCGGCCTCGGGCGGCTCTTCGACGATCAGGTGGGCGTTTGTGCCGCTCACTCCGAACGCAGACACCCCCGCACGCCGCACACGACCCTCGACCCGCGGCCACCGCCGTGCCGCCCGCAACACCTCCACACCACCCGACGACCAGTCCACATGCGACGACGGCTCC
>NZ_JAAGMG010000471.1 GCF_010548525.1 Streptomyces sp. SID14478
CGGGGCCCGCGGAGGGCGAGGGGTCCGGTTTCTTCGAGGACGCGGGGGTCGAGGAATCGGGCGGGGTCAAAACGGAGGCCCTCCGGTTAGTGCTACGGTCGTCAGTAACGGAGTCCCTCCGTTTCATCCAGCGTCTCATGAGAGCGGGACTGCCATGACGTCCACGACCCGATCCGACCAGTCCGCGGCGAACGGTGTGCGCAGGCCCGGA
>NZ_JAAGMG010000590.1 GCF_010548525.1 Streptomyces sp. SID14478
GTGCTGGCACGCGATGTGGGCGGCCCGACGGAGTCCGTACGGACGGTGCGGCTGGCCGATCTGGACCCGGCGGAGGTGGACATGCGGACGCTGCTGATCGTGGGGTCGTCGCAGACGCGGTGGGTACGCAGGGGCGAGGGCGGCGACACCGTCGTCTGGACCCCGCGCCGCTACCCGGAGGCGTAGGGCGTGTCCGGCGGACCGTGACCGGGTCCGCTCCT
>NZ_JAAGMG010000774.1 GCF_010548525.1 Streptomyces sp. SID14478
ACTGGACTACCTGGCCCTGATCGACCCGGCCGACTTCACCGACGTACGCGACGACTTCGCAGGCGAGGCCGTCCTCGCCGTCGCCGCCCGCGTGGGCACGACCCGGCTGATCGACAACCTGCCACTGACCTTTGGAGCCCGCTGATGACCTCCACCGGTATACGCCCGCCCGTCTCCGGCAGTGCGCTCAGCGCCCGCCCCC
>NZ_JAAGMG010000820.1 GCF_010548525.1 Streptomyces sp. SID14478
CCCTCGCTGCCCTTCGACTACGACAAGGAACTCATCGGCGGCCGCACGCCCTGTCTGCTCGGCCAGGAGAACCTGCTGCCGGTCGCCCGGGAACTCGGCTGGCGCTACGACGCGTCCTCGCCGGGCGGTCTGCAGCGCTGGCCGGACAAGAAGCAGGGCGTGTGGGACCTGCCGCTGCAGGGCATCCCCTTCCCCGGCCACCGCTTCGAGGTCCTGTCGATGGACTACAACATCCTCGCCAACCAGTCGAAGAACTCGACACGGGCGCCGTCCTACAACTACCCGGGCTGGCGCACCCAGGCCACCCAGTCCTACCTGGCCGGCTTCCAGCGCGCGTACGAGACCAACCGGGCCCCGTTCTTCATCGGCAACCACTTCGAGGAGTGGAACGGCGGGATCTACATGGACGCCGTGGAGACGACGCTCAAGCAGATCGCCGACAAGCCGGACGTGCGGCTCGTCTCCTTCCGGCAGTTCGTCGACTGGCTCGACGCGCAGGACCCCGCCGTCCTCGCC
Organism: Streptomyces sp. SID14478; assembly: GCF_010548525.1. Classification (GTDB taxonomy): domain Bacteria; phylum Actinomycetota; class Actinomycetes; order Streptomycetales; family Streptomycetaceae; genus Streptomyces. Next base: position 517 of record NZ_JAAGMG010000820.1, read on the forward strand.
AAGCTGCGCGGCCTGGAGGTCGGGGAGCGGCCGCCGGGCGGCTGGTCCGCGTTCCTGCGGCCGGCGAAGAGCAGGAAGGGGACGGCCGGACAACCAGCGGCGAGGTGAGGCAAGATCGACAGCGGACAGGCAGGTTGCGGACGGACGACGAGGAGGCCCCATGACGCGGCCGATCACCGCGGAGTGGACGGATCACCCGAGAGCGCGGCGGCCGCCGGGTGGGCGGCACGCGAGGCGGTGCGCCGCCGATTGCCGCTGCGCCTGGTCCACGTGGGCACGCCCGCGCCCGAGGCGCTGGC
>NZ_JAAGMG010000946.1 GCF_010548525.1 Streptomyces sp. SID14478
CCCACGCGGACGCCGCCGCGGAGGAGGACGCGGGGCCGGTCCTGCCGTTCGCGTGGAACGGCCTGGCGCTGCACGCCGGAGGCGCCGCCGCCCTGCGGATCCGCCTGACCTCCGCCGGGCCCGGCGCCGTGGCACTGGAGGCGGCCGACGAGGCCGGCGGACTCGTCGTGACCCTGGACTCCCTGGTGTCCCGGCCGGTCTCCGCCGAACAGCTGGAGTCCGCCGCGGACTCTGCGGTCGCCGAGGCGCTGTTCCAGGTGGACTGGACCGAACTGCCGTTGACGCAGCAGGTGTTGGACGCGCCTACGTGGGCGCCGGTGACCGGTGCGGAGGACGTGGCGGGTCTGGCCGGGGGCGTACAGGTAGCGGTT
>NZ_JAAGMG010001183.1 GCF_010548525.1 Streptomyces sp. SID14478
CCCGCACCCTGAGCGACTGGGGCGTCGAACCCGCCGTCGTCCTCGGGCAGGGCACCGGCGAAGTGGCCGCCGCGGTCTTCGCGGGCGCACTGCCGCTCGACGAGGGCGCCCGCCTGATCACCGCCTGGTCGCGGCGCCCGACGACGCCCCCGGGCCCGCTGCGCACCCGCCCCGGCGCCGTGCCGTTCTACTCGTCGGCCACCGGCGGGTACGTCGACGGCACCGACCTCGACGCCCCGTACTGGGACCGGAGCATGCGCACCCACCCGCGACTCGCCGAGGCCGCGGGGGCGCTGGCCGAGGGACGCCGCCTGCGCGTCGTCGAGATCACGCCGCACCCGGTGGCTCACCTCGCGCTGCGGCGCGGCCTCGACGCCGTCGA
>NZ_JAAGMG010001306.1 GCF_010548525.1 Streptomyces sp. SID14478
GGCTCGTGGAGCCGCTGCGGGACATCCTCGTGCGCAAGGTCGTCGACCGGGGGGTGCGCGACGGCGACGGGGGCGCGGTGTCGCGGCTCACCCAGCAGGTGGAGATCGCCCGCGACACCTTCGCGGGCGTCGTCATGGTCTCGCGGACCTTCGTCGTCACCGCGACGGGCGCCCTGATCGGCCTGTTCTCGCTCGCCCCGCTGCTGCTG
>NZ_JAAGMG010000208.1 GCF_010548525.1 Streptomyces sp. SID14478
CCGGGTTCTCGGCCTGGGCGGCGCGCACCAGACCCCACACCGCCGATCCGGCCGGGTCGGTCACCGCGGTTCCGCCCGCGGCCACCGCGCCCCGGGTCGCGACGACGAGCCGCGACTCCTCCAGCGCGTCCGCGTCGAGCCACGCCTGCAGCACGCCCAACACCTTTGACGACAGGGCGAGTACGGCGTCGTCGCCCTCCGCGCCGACGGCCTCCAGGACCGCCACCGCGGGTGCGGCACCGCTCGCGGCCACGGCCGCCACGTCCTCGGCCGAGGTCACCGGCAGCCATGACGGCGGAAGGTCCGAGTCGGGCGGCGCGGGCAGGTCGGTCCACTCCAGGCGGAAGAGCGCGTTGGCGACGGCCGCATCGACCGGCGTCTCCAGCTGTTCGGCGGAGACGGCCCGGGACACCAGCGAGTCCAGCGTCACCACCGGCCCGCCGGCCTCGTCGGCCGCCTGGACCGACAGCGCGTCCTGTCCGTTCGGCGCGATGCGCACCCGCAGCGCGGAGGCGCCCGAGGCGTGCAGCACCAGACCGTTCCAGGCGAAGGCGAGGACCGGTGCCGCGGGGTCGTCCGCGTCGCCGGACGCCGCGTTCCCGATGGTGGCGGCCTGCAGGGCCGCGTCGAGCAGAGCGGGGTGAACGCCGAACTTCTGTGCCTCCGCGCGCAGTTCGTCGGGCAGCGCGACCTCGGCGAAGACCTCCTCGCCGCGCCGCCACACCGCGCGCACGCCCTGGAAGGAGGGGCCGTAGCCGTAGCCGCGCTCCACCAGGTCCGCGTAGAAGTCGCCGACCTCGACCTGCTCGGCGCCGGGCGGCGGCCAGGCGGCGAAGTCGACGGCGGTCTCCTGCGCCGGGCGCGCGGGCGACAGCGTGCCGGTGGCGTGCCGCGTCCACGCCGCGCCGTCCTCGTTCGCGTCCTCGCGCTGGGAGTAGATCTCCACCGTGCGCGCGGCGCCGGCGTCGGGGGCGCCCAGGGCGACCTGGACGCGTACGCCGCCCTGCTCGGGCACCACGAGGGGCGCCTCGATGACGAGCTCTTCGAGGGCGCCGCACTCGGCCTCGTCACCGGCGCGCACGGCCAGTTCGACCAGACCGGAGCCGGGGAGGATGACGACACCGCCGACGGCGTGATCGGCCAGCCAGGAGTGGGACTTGAGCGAGAGCCGCGAGGTGAAGACCAGCCCGTCGGACTGCGGCAGCCGCACCACGGCGCCGAGCAGCGGGTGGTCGGCCGTCGTCTGGCCGAGGGAGGCGGCGTCGGTCGCCGCTCCCGTCTCGTGCAGCCAGTAGTGCTGGTGGTCGAAGGCGTACGTGGGCAGGTCGACCCGCGCCGAAGAGGCACTGACGGGCAGGATGCCCGTCCAGTCGACCTTGACGCCGCGTACGAACACCTCCGCCATCGACGTCAGCAGACGGCGCAGACCCCCGTCATCACGACGCAGCGAACCCGTCACCACAGTGGCAGTACCGCTATCGCCCTCATCAAGAACGTCGGTGATCGGCTGCACGAGGACCGGATGCGCACTGACCTCGATGAACGCGCCGTAGCCCTGCCGGACCAGCTCGGCCACGGCCGGGCCGAAGCCGACCTGGCTCCGCAGATTCCCGTACCAGTAAGCGCCGTTGAGGACATCGGCGTCCTCGACCCAGCCACCCGTCACCGTCGAGAAGAACGGGATAGCCGGGGCCTGCGCCTCGATGCCGGACAGGGTCTGGGCGAGGACGTCCTCGATGTCCTCTACGTGCCGGGTGTGCGAGGCGTAATCCACCGCCACGCGGCGCACCCGGACACCGTCAGCGGACAGGGCCGCAACCGCCTCGTCCAGAGCCTCCGCGTCGCCCGCGATGACGACCGAGTTCGGGCCGTTGACGGCCGCGACCTCGACCCGGTCCGCCCAACGCCCCAGACGCGCAACCGCCTCCGCCTCGCTCAACGCCACCGACGCCATACCGCCACGACCGGCCAACCGCTCACCGATCGCCTGACTGCGCAGTGCCACCACCCGGGCCGCGTCGTCGAGCGACAACGCACCGGACACACACGCCGCCGCGATCTCCCCCTGCGAGTGACCCAGCACCGCGTCAGGACGCACACCCACCGACGACCAGACAGCGGCAAGCCCCACCATCACCGCGAAGCTCGCCGGCTGCAGCACGTCCACCCGCTCCAACAGCTCGGGCGAAGCCTCCCCGCGCAGTACGTCGACGAGCGACCAGTCGATGTACGGGGCCAGGGCGCTCGCACACTCCGCGATGCGCTCCGCGAACACCGGCGAGGAGTCGAGCAACTCCCGGCCCATGCCAGCCCATTGGGATCCCTGACCCGGGAACACCCACACGACCTTGCCCGACGTGCCCGAACCCGAGACGACACCGGCCGCGCTGTCGCCGTCGGCCAGCGCCCGCAGTCCGGCCAGCGCCTCCTCGTGCGAGCCGGCCACGACCACGGAGCGGTCGGTGAGGAGCGCACGGTGGGAGACCAACGACCCGGCCAGCGCCGCCAGCGGCAGCTCCTCGCCGTCCTCGACCAACGCCGCCAGGCGCTCGGCCTGGCCCACCAGCGAGGCGGCGCCGCGCGCGGACACCACCAGGGGCACCACACCGCCCGCGGCCGTCTCCTCGGGCTGCGGTGCCGCGTCGGCGGGCGCCTCCTCCAGGATCAGGTGCGCGTTCGTGCCGCTCACGCCGAACGCGGACACGCCCGCCCGGCGCGGGCGGTCGCTCGACCACTCGCGCGCCTCGGTGAGCAGTTCCACGGCGCCCGCGGACCAGTCGACCTGGGACGTCGGGGCGTCCACGTGCAGGGTCGCGGGCATCACGCCGTTGCGCAGCGCCTGCACCATCTTGATGACACCGGCGACGCCCGCGGCGCCCTGGGTGTGCCCGATGTTGGACTTCAACGAGCCGAGATACAAGGGCTGTTGGGGATCGCGGTCCTTGCCGTACGTGGCGAGCAGCGCCTGCGCCTCGATCGGGTCGCCGAGGACCGTGCCGGTGCCGTGGCCCTCCACGACGTCCACGTCCGACGCGTTGAGGCCCGCGCTCGCCAACGCCCCGCGGATCACACGTTGTTGGGCTGGCCCGTTCGGGGCGGTGAGACCGTTGGAGGCACCGTCCTGGTTGACCGCGCTGCCGCGCAGGACCGCCAGGATCCGGTGGCCGCGCTCGCGGGCCACCGACAGGCGCTCCAGGACGACCACGCCGACGCCCTCGGCCCAGCCGGTGCCGTCGGCGCCGTCCGCGTACGCCTTGCAGCGGCCGTCACCGGCCAGGCCGCGCTGGCGCGAGAACTCCACGAAGGCACCGGGATTGGCCATGACCGTCGCACCGCCGGCCAGCGCCATGGAGCACTCGCCCTGGCGCAGCGACTGCGCCGCGAGGTGCATGGCCACGAGCGACGACGAGCACGCCGAGTCGATGGTGACGGCCGGGCCCTCGAAGCCGAGGACGTAGGAGACGCGGCCCGAGGCCACGCTCGTGGATCCGCCCGTGCCGGCGAAGCCCTCCAGTTCGGGTGTCACCACGCTGGCGCCGGGGGCGACATAGCCCTGGCCGAACAGCCCGGTGAACACGCCGACGTCGGCGCCCTTCAGCGAGAGCGGATCGATGCCGGCGCTCTCCAGCGCCTCCCAGGAGGATTCGAGGAGCAGCCGCTGCTGCGGATCCATCGCGAGGGCCTCGCGCGGCGAGATCCCGAAGAACCCGGCGTCGAAGAGGCCCGCCTCGTGGAGGAAGCCGCCCCGGTCCGTGTACGAGGTGCCCGCGCGCTCGGGGTCCGGGTCGAACAGGCCCTCCAGGTCCCAGCCGCGGTCGTCCGGAAAGCCCGTCACGGCGTCGCGGCCGTCCCGGACCAGGTTCCACAGGTCCTCCGGGCCCGCCACTCCGCCCGGCAGCCTGCACGCCATGCCCACCACGGCCACCGGCTCGCGGGAAGCGTCGACGAGGCGGCGGTTCTGCTTCTTCAGCGAGCCGACCTCTTCGAGCGATGCCCGTAGCGCCTCGACGACCTTTTCGTACGACGCACTCACTTGAATCCCCAATCTTTCCGGTGTCGCGGAGTTAGTTGTCGCCGAGCGCCAGGTGGACGAGGTCGTCGACGTTCAGGTCGGCGACCGCCGTCTCCTCACCGGCGTCGTCGGGCGCGGCGGTCGCCGGATCGCTGTCGCCGAGGGCGGCGAGCTCGACCAGGGCGTCCATCAGTCCGGCGTCCCGGAAGCGGGCCAGCGGAAGGGAGGCGAGCGCGTGCCGCAGCCGTACCTCGTCCACGTCCGGGCCGGCCGTGCCGCCGTCCGGGACGAGTTCGGCGTGCAGGTGGCGGGCCAGGGCCTGCGGGTTCGGGTAGTCGAAGACCAAGGTGGCGGGCAGCTTCAGGCCCGTCGCCTCGCGCAGCCGGTTGCGCAGCTCCACCGCGGTGAGCGAGTCGAAGCCGGTGTCCTTGAACGCGATGTCGGCCGGTACCCCGTCCGCCCCGGCGTGCCCGAGTACGACCGCGGCCTGGGTACGGACCAGGTCGACGAGGGTCTTCTCCTGTTCGGCGGCGCCGAGTCCGGAGATCTTGCGCAGCAGCCCGCCGTCGCCGGCGGTACCTGTCCGCGCCTGCTGCCGGACCGCGCGGACCAGGCCGCGCAGCAGGTGGTGCACTCCCCCGCCGGCCGCCGCGTCGGCGCGCACCGCGCGCAGGTCCAGCTTGGCGGGTACCAGGAGGGACCGTGCGGATCCGACCGCGGCGTCGAAGAGCCGCATGCCCTCGGCCGTGCTCATGATCTGCAGGCCTCCGCGCCGGCCCATCCGGGACCGGACGAGGTCGTCGGTGTCGGCCGCCATGCCGCCGCCGGACTGGTCCCACAGCCCCCAGGCCAGGGAGAGACCGGGCAGCCCGGCCCCGCGACGCTCGGCCATCAGACCGTCGAGATAGGCGTTGGCGGCCGCGTAACTACCGCTGCCCGCACCCATGAAGACGCCCGAGACGGACGAATAGACGACGAACGCGTCGAGATCCAGGCCCCGGGTCAGCTCGTCGAGATGACGGACCGCGTCGACCTTCGGCGCGAACACCCTCGCCAGGCGCTCCGGGGTCAAGGTCCCGATCACACCGGCGTCCAGGACACCGGCCGTGTGCAGCACGCCGCGCAGCGGATGCTCCTGCGGGACCGAGGCCAGCAGGGCGGCCGCCTGGTCGCGGTCGGAGACGTCGCAGGCCACGACGGAGACTGCCGCGCCCAGCCCGGTCAGCTCGGCGACCAGTTCCCCGGCGCCCTCGGCGTCGGGGCCCCGGCGGCTGGCGAGGACGAGGTTGCGCACGCCGTACTCGGTGACCAGGTGCCGGGCCGCGAGTGCGCCCAGGGATCCGGTGCCGCCGGTGATGAGGACCGTACCCTCGGGGCCGAACACGCCTTGCGCCGCGGTGACTTGAGCGCGCGCGATGCGCGGTACGAAGAGGCCCGTGCCGCGCACCGCGAGCTCCGGCTCGTCGGCGGCGAGGGCCGCGCCCAGGACTGCTCCCAGTCCACCGACGCCCGCGCCTGCGCCAGCACCTGCCTCTGTCTCAGTGTCTGTGTCTGTGTCTGTGTCTGTGTCTGTGTCTGTGTCTGTGTCTGTGTCTGTGTCTGTGTCTGTGTCGATCAGGACGATCCGGTTGGGGTTCTCGGACTGGGCGGCGCGTACGAGTCCCCATACCGCCGCACCGGCCGGATCGATCACCGCGCCGTCACCAGCGGGCACCGCACCCCGCGTCGCCACCACGAGCCGCACATCGTCCAGCCCATCAGCAGCCAGCCAGGCCTGCACCACCCCCAACACCCGCGCGGACAACGCCAATACAGCGCCCTCGCCATCCCCGCCGACCGCCTCCAAAACCGCTACCTGTACGCCCCCGGCCAGACCCTCCACGTCCTCCGCACCGGACACCGGCGCCCAGGACGGCACGTCCAACACCTGCTGCGTCAAAGGCAGTTCACTCCAGTCCACCTGGAACAGCGCCTCGGCGACCGCCGAGCCACCGACGCCCGCCAGCTGCTCGGCGGTCAGCTCCCGAAGGGCCAGCGAGTCCACCGACACCACCAGGCCACCGGTCTCGTCCGCCGCCTCCAGCGTCAGCAGGTCCGGGCCACCGGCCCGCAGGCGGACGCGCAGGGCGGAGGCGCCGACGGCGTGCAGCACCAGGCCGTTCCAGTCGGACGGCCGGCGCACCGCGTCGCCGCCGACCGTCGCGCCGCCCAGGGCGTGAGCGTGCAGAGCCGCATCGAGCAGCGCCGGGTGGATGCCGAACCCCGCAGCGTCCTTTCGCTGTTCCTCCGGCAGGGCGACCTCGGCGAAGACCTCCTCGCCGCGCCGCCACAGTGCGCGTACGCCCTGGAAGGCGGGGCCGTACTCGTAGCCCTGCGCGGCCAGGCCGGAGTAGAAGCCGTCGGCGTCGACGGGCTCCGCGCCGGCCGGGGGCCAGGCGGCGAAGTCGAAGTCCGTGCCGGGCCGGGTGGCCGCGGCCGACAGCGTGCCGGTGGCGTGCCGCGTCCAGGCGTCGCCCTCGTCGGTCGCGTCCTCGCGCTGCGAGTGGATCTCCAGGGTGCGCGTGCCGTTCTCGTCCGGTCCGCCCACGGCGACCTGCACGCGTACGCCACCGCGCTCCGGGACGATCAGCGGCGCCTCGGTCACGAGCTCCGCAAGAACCCCGCAGCCTGCCTCGTCACCGGCCCGCACTGCCAGCTCGGCCAGGGCCGTGCCGGGGAGCACGACAGAGCCGCCGACGAGATGGTCGGCCAGCCAGGAATGGGACGCGAGGGAGAGCCGCGAGGTGAACAACAGGCCGTCGGAGTGCGGCAGTCGGACCAGCGCCCCGAGCAGCGGGTGATCGACCGCCGCCTGCCCGAGCGACACCGCGTCGGTGGCGGCGCCCGCCGTGTGCAGCCAGTAGTGCTGGTGGTCGAAGGCGTACGTGGGCAGGTCCACCTCTGCGGCCGTGGCGTCGGCGGGCAGGGTACCCGTCCAGTCCACGGGGACGCCGCGCACGAACAGCTCGGCCATCGACGTCAGCAGGCGGCTCGGACCACCGTCGTCACGACGCAGCGAGCCCGTCACCACGGTGGCGGTGCCGGTGTCGCTCTCATCGAGAATGTCGGTGATCGGCTGGACGAGGACGGGGTGCGCACTGACCTCGACGAACGCGCCGTGGCCCTGCCGGACCAGCTCGGCGACAGCCGGGCCGAAGCCGACCTGGCTCCGCAGATTCCCGTACCAGTAAGCGCCATTGAGGACATCTGCGTCCTCGACCCAGCCGCCCGTCACCGTCGAGTAGAACGGCACCAGCGGCGCCTGCGCCTCGATACCGGACAGGGTCTCGGCGAGGACGTCCTCGATGTCCTCCACGTGCCGGGTGTGAGAGGCGTAATCCACCGCCACGCGACGCACCCGGACACCGTCAGCGGACAGGGCCGCAAGCACCTCGTCCAAGGCCTCCGCGTCACCAGCGACGACGACGGAGTGCGGGCCGTTGACCGCGGCCACCTCGACCCGGTCCGCCCAACGCCCCAGACGCGCAACCGCCTCCGCCTCGCTCAACGCCACCGACGCCATACCTCCACGACCGGCCAACCGCTCACCGATCGCCTGACTGCGCAGCGCCACGACCCGGGCAGCGTCCTCCAGGGACAGAGAACCCGCGACGCACGCCGCCGCGATCTCCCCCTGCGAGTGACCCACCACCGCATCTGGCAACACACCCACCGACGACCACACCGCCGCAAGCCCCACCATCACCGCGAAACTCGCCGGCTGCAGCACATCCACCCGCTCCAGCAACTCCGGCGAAACCTCCCCGCGCAGCACGTCGACCAGCGACCAGTCGATGTACGGGTCCAAAGCGCTCGCACACTCAGCGATCCGCTCCGCGAACACCGGCGAAGAGTCCAACAACTCCCGCCCCATGCCCGCCCATTGAGACCCCTGGCCCGGGAACACCCACACGACCTTGCCCGACGTCCCCGAACCCGAGACGACACCGGCCGCACTCTCGCCAGCGGCCAGCGCCCGCAATCCGGCCAGCGCCTCCTCCCGCGAAGCGGCCACCACCACTGCCCGCTCCCCCAGCAGCGCCCGGCTCGTCACCAGCGCGTCGGCCACCGACGCCAGGGAGATCCCTTCGGCCCCTTCGACGTAGGCGGCGAGGCGCTCGGCCTGCCCCGCCAGGGATGCGGCGTTGCGCGCGGACACCACCAGCGGCACCGCACCGCCCGCATCCACACCCGCATCCCCACCCGCTTGCGCTCCCGCGGTGCTGTCCGCATCCGTGTCCGGGACCGAGCCCAGCCCCGGAGCGTCCTCGGGCGCCTCCTCCAGGATCAGGTGCGCGTTCGTGCCGCTGATGCCGAACGACGAGACCCCGGCCCGGCGCGGACGGCCGGCGCGCGGCCACTCGTGCGCCTCCGTCAGGAGCTCGATCGAGCCGTCCGACCAGTCCACCTTCGTCGTGCGCTGCCCCGCGTGGAGCGTGGGCGGCAGTACGCCGTGGCGCAGCGCCTGCACCATCTTGATCACACCGGCGACGCCCGCGGCGGCCTGGGTGTGTCCGATGTTCGACTTCAACGAGCCGAGCCACAAAGGCTGCTGGGGGTCGCGCCCCTTGCCGTACGTGGCGATGAGCGCCTGCGCCTCGATCGGGTCGCCGAGGACCGTGCCGGTGCCGTGGCCCTCCACGACGTCCACCTCGGACGGGGCGATCCCCGCGCCGGCCAGGGCCTTGCGGATGACGCGTTGTTGGGAGGGGCCGTTCGGGGCGGTGAGACCGTTGGAGGCGCCGTCCTGGTTGACGGCGCTGCCGCGCAGGACCGCAAGGACCTTGTGGCCTCGCTCGCGGGCCACCGACAGGCGCTCCAGGGCGACCAGGGCGACCCCCTCCGAGAGGATGGTGCCGTCGGCGTCGTCCGCGTACGCCTTGCAGTGGCCGTCGGCGGCCAGGCCGCGTTGGCGTGACATGCCGAGGACGCCGATGGGCGAGCCCATCACGGCGACGCCGCCGGCCAGCGCCATGGAGCACTCGCCCTGCCGCAGCGCCTGCGCGGCAAGGTGCATCGCGACCAGGGACGAGGAGCAGGCCGTGTCCACGGTGACGGCCGGGCCCTCGAAGCCGAAGACGTACGAGACGCGGCCCGATGCCACGCTTCCGGCGGTGGCGGTGGTGGCGAAGCCCTCCAGTTCCGCGGGCAGGTGCGTCAGGGACTCGACGTAGTCGTGGATGGAGACGCCGGAGAACACGCCGATGCTGTCTCCGCGGGCCGTGTCGGGGTCGATGCCCGCGCGTTCCAGGGCCTCCCAGGCGGTCTCCAGGAGGAGGCGCTGCTGCGGGTCCATCGCGAGGGCCTCGCGCGGCGAGATCCCGAAGAAGCCCGCGTCGAAGAGCCCGGCGCCCTCCAGGAAGCCGCCCTTGGTGGCGTACGACGTACCCGCCTTGTCGGGGTCGTCGTCGAAGAGGGCGTCCAGGTCCCAGCCGCGGTCGTCCGGGAAGGCGGACATGCCCTCGCGGCCCTCCTGCACCAGGCGCCACAGGGATTCGGGGCCGGTGACCCCGCCGGGCAGGCGGCACGCCATGCCGACGATCGCGATCGGCTCGTCCGGGTCCGCGGCGAAGGTCGTGGTCGTGGCGGGGACGTCGGTGGCCGCGCTGTCGCCGAGCTCCTCGCGCAGGTAGGCGGCGAGGGCCTGCGGGGTCGGGTAGTCGAAGATCAGGGTCGCCGGGAGCTTGACGCCGGTCGCCGCGCCGAGCCGGTTGCGCAGCTCGACGGCGGTCAGCGAGTCGAAGCCGATGTCGCTGAACCCCTTGGTGCCCTGCGTCAGTTCGGGGCTGGTGAAGCCGAGCACGGCGCCCGCCTCGGCCTGCACCACGGACAGCAGGACGCTCTCCTGCTCGCCCTGGGACAGTCCGGCGAGCCGGCGCACCAGGGCGCTGCTGTCCCCGGCGGCCGCCCGCGCGGTGCGCCGGCCCGCCCGGACGAGGCCGCGCAGCAGGTGCTGCACTCCCCCGCTGTCCGCGGCCTGTCCGCGCAGCGTCTTGAGGTCCAGCTTGATCGGTACGAGGAGCGCCTGGCCCATGTGCAGGCCCGTGTCGAAGATGCGCAGGCCCTCGGCCGGGGTCAGCGCGCGGACGCCGCCGCGGTTCATGCGGGCCTGGTCCACGGCGCTCAGGTGCGCGGTCAGGCCGTCGGCCTGCTCCCACAGGCCCCAGGCGAGGGAGAGACCGGGCAGCCCGGCCGCGCGGCGCTGGGCCATCAGGCCGTCGAGGAAGGCGTTGGCGGCCGCGTAGTTGCCCTGCCCGGCCGAGCCCATGAGGGCGGCGGCGGACGAGAAGACGACGAACGCGTCCAGGTCCAGGCCGCGCGTGAGCGCGTCGAGGTGGCGTACGGCGTCGACCTTCGGGGCGAAGACGCCGGCGAGACGCTCGGGGGTGAGGGTGGCGATCACGCCGTCGTCCAGGACGCCCGCGAGGTGCACCACGCCGGTCAGGGGATGCGTGTTCGGTACGGAGGCGAGGAGGGCCTCGACGTCGCGGCGCTCGGAGACGTCGGCGGCCACGACGGCCACCTCGGCGCCCAGCTCGGCGAGTTCGGCGACCAGTTCCCGTACGCCCTCGGCGGCGGGGCCGCGGCGGCCGGCGAGGACCAGGTGGCGTACGCCGTGGCGGGTGACCAGGTGCCGGGCCACGAGGGCGCCGAGCGAGCCGGTGCCGCCCGTGAGCAGCACCGTGCCCTGCGGCGCGAACACGTCGGGCTCGTCCGGGACCTGGCCGGTGACGCGGGCCAGTCGGGGCGCGCACAGCCGGGTGCCGCGTACCGCGATCTGCGGCTCGTCGGCGGCGAGGGCCGCGCCCAGGAC
>NZ_JAAGMG010000297.1 GCF_010548525.1 Streptomyces sp. SID14478
AGGGCCAAAGTCGGCACCATCACGAGAACGCGCCCGCCCGGCGCCAGACGACGGACCGCAGCAGCACCGATGAACGTCTTACCCGTACCGCACGCACTGACCACCGTTCCTCGCAAACCCTGCGGGGGAATTCTCATTCCCGGAGGAATATCGAGACCTGCCACGGCAGCGTCCACCGCTTCAATCTGATGCGGGCGGAGCGGGAACTTTTCCTTCATTTCTTGCACTCCATCTCAGCCGGAGAGGTGGTGA
>NZ_JAAGMG010000591.1 GCF_010548525.1 Streptomyces sp. SID14478
CGCTCCCGCCGGGCGCACCGCAGACGCCGCGGGCGCATCCTCCTCGCGACGGCGGGCCTGGCCCTCGCGGCCGGCGGCCTCAGCCTCGCCGAACTCGGCACCGAGTCCTCCGGGAGTGGCGACGCCCAGGCCGCGCCGGACATCACCGGCGCCCTCACGGAGGCGGAAGCCTCGGCCCCGCCCTCGTCGGCTCCGTCCTCCGGTGCGCCCGCGCCGAGCC
>NZ_JAAGMG010000821.1 GCF_010548525.1 Streptomyces sp. SID14478
ACGCCGCCGGGGACGCGGACCGGGTCGGCGTGCTGTCCCTGCTGGCGGTCGACGAGAACGGCGCGGACATCGGCACGCCGCTCGGCCTGCCCTCGCTCGGCGACACCGTCGTGCTCGCCCAGGCGTTCACCGACTCCGGGCTCGACGGCGCGCTGTGGTGCCTCACCGAGGACGTCCAGGTCACCGCGGCCGACGAGCGTCCCGGCGACCCCGCGCGCGAGGCCCTGTGGGGCCTGGGCCGGGTCGTCGCCCTCGAACACCCCGGCCTGTGGGGCGGGTTGATCGACGTGCCCGCCGGGTCCACGGACGCGATCGTCCGCTCGCTCGCCGGGGTGCTGACCGGCGGGAGCGGCGAGGACCAGGTCGCGCTGCGGGGCCAGGACGTGCACGTACGCCGCTGGAA
>NZ_JAAGMG010000592.1 GCF_010548525.1 Streptomyces sp. SID14478
GACGCCTGGACCCAGTCCTCGCCGATCGGCACGTCCGTACCGGGGTTGGCGCCGCGCGCGAGCGTGAAGCGCAGCGCGTCGGAGCCGTACTTGTCCATCCAGTCCAGCGGGTCGACGGTGTTGCCGAACGACTTCGACATCTTCTTGCCGTGCTCGTCGCGGACCATGCCGTGGAAGGCGATGGTGCGGAAGGGGACCTCGCCGTCCATCGCGTACAGACCGAACATCATCATCCGG
>NZ_JAAGMG010000822.1 GCF_010548525.1 Streptomyces sp. SID14478
GCAGCGATCGACGGCTCGCACGTGAGGGCGCTGAAAGGGGGGCTCACACCGGACCTTCGCCGGTCGACCGGGCCCGGCCCGGCAGCAAGCACCACTTGATCGTCGACCGGCACGGCACCCCGCTGGCCGTCTCGCTGACCAGCGGGAACCGCCACGATGTCACGCAGCTGGTGCCCCTGCTCGATGCGATACCCCGCATCCGTGGTGTCCGCGGGCGGCCCAGGCACCGGCCGGGCCGGCTGTTCGCCGACCGGGGTTACGACTACGACAAGTACCGCCGTCTTCTGCGGTCTCGCGGCATCACACCCAAGTTCGCTCGAAGAGGCACCGCGCACGGCTCGGGCCTGGGAAAGACCCGCTGGGTCGTGGAGCGCACATTCGCCTGGCTCCACCAGTTCAAACGCCTGCGGATCCGCTATGAGACACGCGCAGACCTACACCTGGGTCTCCTCCAACTCGCTTGCAGCATCATCTGCTTGAGACGACTCCGCACCTCATTCTGAAACCATCAGTTAGTCTCCCCTACGGGGACCGAGCGATCGCTGCAGAGCCTAACGCCCGCCCAACGGGGTAAGTTACGCCGGGTTCGTGGGTGGATGGGGGCCAACAATGTTGACCGCATCACGGCGAGCAAGCGGCAGTTCGCAGCAGACACGGTTCCTCGCCTATCAGGCTGAGCCGTGCAGACGCGTCGGAGGCGCCGACCGCGCACTCCAAGGCCGTAACAAGCCGCCAGCCACTCGCGTTGAAACTGGCGAGCGTGCGCGTGCCCTCACTTGGGGGCAAGCTCACTGTGAGGGCCCGGAGCCGGCCCCTTGAACCGGCGGCAGTGGTGCACACCCCGGGCCCTCACATAGGAAGCGAACCGTGCGTAGGCCGGCTGCAAGGCCGGAACCTGTCATGGCTTCGCTGGGCTGTTCAGTGCGCAGTCCTTGCAAGGTCCGCCCCGACGTGCGGATGGGCACGTTCCATGAGGTTCGACATCCTGCGGCAGATACCGTGTGCAGTTCCGCGTCACTCTGGGCACTTCTGACCCCCCATCCATTGTTGACGCGTCGCGGTCGATGGGGGCTTCGCGGAATGCGGGACGTCTGCGTAGGACGAGCTTGATGTCGGCGAGCGTGGTGAGGGTGACCAGGCGCCGTTGGTGGCGCCCAGCGCGAGGTGTTCGGCACCGCGTCGGCCAAACGCCTGTCGGCGGCGGGCGATCTCCCGCAGCCTGAGTGGTCATCGCCCCCCTGACCATTGCTGGTGTTGCTGGTACCGTGATCGCCGCCTGGCTCGCCAGACCCGTGTCCCGCCCAGGGATCACGTACTTGATGCCAGCGGACCTCATGGCAGCAGCTGGCGGAGTCGTGCTCATGGTCTCTGTCGTCATGTGGTGGTGGGCGGCCAAAACCGTAGAGAGACAGGCACGCAGCTGGCGGGCGTGAACGCGCGCATCCGGCCGAGATGACGCGCCGCTTTCCCCACGGGCAAACGGCATCCCCACAAAGTAAGCGCACTTGAAGGTACTGCTATGCACCAGACGAACGTCCGCCCCGGAGCCTTCCCCACCTTGCGTGTGACCAGCGCCCTCGCGGCCGCAGGCATGATCACAGCCGCTGTCGTCGTCTGGCAGAGAGCCCAGCTCGACGCGAACGCCCTCATCGACTTCATCGCCCTGGCCATCGTGGCGACAGCAATAGCCGTGGGCGCAGCAGCGTGGGCAACCTGGGCCCTCAAGCAGCGCATCCGCACCGCAGCCGCCCGGTCGCTGAGCTCGGTCATAGCCATTGGTGTCGTCATAGCCGTGGCAGCCGCCACCCTGTCCGCGTGGGCCTTCACGGACCCGCACGGCCTGTACGCCAGGAGCTACGGAGGTGCAGGCCAGTGCCTGGCCGACACCCCCTACGCCAGCGACCGTGTGCACATCGTGCACGCCGACAAGGCACAAACCGGCGCCCCGCTCGAGATTCGGTCTCAGGACGACACCAAGAACGAAGCCCTGCGGTTTGAAGACGGCAAGGACAAGTTGATCCCGGCTGACAGCCACACCCGCCAGACCATCCGCGAGCACGCCTGCTGAGCTCCACACCCGCACCGCCCGTGCCGCGGGAGCTGCCCCCAACACGGCGCCCCAGGGCTCATCACGGCCTAAACACGTGAGGCAAAAGGAGCTCCTCCGGGCAATCGAACGGGCGTATGTGCTGGGCCCCGGGCGCCCTGCGGTTCAGCCTCATGATGTCGGCACCTCGTCGCTCGTGACGTTCGCCAAGACGACGTGGGTGGTGTCGGTGTCGAGGGCTTCGAGGTGGCGGGCTTCGGGTCACGCGAGCCATCGGCTATTCCCTGGTCCGCGCGGCACCCACCCGAGATTGGTTCCTTCGCTCATCTCAGCCTCAGGGCTGTGGAGCCATTTGGATGGTGGCCGCATGTTTTCCTCGTGTGTCACCGGAGTTGACGCGTGGGCGCGTGCGTACGGTGGCGGCCCTCGCAGGGCACGGGGAATTGACGCAGGGAGTGTGCAGATGGGTTGCAAGGCTGTGTTGCTGGCTGGTGTGACGGCCGTTTCCGTGGCCGTGGGGCCGGCTGTGGGTGTGGCCGTGGCGGCGCCGCAGCAGAGTCAGGATGCTGCGTCTGCCGCTGTGAGGCCGACGTTGACGGCCAGGGCCACGGCCAGCAGTGTCAAGCTCTGGCAGGAGTTTCGGATCTACGGGCAGTCCGCGCACATGAGGGCCGGCACGCGGGTCACGTTGCAGCAGAAGCAGGGCAACGTGTGGAAGTACCTTCCGGTGTCGATGAACACCACCCGTACCGGTGCCTACAACCTGCGGGTCAAGCTCGGGCTCAGGGGCGTGAACCAGCTGCGCATGGTGGGCGGT
>NZ_JAAGMG010000298.1 GCF_010548525.1 Streptomyces sp. SID14478
CAGTTCGTGATCTTCTCCTGGGACGGCGCGGGCGAGGTCGGCAACGGCCTCTTCCCCCGCTTCCTGGAACTGGCCCGCGAACACAACGCCCACATGACCTTCTTCCTCTCGGGCCTCTACCTCCTGCCCGAGTCGAAGAAGCGCCTGTACCGCCCGCCGAACAACCCCGTAGGCGCCTCCGACATCGGCTACCTCACCGACAGCCACGTCAAGGAGACGCTGAAGTACGTCCATCAGGCCTGGCTCGACGGCCACGAGATCGGCACGCACTTCAACGGGCACTTCTGCG
>NZ_JAAGMG010000383.1 GCF_010548525.1 Streptomyces sp. SID14478
GTGACGGGGTTCGGCCTGGGCCGCGGCGCGGGCCTTGTTGCGAGCGGCCACGGCGCGGTGCTCTGCTGTGCGGCCCCGCCCCCGGCTGGTGGTGACGGCGCCGTCGGCGCGGAGGCGGCTGTGGCGCGTGCGGTGGGGGAGGCGGTGTAGGCCGCTGTGGTGCTCATCCGCCGCCGGCTCGCCGAGGGTGCGGTATCCGCGGGCTGTTGCAGCATGCTCGTCCAGGCGCGGCCGTCCTGGCGCAGGGTGTTGCCCCACACGCGCAGCTGCTGACGTGCATCGGCCGTCGCGTTCGACGTGCCCGCCTTGGTGGTGCGGGCGGTGGACGGCAGCGCCAGGGTGGCGCCGTAGAGCATGCGCCCGCTCTGGTAGGCCAGGCGGTAACCCCGCAGTCGCACCAGCGAGTTGTGTGCGCGCGTCGACAGCAGGGTGCGGTCGGCATTCTGATCGTGCAGTGTGTTCCCGGTGTCGGGGTCGTTGATCTGGCCGTTTTCGTCGCGGTAGCGGTCCGCGGGCCCGCCTGCAGGCCGGTGGGGGCTAAGACGCCCGCCGCCGGGCGTACCGCCGGGGCCATTCCTGTTGGAGCCCATCGCTGCCGCGGCGGGGTCGTCTCCAGCGGCGGTCGGCTTGCGCAGGGCCGTCAGTTTCGCCTCCTCGGGGCGTCGGCCGACCAGGAGGCCGAAGGCCGCTCCGGCCGCGAGGCGGCCGCCGGCCACGGCGAGGCCGAGCGGGGCAAGTCCGCGCGAGGCCTCGGCGTTGGCGTCCGCGAGGAGCCGCGCGGGGTCCCCCGGTATCCCGGTGCCATCGCTCAGGCCGCCAAGCACTCCCTGCAGCAGACCGGCGGTGCCCAGTCCCAGCCCGGTGGCGCCGCGGCCGCGCAGCGAGCCGGTGGTGAGGTATCCGCCGGCGCCGCTGCCGATGCTCATGGCCAGCGCGGCGCCGAGCTGGGAGTCGCCCGCCAGGTGACTGCCGCCGATGTTCGCGTAGCGCATGCGCAGCGTCAGCCGCTGCCCGAAGCCGGTGATCAGAGCCAGCAGGCGGCGGTGGAAGGCGAGTCCGACCAGGGCGAGGACGTCGATGAGGAGCAGGCGTTCGGCCAGCAGGTCGGGGCCGTCGGTGAGGATGACGTCGATGGTGATGCCGACGGCCGGGATGAACGTGGCGACGGCGAGGATCACCGCCATGGCGATCCCGAACAGTGCCAGCCACTTCCACATCGCCGAGCGGCTGGGCCCGGGCAGCATCGCCCACACCCAAGTGACTCCGCCGGCCGCCGCGGCCCCTGCGCACAGGGCAGCCACCCCGGTCAAAACCACGGCCGCGGACAACAGCAGTGCGATGATCAGCAGTGCGGCGATGAAGATCATCACGACCGCGGCCACCCGCCACCAGGACGGCTCGGCCGCGTACTGGGCGCACTCTTTGCCGACCGGCCCGGCGTTCTTCAAGTCCTTGAGGAACGCGGCGAACTTCTGGTCGTCGGAGGACAGGACCGGTGCCACGGCATCGAGGAGCTTGCCGCCGGGGGTGAGCTCGGGCAGCGTGTCCGGGCCCTTGTCCCCCTCGTCGCGGGTGCAGTATTTCTTCCCCGGGCCTTTGAGTAGACGGCACGGATCGTCGGCGTCCTCTTTGGTGTCCTTGCCCTGGGTGTCGTAGCCGCCGGAGACCCACTTCAGGTGAACGGCATACGCCTTGCGGTCTGCGGGCTTGGACGGATCGAGGATGCGCCCGTACTCAAGGAGCATGTACGGCTTGACGACCAGCGCGTTGGTGACCGCCTCCTGGATCGGCTTCGAGATGCTCGCCGCATCGGGCGTCGCAGATTCCTTGACGCCGTAGCACTTGTTCATGGCGTTCCCGGCCAGAGCCGCGCACGGATCACTGGAGGCGACCTTCCCGCCCCAGCTGTAGGAGTCGACGGTCTTCTGCGCGATGTCGGCCGCCGCGGACTGCGCCTGCAGCACCGGACCGTCCTTGCCCAGCAGGAAGTTGGGCGTGACGAACACCGATGCCGCCACCGCGCCGATCACCAAGGTGAGGGCGATCTCACCCCAGCCCCTGGCGTGCTTGCCTCGCACCACCATCACCAGCCCGAACACGAACGCCCACGCCAGCAACGTCGACTTGAGGTCGAGCTGATTGACGACCGCGTCGGTATAGACGTCGGACAGGCGCTGCGCCGGACGGGCCAGCAGCTTCAACAGCGGGAAGCGGTAGGCGACATCGATCGCCCAGCACGCCAGTCCCACCCCCACCCGGACCACGGTGAACAACCCGGACATCGCCAGCACCTGCGTGTTCTGCGCGATCGACAGCACGCTGCTGCTCTGCGCCCCCAGCTCGTATCCCTTGACGGAGGCGCCCTCGGAAGTGGTGACCTCCAGCGGGGACAGCAGACCGTTCTGCGCATCCTGCGAGCTCGCGCCGTAGGCGACCGAGGTGTTGACGGTCAAGAACACGGTCACGAGCAGCGCGGTGAACCCGACGGCGCGCACCGTCCCGCGGTCCGGGCGCCACATCACAGCCCCCGGCGCCGGCGTGCCATGGCGTACAGGGTGGTGAGGCCGAGCGCGAGGACGCCTACGGGCCAGGACTTGGCCAGGTTCAGGCCGTGCGGCGCGCTGTTCGGTGCGGGGGCGCCGAGGCAGTAGCCGTGGGCCGGGCCGACGACCGCGTCGCACACGCTCGACGTCTGCTGCGGGGCCAGCTGGTCCTGCTGCCCGTGCGCCTCGCCCTGGAGAGACCCGGTGGAGGCCGTGGAGGTGGTCGTGGCGGTCGTGGTGGAGGAGGCGGCGAATGCGCCCGCGGTCTGCGGCCACCAGGAGGACGGCACACCCGGGGAGGCGATCACGAACACGATCGCCGCGACGAGTAGGGCGATGACGGCCACGAGCAGGGTGCTAGCGCCGAGTTGACGGCGGCGGTGGGTGGGGGACTGGTTCATGCGGAGACTCCCTGGACGCCGGAGGCGGCATGGCTGTCGCCGGGGGTGGTGCGGATGTGGTCGTCGATCCGCGGCACGGAGGGAATGTGGACCTTGATGCGGCCGGTGTTCTGCCGCGGGCCGGTCAGCAGGAACTCGCCGGCCCGCTCGCGATGGCCGACGGGGGACAGCTCGGTCGTCACGGTGCGCAGCAGTTCCTGGTCGTTGCCGTCCAGGCCGATGAAGTGCAGGCCACGGCGGGCCGAGTCCCGGTCGGCGGTGCGCCCCAGGAGCTTGTAGGCGAACAGGTTGCGGTCTTGGCCCAGTTCCTTCTCGTCATGGGCACCTGCGATGAGTCCGGCGTTGTGCTTGCGGCCGTCGTGCAGGATCTCGTGGACGAGCGCGCTGCCCTCGGCGGAGCTCGTCAGCCAGTACATCTCGTCGGTGACCACGGCGCAGAACCGGTCGAGATCGCTGAAGGCGGCCTGGCGGGCCATGGCGGCAATCAGGTAGAGCACGGCCCGGCCGATCAGCGCCTCGAGGGGCTGATGCTGCAGGATCTCGGGCTTCTCGAACGCCACGCGGGGCGGCAGAGTGAGCCCGGTGGTGGTGATGACGATCAGGTCGGCGGTGGCGTCACCGTCGAGCCGGGTGATCGGCAGCAGCGGGTCGAAGATCATTGCTGCGAGGGGGTTGGTGGACACCAGGCGGAGCATGCCGGTCAGCGACTTGGCGGCGTCCGCGCGCTCGCCGCCGCCGGCCGCGGTCTGCGCGAGGATCTCGACGACCTGCGCCATGGACGGCTCGGGCAGCGCGGCGCTCTGCTCGACCGCGTGGTGCAGGACCTCTCCCTGCACGCTCATCAGCGGGATCCCCAGCTGCAGGCTGAGGTAGTTGAGGGCGTAGCGGCGCCCCTCCGGTCCGGGAAAGACGCGCAGCGGGTCGATGGACAGCTCGGCGCGGGCGGCGTCGATGATCTGGTAGCGGCCCGGCGCGGAGCCGCGGGCGAAGCGGGCCCACTCGCGGGCCGGGGTGCGGTCGATACAGATGGCGCGGCCGCCGCGGTCCACGACCGTGCTTTCCACCAGCTTCTCGAAGGCGCTCTTGCCGCCGCCCAGGTCACCGATCGCGGCCACGGACGCGGAGGCGTCGTGCTGGGGCGCGTCCGACACGTTGATCAACACCGGGCGGGTGGTGCCGCAGTCCAGGTCGCGGCCGAGCAGCATGCCGGTGGGATCGCCCACCTCGCTGCGGGTGAACGCCCCGGACATCGCCCAGTCCTCGCCGAGCTGGTGCTGGCGGAACTCCCGTACCGCGTATGGGCGGGCGCTGCCGGGCAGCCCGAGGGTGAACAAGTCGGTCTGCAGCCCGGTGGGGCGCGCCATCCGGTAGTCGCATCCGGCGAGCAGTTTCTCCAGAGCGCGGGCGCGCGCGTCGCACAGCTCGGCGCTCGGCCCCCACACCACGAGCACGGTGACCGCCTGCACCTCGACCTCGGCCGAGGTCCGCGCCAGGCGGGTGTCCTCCTCGTCCAGGTCCCGCTCGGCCTCCGGGATCGAGCGGGGGGCGCCGGTGGGCCGGGCGCTGTACTGGTCGACCTGGTCGACGAGCTCGGTGCGCTTGGCCTGGATCTTGCGGCGGGCCTCGGCGGAGCCGACCAGGGCAAGGCTGACGGTGAAGTCGACGGGAAAGTCGAGGACTTCGAGCTGCGCGAAGAGATCGGCCGCTGCAGCTGAGACGGCCGGCGGGGCCTCGGTCAGCACCAGGTGAGCCTGGTAGCCGGTCCCGCCGGGGGACTCGACCTGTAGCCACTGGCGCCTGATCGGCGAGGTGGACTCCTTCCACCACTGGCGTGCCGACCGGGAGCCGGACCGCTGCGACGTGTGCGTGCGGGGCTTGTGCGATGCGCGCCATCCCCGGGCCTTCGACTCTGTGGCCGCTGCGGTGCCGCTGCGGGGGCGGCCGCCTTCCTCGAGGCGGATCTGTCCGAGGTCGGCGTAACTGGGCGAGTGCAGTTCCCCGCGGCGTAGCCGGCCCGCGTACAGGGGCGAGGCGGACGCGTCGGCGAGGAGGGGCTCACGCAGGCCGCGGTGCACGGCGTGCTGCACCAGCCACACGATCTCGGCCGGCGTCGCGGGACGGAACGGGACGGAGCTGGCCATCTGCGCCTCGACCTGATGGGCCGTCTCCTGCGCCTGGCGCACCTCTACCTCGCTGACGGGCGAGGGGGTCAGACCGAGAGCGTCCGCGTACTCGCCGAACGCGCCGCGGCCCACATGTCGGGTCAGCAGCGACGTCTTCGCGGCCCGCTCGTCCGTGTTCAGCGGCACCGCGAGCCACAGGGTGCGGGTGTGCATCTCGCGGCCGTCCAGGTCCTCCAGGGCGGCCTCGACGTGCTCCAGCCACGGCCGGGCGGCCGGCTGCAGTTCGCCGTCGGCGTCGTACAGACCATCGAGCATCCGCCAGGCGATCTCGGAGGGGTCGACCTGGGCGCACACCCCGAACAGGCGCGGCTCCCCGGACAATGAGCGCACCAGCTGGGTGATGCGCTGCAGTTGTTCCTCACGCACAGCGGCGGCGATGTAGGGGCCGGTGACTGCCTCGGCGCTGTGCCCTGGCTGGCCCGGGGCGGGGTGGAGCCGGTAGACGGCCCAGGTGTGGCCCTCGGTGGACCACAGCAGATGGCCGGCAAGGTGACGCATCGGAACGCGCATCAGGTGCGATCCCCCTTCGTGTTGTGGGCAGCGAGCAGGGCTGCCTGCACCGGCGACAGCGCGCGCCGCCCCGCGGATGCGGCGGCTGGCTCGTGTGTGGCGGGGCGGGTGGCTGTGTTCCGTTCGGCCGGGCGGCGGGGGCTGCGCACCCGGCTGGCCTGCTCCGAGCGGCCCGCGCTCTTGGCCGAGGAGGTGCGCCGTTTTGTGGTCGCCGCGGGGGAGTCGGCCGCGGCGGCAACGGTGGAGGAGGGAAGGTGCTGGAGGGTGAAGGTGCCGGACAGGACCTGCGGGCGGCGATCGCGTGCCGGGCGCCCGCCGATCCGGCCCCCGGCAGGCTGGGCGATCCGCGCCGCGACTCCAAGCAGCCCACCGAGCGGGGTACGGCCCGCGATCCGGTGCTTGCGGCACAGGAAGATCACAACAATCCAGGCGATCACCGGTACCGGCCCGGCCATGGGCCACCACAGCGAGGCACTCTTGACCAGCGCCAGCCCGCCCAGCGACATCACCGCCACCTGCAGGGCGTTGTACGGGCCCAGCGGGATACGCCAGTCGGAGAACTTCCCGATCACCCAGGGCAGTTGCCGCGCACTCGTGTAGAAGCGGGCCACGCGTACCGGGGTAGTGGCCGCGCTCATGCCGCGCCCCGGGCAAGCCCCCGCACCCGTACGCCCGGCGCAAGATCCTGCTCGCCGTCGCGGTAGGGCACGTGCAACTCGGCGGCGCCCTTGGAGGGGTTGTTGACCTCGTCCTCGACCTTGTCGGCCATCTGTTCCCGAGCGCTGTACAAGCCGAGCGCCAGGATCATCAGAAGAAGGGCCCCGACCCCGGCCTTCAGGCTGAACCGGGTGACCATCACATACACGACGATGACGACCAGCACGGCCTTGAGCGCGCCCTCGGCCCAGCCCTTGACCATGCCAATCCAGGAGTTCCCGAGATCGTCCAACTGCCCAGCCAGCACCACCTGGTGCAGGACGTTCACTGCTCCTCACCGCCGCCCGAGGTGAGCGCGGCGATCTCCCACCGGCCGCCGCGCGCCGCGAGCGTGAGCTCGTACGACAGCGGCCACCGGCCCGCGGCGCTCTGCGCCGTCACGGAGACCTGGACGTGCACCCGCGTGCTATCGCCCGGTACCTGCTCCCCGGCCGCCGTCTTCTCGCGGGCGCTGACCGACTCGAGACCGACCCGGTCGGCGACCGCCGGCGTCACCGCCGTCAACCTGGTGCGTGGGGCGAGGTAGCGCTCCACCTCACCGCTGCCCGACAGATACGCGGACAGGAAGTCGCCGACCGTCTCGGTCAGAGGCCCGTCCGGCACGTCCACCGTGTACGGCGACGCGGCCGCTTTCACCGCGCCCGGGCCGGCGACGAGCGCCGGTGTCCCGGTCACCGTCACCGCACCGGCGGAGGACGAGGCGGCCAGCGGCACCGCGAAGTACCGCACCTGGCCGGCGTCCTGAACAGCCACGGTCACCGACCACTGCCCGTGCGCGCCCCGCACGCTGCGCACCGCGCTCACCCGCTGCGGCGCCTTTGCTCCCTTGGCTGGCTCGGGCAGCAGTACGTCCGGACCGAGCTGCTGCGCGCGCACCGCGAAGCTGCTGTCGGGCTGGCCGGCGTCCGAGCGAAGCCACGCGTCGACGAACTCAGCCGCATACCCGCCCGGATCGACAGCGACTGAGGTCTGCGTCGTACGGACAGGCGCCGGGGCGGACTGTGCGACCACCCGCACGCTGGGCTGGGTGACGACGAAGGCGAGAGCGAGGGGACCAGCCGCCAGGCTGGCCCACATCCCCGCGCGCCCCATCCGCACCCGCCGTCGGGTGCGCTCCAGGTCCAGGCCGGCCACGGTCGGCGGACTCTCGTGAGTGGATGCTGGCATCGGCGATCTCCTGTGCAGCAGAAGCGGTTGATGCCATGACGAAACCCAGTGGCGCGCACCGGTCTACGCACCGGTTTCGGGGACCCCGGTTGCGAAAGCGTCACGATGAAACCGGTACGCGGAGCGGTACGCGTTTTCGCCCCTGCGCTCACCGAGCGCGCACCACGAACGAAGTCGGTCAACCGGGCGCGGTGACGTCGGGGCCCGGCATCGGCTACCGGGCAGAACTGCCGTGATCCGGACTCAGGGTGCCCGGCACCCCCCGGGCACCCTGCTGAACGGAACATGCACCGGGAGGTGAATCCCTCACCGAACGTCACCGTCTCCGGCATGCCGCGAGTTCGCAGTGTGCTGCGCAGCGGTACGCACCGAGTAGCCAACTGCCCCCGAAGCGACACGGGCACGTCCGGTCGGAGGGTGCCGGGTGAGGCGACCGCGGAGCCCAGACGACCGGACCTGATACTCGGTGCGGTCACTGCGCAGTGGCCTGCGGGTGCCGTCCAGATGCCGGCTGCGCAGTGACCGCGCCGAGAGCCGGCGGGCCACACGTGCGCTGGCGCAGGGCTGCGCAGTCTCGTCGCACCACCACCAGCTGCGCAGTTTCGCCGCCACCGAAGTGAGCCTGCGCCACGACGTCTGGCGCAGGCTGCGCACCGAGCCCGAGCACCCGTTCCGCCCTTCCCGGCGAGGGCCGGTACACCCGCCCCGCACCCCCGGCGAGAACGCGTACCGGCCTCTGAGAAACGTCACCCAAGAACGCGTACCAGTGGGCGCCCTCGCCTGCGGGACTTTGCTGGCTGCGAGTGCCGGACGAGTCTGTGACCTGCGCGGTACACCCAGCGGTACGCGTTTCCACGCCCTTTGTCGGGCCTCTGAAAACGCGTACCGGCCGCCGTGGGTGACGAACGACGCCCGCGCCGGCCGACCATCCGAACGACCGGGATCGGACGCCGGATCGGGTCACTGGTGTGGTTCCGCTGCGGCATCTGCGCACCACCGGCCGACCTTGCGCAGTTGCCGCAGCAGAGCACTGGAATCGCTGCGCACCGTGTTCTGCGCATCCGCACACACACCCACTGCGCACCACGCGGTGCGCAACGTCACGACCCACTGCGCAGCCGACCGCACCACATGCTGCGCAGCGCCTCGCGCCCAATGGCGCGCACCCAGTCCGGCGGCCACTGCGCACCCAGCAGTCGGACAGTGCGCACCCACCCCGTGCGGCCTCGGCGGTACGCGCTTCCCTGTCCCGACGGAACGTGTACCCGTCTGCGCACCAGTCAGCCGGTGACGCAGTGTGATGGAAACGTGATCGCGCAGCCGGGGAACCAGTACGCGATCCGGTACGCGCCAGCGGGTCAACTCCGACATGGACCAACGATCTGCAGCCGACTCCGGCCATCGGATCCCGGACGGTGGGAGTGACCAGGTGAGCCAAGCGCCCAGAGGCTTCGGCGGGATGATTCAGCGCGGCCCGATGGCCATCGACGTGATCGGCGCGCACTACACAACCGTCTTCAACCAAGCGGTACGCGACTGCCGGATGTCCCGCCGTGCGCGCGGCCTCCTCGTCGAGTTGCTCAGCCACCGCGACGGCTTCGGGATCTCGCTGACGATGCTGCTGCGCAACGGACCGGAGGGAAAGGATGCGCTGAGCGCGGCGCTGCGTGAACTCGAGCAGCACGGATACCTCCGCCGGGAGCGGGAGCGGGACGCCCGTGGCCGCCTGGGCGAGGCCCGCTACTACCTCACCGACATGCCCGAGGGCCTCGAGATCGTCGCCCAAGCCCCATGGCCCCGCTTCCCGGAGGACAGTGAGCGGCCGGACGGCGACGATGCCCCGCTCGGCGCGCGACGCCGCAGGTCAGCACCTGAGCCGGAAAATCCGCCGTTGGATGAGTCTGGACAAACACCCAGGTCAGAACCTAAGGCGGATTTCCCTGCGCAGGCTGAACCTGCCCAGGGAAATCCGCCCCCTAAGAAGACCACCTTCAAGAAGACCAGCCAGCAGAACACCAACCCCCTCCCTCCGTCCGCGTCGCGTCCGCACGCACGCGAGGCGTCGGCGCACGCCGCGGCCGTCGCCCGTGGCGAACAGGCGCTCCTGTCGATCGGCCGTCACCACCCCGAACTGCACGCCGCATTGGCCACCGGCAACACTCTCGCCGACCAAGCTCCGCTCGTCGGCCGCCTCCTGGAGAGCGGGGTGAGCCGTGAGCACATCCGCGAGGCGCTCGTCGGCCGCCCCTACCCGGCACCGCACGAACGCACCCACTCGCTGGCCGCGCTCGTCAGCGGGCGCCTCAAGCAACTGGCCCACCTCGCAGCAGCCGACCGCTCCCGGGAGCAGGCACCGGCTCCCGGACCGCCGGTGGCTACCGGACCACCGACGGACGGTACGAAGGTCGGCACCGTCGCGATCCGGCACGAGTGCCCGGGACAGGACGGCCTGTGCGGGCGCCCTGTGGGCGCGCCCGGTGAGCTCTGCCCGATCTGCACCCGACTGCCGGCCGACCCGCAAACTCCCTGATCCACAATGGAGATCACGCAATCGGCGGGGGAGACACAGATGCTGGCAATGACCGCGGCCGCGGCCGTGTGGGGAGCGGCGACTGGCTGGTGCGCTCAGGCGGCACTCCACCGCCTCTCGGTCCCGGCCGGCGAGACCTGGCAGTCCACCTGCCCGGACGGACACCTCCTGCCCAGCGGAATCTGCGGCTGGCTCCTGCCCGCATGCCCGACCGGACAACACCGCTACCCGGGCTGGCGCCCGGCGAGCGCGGTCTGCGCCCTGGCGGCCGCGATCTGCACCGTCCTCGCCCTGGCCGTAGGAGCCCACCCTGAGCTGATCGCCTGGTTGCTTCTTGCTCCGCCCGCCCTCGTCCTCGCACTCGTGGACGCCCGCGTACACCGCCTGCCCGACCGCCTGACCCTGCCGCTCGCCGCCGCGGCCCTCCTGCTCCTCGCAGTCGCCGGCCAGTTGCCGCACACAGCAGGCTCGTTCACCACCGCGGCCCTCGGCTGCGTGGCCCTCGGCGCCGTGTTCTCGGCGATGTTCCTCATCCCCGGCTCCATCGGCTTCGGCGACGTGAAGCTCAGCCTCTTCATCGGCGCAGTGCTCGGCTGGTACGGATGGAGCGCCCTGCTGTACGGCGCCCTCGCCGGCTACCTCATCGCCGCCGTTTACGGCATCACACTCATCGCCCGTCGCAAGGCCACAGGGAAGACCCGGATCGCCTTCGGCCCGTCCCTGCTCCTCGGCGCGTTCCTGGGACTCGCGGCTGGTGCCGCAACTCAGTGATGTCGAAGAGACGGCGCGCACAACTCATCACCGCAGCGGTCTGTCCGCCGCGTCTTGGCCGCACCTCAGACGTTCGACTGCGCGGCGGGACGGTCAGCTCTGCCAGTTACGGTGAACAGCGACGCGCTTGTGAACTACGGTGCTGGCCGTCCCTTTTGAGGACGGAAAGCCGATGCACACTACGGACGAGCCGGTCCATCACACGATCACGATTGCCGTCGACCCGTCGGCGACCTGGCAGGAGGGGACCGAGTTCCTCCGGGCGTTCTGCTCGTGCGGCGCGCAGACACGGGCGGTTCGTACGCGAGCGGAAGCCGCGCGGGTGAGTGACGTGTTGGCCTGGCACGCGGCCGCGGCCAACTCTTCTGGGTCGGAGCAGCCGGTGGCGGGCCGACTTGAGGCCGCGCTCTGGATGTTGTGGCTGGCGATCGTCGCGGCGCCGGTAGGAGCCGCAGCGTGGGCCATCGTCCCCCGCTGGGCTTCGACACCATGGCGCGCACGACGACGGGCCATGGAATTTTGCTGTCTCCCGGAAGATCACGGCTTCCGTGATTCCGTCGATGGCCACCTGTTCTCTCATCGGCTGCCCTGCCACCTTCTCGAACGCGGCAGCCGAGAGCTTGCGTCCGACCCCGCGTGACGCAATGAGCGTGTGGTCGATGTCCCATAGAACCAGCCGTGACATGCGCTGCCCTCCCTGGAAGGTGTAGCGAGTTGATCGCCAGACGACTACGGACGGCCACAGGCGTCGGCGTATCCGTGGAAGGTCGCCGGCTCGACGCGGACTGGGCAAGAGGTGCATCGTGCCGAAGCAGCCGCTCCTGATCTGGCGTGTGGAGTCAGCGGGCCGGGTGCGTGTATTTGGCGTTGCGCAGTTCGCGGAGCATGACCGCGAAGTTGGGCGAGTCGGGGAACGGCTGCCGGTTCCCGATTTTGCGGTAGCCCCAGTTCTCATACAGAGATTGGACCTTGGGGTGGTCGGGGTCGACTAGGAGGACAGCGAGGGCCTCAGTGCGTTCGGACACGAGGGCTGTGTGCAGGCGTTCGGCGGTACCGGTCTTGCGCCACAGGTGGACCACCATCAGTTCTGAGACGGAGAAGGTGGAGTCGTCCTCGGGAGCAGGGTTCAGGTGTTCGCGCCACCATTCGCGCCCGGGGTTGGCCGGGGCGCCGTAGGCGAAGCCGATGGGCCGCTCGTCCTCGTATCCGATCACGCACGAGAAGCCGGGGTGTTTGCCCCAGTGGTCAACGAACCAGGGGAAGCGCTCGTCGAAGTCGGTCATGTCGTCGGCGTAGGCGTCGGCGTGTACGTCCAGCAGCACCTGCCGGATGTGCGGGAGGTCGTCGTGTCCGAAATGCCGTAGCTGCACGCTGGCCGTGGTCATGCGGGTGTGCTCCATTCGGTGCGGTAGCGGTCGGTCCACTCGTCTGCGAGCCGGGCCGGTGCCGTGGTGATCAGATCTCGGTGGAAGTCGCCGAGGAGCGAGCGCATGCGGCCGGGCAATGGGTCGCCGGCCATGATGGCGAAGACACTGGCACTGGTGGCACAGGCGTGCTCCGCTTCTCCCTGATGGAGTTGGGCGAGTGCCAGGCGAGCGGTGACGTTTGCGCGGTTGCGCCGGTACGACGCCGGCAGCGCGGCCAGCGCACGGTGCGAGGCGGCCTCGGCCTGGGCGGGGTCGCCGACGTGGTCGCGGACGATCGCGGTGATGGAGTACAGCTCGGCCGGCCCGTAGAAGGCGATCCACACCGGGGTCGTCTGGTCGCCGCGGACCTGGGCGAGGGCGTCTTCGGCACGGCCCAGCGAGCGAAGCGCGGCTTTGTGCTCCTGGCTGTGGGCCAGGCCGATCGCGAGGCGCGCGTGGGCGAGGGAGTTGTGCAGGGGGGAACGGCGGGTGATGGCCGTGGCCTGGGCAGCCTGGGCCGCGGCGACGGCCTCGCCGTACTCCTCGCGTTGGCGGGCGAGCATGGCGCGCAGGTTCCACACCTGCATCGTCATGTCGGGGTCCTGAGCCATCCCGGCGTAGGTCAGGGCGCGTTCGAGATGGGCGGTGGCCGCATCCAGGTCCCGGGCGTCGATCAGAGACCACGCGGCGTTGGCGGTGTAGTCGGCGGCGATTGCGAACAGGCGCTGCCGTACGCGCTGGGTGGTGGAGTGCCGCTGCAGGCGCAGTGCTTCCTCGGCTCCGGCGAGCGAGGCGCGTTCGAGGGCGGTGTCCCCGCCGCGCGTGGCGTCGAGCGCGACGAGCCGGGCCATGCTGTCGCGCAGCCGGATCACGTCGGCACCGCCCACGCGTGAGGGGCGAGCGGAGGCGGGTGCGGCGACGGCAAGAGCGGTGCCGGGTACCGCAGTGAAGAAGCGGCGGCGGTGCACGGAGGGGTCCTTTGGTGGTGCGGGTGTGGGCTTGGGATTCCCTCGTGGCACGAAGCCGAGGTCGGTGATGGGCAGGCGACTGATGGCCTCCAGCGCGTGACGCTGCTTGGTTTGGGGCCACTGGTTCTCGCCGGACAGCCACCTGAACACCGTGCGCTCCGACGTGGTCCCGGGGCGGCCGGTGAAGTCGCCGATGGCGTCGTTCACGGCGGCCGTCAGGTCCACCACCTTCATGTCCGCTTCGGTCATCCAGGCGGCTAACAGCTCGTTTCTGCTCTCCACCACGACGCCACGGTAGAGGCAGACCACCCGCCACAGATAGTCAAGCGACGGTCAATTCGTCAGTACGGGCGGGCGCAGCCGGAGCCACTTCGTCATGCACAACGCGGCACCACAGCCGGTTAGCTCTGGGGTACGGCCCTTGCCGCCCAACCTCCCGACGGAGGAGCGGCTTTGGGGCACCGCCACCGCGACGAGGCGAGATTCATGGCGATGACTGAGATGAGGCCACGGGCGACCGGGCACCCCGGCTACGGCGAGACTCACCCGCGCGTCCCGCACACGGCACGTGCGGCGCGCAGCCTGGCGCGGACGGCGTGCGCGAACTGGGCCATACCGAAGGACACGGCGGAGGTCGCTGCCCTGCTGCTCGTCGAGCTCGTCTCCAACGCGGTGCGTCACGGGCAGGGCCCCGTCGTACGCCTGAGGGTTGATCGCACCGCCGCCGACCGGGTCCTGGTCGCGGTCACCGACCATGCACCTCATTGCGTGCCCGAGATGCAGGATCCGGACCCGCTCGCACTGTCCGGCCGGGGCCTGTGCATCGTCGAGCAAATGAGTGAGCGGTGGGGGTACGAGCTGATCGGTCCCACGGCGCAACGCAGCGCGAAGAGGGTCTGGGCCGAAATCGCAGTGGACGTGAGCGCGTCGTGAACGCGACCGACGGCGCGCAGGGGCTGGTCTGTATTACCCAACTCCTTGATTACGGGCGCAGCCGGTTGGCCGCGTCAGAGGGGAGCGATTGATGAGCGCTACCGCCCTCGACGCCACTGGCATCCTCGATGCCCTGGACAAGCTCCCCGAAGTCACCACCATCGATCAGTCGGTCGAGCAGAACTCGCAGCTTCGAGAATGGGCTCAAGTGCTGCTCCCCAAAGCCCGTGCCGTGCTCAAGGACCTGCCTGAGGAAGAGGGAGGGCAGCGCTCCGCGGTTACCCGCATCATCGGCTGGGCGCTGACCGTGTTGGACAGCACCCGCCCGCTGGCAACACTCAGCGGGGCGACCTGGCAGGTCGGCAACCTGGCCATGGCCTGCCGGCTGCTGGCGAACGTGGTGGCCTCGGTCGCCGAAGGCCGTGTTCGGTGTGCCTGGTGCAAGAGGTACGGCGACGACGCCCGCCTCATCCGAGTTATCGAGGCTGCCAGTGGCCCCGGCGCCAGCCTCTTCGGATGCGCTCCCTGCCGCGAGCGCTTCAGCCTCGCCCCTCTCACGGACCGGCCCGGACTGGCTCCGCCCGATTCCCGCGACGTCTAGCCGGCCTTACGACCCCTCGGGTCCTTCGCTCCGGGCTCGAGGAGGCTCCGGCCGCCCTCCGTCCCGTGCCCTGACGGGGCGGCCGGAGCCAGCACAACAGTGACGAAAGGTCGGCCATGGACCGCGAATGGATCACCGGCGAGTGCTGGCTGTGGTGCGAGCGCACCGGCGTCCCGGTGGTCTGGCTCGGCCCGGTGCAGTGGGGCGGACAGCACGCCCCGCTCTACAGCTGCGCACCGTGCCTTCGACGCCTGGAGACGAAGGCCGCGCACTACCTCCTCACCCGCAAGTCATCGCACATCTGATGAGTGACCGATCGCAGAGACGGGGTTGACCATGCACGTCCTTGTCACCGGTGGAGCCGGATTCATCGGCTCCCATTTCGTGCACCGCATGCTGAAGGCACCCGACGTCGAGAAGGTCACCGTGCTCGACGCCCTCACCTACGCCGGCCATCGCCACAACCTCGCCGACACCGCACCGGCACTCACCTTTGTCCACGGCAACATCCTGCACGCTCCCCTCATCGACCGGCTCATGGCCGCACACGACGCGGTCGTCCACTTCGCTGCCGAGTCGCACGTCGACCGCTCCTATGCCGCTCCCGGCACCTTCGTGTCGACCAACGTCATGGGGACCCAGATCCTCGCCGACGCGGCGGCACGGCACGACGTCACGAAGTTCGTCCACGTCTCGACCGACGAGGTGTACGGGCCGCTGGCGGCCGGGCGCGCGACCGAAGAGTCCCCGCTGCTGCCGACGGTGCCGTACGCGGCGTCGAAGGCCGCGAGCGACTTAGTCGCGCTCAGCTTCCACCGCACCTACGGCCTCCCGGTGTGCGTCACCCGCTCCTCGAACAACTACGGGCCCCGCCAGTACCCGGAGAAGGTGATCCCCCTCTTCACCGCCCGGCTCTTGTCCGGGCACAGCGTCACCCTGCACGGCAGCGGCCGGCACGTACGCAACTGGCTCCACGTCGAGGACCACTGCGCCGGGATCGAGGCCGTCCTGCGCCGGGGACGTCCAGGCGAGGTCTACAACCTCGGCGGCGGCACCGACCTGACCGGGCTGCAGCTCGCCGAGCGGCTCCTGGCGTTGTGCGGCGCGGGCCCGGACGCGATCACATACATCCCCGACCGGCAGGCCAACGATCTGCGCTACGCGATGGACTGCTCGAAGGCGGCCGACGAGCTCGGCTACCGGCCGCAGATCCCGTTCGACGCCGGCCTGGCCGAGACCGTCACCTGGTACCGCAAGAACCCCCACCGGTGGGCCCCGATTCTTGAGCGAGAGGAGTTCACCCGTGCCTGACCTCAACCCCATGAACGGTGCCTCGTTCGCGCAGAACGCCCGCCCCTTCCTATACGGCGGCGAGGAGGAGGCCGTACAGGCTGTCCTGGCCAGTGGCCAGTACGGCCACGGCGAGGTGACCGAGCGCTTCGAGCGGGCCGTCGCCGACTTCCTCGGCGTCGACGATGTCGTCGCCGTCGCCTCGGGCACCGTGGCCCTCCACCTCGCCCTGGCCGTTGCCGGCATCGGTCCGGGCGATGAGGTGATCGTGCCGTCCATGACGTTCTGTGCGAGCGTGCAGGCGATCTGCGCGACCGGAGCGACACCGCGGTTCGCCGAGGTGAACGCCGGCAGCCTGTGCGCGGGGCCCGAGGAGATCTCCGACGCGCTCACGCCCGCCACCCGGGCGGTGGTGCCGGTGCTCTACGGCGGCCGGGCCGTCGATCTCACACCGCTCCGCGACGAACTCGGCGCGCGGAGCATCGTCCTGGTCGAGGACGCGGCACACGCCTTCGGCTCCCGCACCCACGGCCGCTATGTGGGGGCGACGGGACAGCTGACGTGCTTCAGCTTCGGCCCCATCAAGAACCTCACCTGCGGGCAAGGGGGAGCGATCGTGCCCCGCAGCGCACAGGAAGCAGAACAGGTGCGCCGGATGCGGCTGTTGGGGATGACCGAGTCCCCGGACGAACGTGCCCGCAGCGTTTCCTACACCGTCTCCGGCCCTGGCCTGCGCGCCCACCTCTCCCAGCTGAACGCCGCGATCGGCCTGGCCCAACTACCGCACTTCCCCCAGATGGCAACCGCGCGCCGCACCCTGTGGTGTCACTACGCGCAGGCCCTCGACGGCGTGCCCGGCATCGAGGTGGTCGACGTCCAGGTCGGCGCGTCCGTCCCGTCCCTGTTCGCCGTCCAAGTCCCCTACCGCGAGCACGTGTTCACCGCGCTGCGCGACAACGGTATCGGGGTGGGCACCCACTACCCGCCCAACCACCTCCAGCCCGCCTTCGCCCGTTGGCGCCGGCCGCTGCCTGTCACCGAACGGATCGGCAAGCGCATCCTCACCCTGCCGTTCCACCCGAAGATGACCGGGCACGACGTCGAAACCGTCGCCGAAGCTGTGCGCGGAGCACTGCGGTGAGGCGCGCCGCCGTCCTGGGCAAGGGCGCGCTCGCGGCCTACGCCTGCGACCTCCTCGCCCTGCTGCCCGGAACCGTCCTGGACACCGTCGTGCCCAACGCGCCCGAACCCGACTGGGATCTGCGCCTGTCCGAGCACACGGCCACGCACCATCCCGACACCCGGCTCATCGCCTCCGGTAACTGGCGCGACCTGGAACCTGGGCGGTGTGACCTCGTCGTCAGCGTCCTATACGACCGGATCATCGGAGCCAGCCTGATCGACACCACCACGCTGATCGTCAACTGCCACCCTGGCCGGCTGCCCCAGTACCGCGGGACGCGACCGGTCAACTGGGCGCTGCGCAACGGCGAGCACCTGCACGGCGCCACCCTCCACGTGATCGACCCGGGCGTCGACACCGGCCCGATCCTCGGCGAAGTCACCTTCTCCATCTGGCCGGCCATCGACGAGGTCCGCGATGTGTGGGAGCGCACGATGCGTCACGCCCGGCTGCTCCTGGCCGACACCCTGCCGCGCCTGGACCAGATCACGCCCCGACGCCAGGACGAGACCCAGGCAGTCACCCACCACAGCCGGGACAACGACCGTCTCGGCGAGCGCAGCGACTGGACCCGGGCCGACTCCACCCACAGGCGGTGACCCGCTGAGCTCTATGAGGCCGAACGCGCGGCCTCCAACAGGAGGTCGACAAGCCGTTCCGCCGCGTCAGGCCGCCCGTGCCTGCGGGCGGCCTGCGCCATGTCCGCCCGCCGTGCCGGATCGGTCAGCAACGGCCCCAGGGCGTCCTGCAGCCGCTGTGCAGTGACCTCTCCTTCCAAGGCAACCGCGGCGCGCGCCTGCTCCAACTGCCGCGCGTTGTGAGCCTGTTCGTTGCCCGCGGACGTGGCCAGCGGAATGAACACCGCGGGCTTGCCCAGGGCGGTGAGCTCGGCGAGCGTTCCCGCGCCGCTGCGGGAGACCACGACATCCGCCAGCGCCAGGAGATCCGGCAACTCCGGCCCGACGAATCCGGTCAGGTAGTACCGCCCGGCACGTTCAGCCGGCAGGGAGGCCGCTGCGCCGCGCAGTACGTCGACATGGGCCGGACCGCACTGATGGACCACGTTCGCCCGCTCCAGGAGCCACGGCAAGGCGTCGGCGACCACCGTGTTGATCTGCTGCGCGCCCTGGGCGCCGCCGGTCACATAGAGGGTGGGCAGGCGGCGGTCGAAGCCGTTCAGCCCCAGGGCGGCGACGGCCTTGTCGGCAACTCCCGTGAGGACTTCCGGGCGTACCGGATTACCGGTGACCACTGCGGCCCCGCGCACCGTCTCCGGCAGCAGCGGGAGCGACGACTCGGACGAGACGGCGATGCGGGTCGCTGAGCCCGCCAGTTTCCGGTTCGCCAGTCCCAGCCGCACGGTCTGCTCGTGCAGCACGAGCGGGCGCCGGCACAGGCGGGCGGCGAGGCCGGCGGGTACGGCGACGTACCCGCCCGTGGCCAGGACCACGTCCGGTGCGAACTCGGCGATCTTTGCGCGGGCTTGGGCGACGCCGAGCGGGACGCGGGCCATGTCCTTGACGTTTGCAGGTCCGAGCATCTTCAGTGGGTTCGCCGAGCGGCGGATCTTGCCCGTGGCGACCGTGGTAAATGCAATGCCTTCGGCTGGGGCGACGCGAGCCTCCAGTCCCTCAGCGGTGCCGATCCACAGGGCGTCCAGCCCGCGCCCCTGCCCGGCGAGTCGTCCGCGCAGGGTGCGGACTGCAGTGAGCGCCGGGTAGGTATGCCCCCCTGTGCCGCCACCGGTGACAACGAGGCGGAACGGTGCACTGGTGCCGTTGGTCACGTGACTTCCAATCGGGCTGAGGGGAAAGGGATCGCACGATCGTGGGCTGAACTTCCGCCCGAACAGCGTGGTCTGCTGTGAGTAGCCTTCCACAACTCACGCAGTCCGCTCGTGCATGGGGCGAGGCACCCATCACCGCTACGCCCGGTGGACCGCTATCGCGGGCGGTGCACAACGCCGTCTCGCGAGTCCCGTCTGCCGCGCGCCGCAGATAGTAGGGCTCGAGGCCGGGTGGTACCCCCCTGGACCTTGCGGGACGTAGGGCGCCTGGACGCGGTCATGGCCGAGGTGGACCCGGACATCGTCATCAACGGCTCGAGTGGCGGGCCCGACTGGGCGATCACAGCAACGGGCCTATCCACCTCGCGATGCTCGCTGAGAGGCGCGGAGCCCGCATGGTCCAGATGTCCTCGGACGCAGTGTCTCCGGCGCCACAGTCCATTACGACGAGTCCGCCTTACCCGACTCGATCGCGCCGTACGGCGCGGCCAAGGCCGGCTACGGCGACCGGGGTGCTCGGAGTGGACCCGAACGCCGTCGTCGCCCGCCCCGCGCTCATCATCGG
Source organism: Streptomyces sp. SID14478 (assembly GCF_010548525.1). Lineage (GTDB taxonomy): Bacteria > Actinomycetota > Actinomycetes > Streptomycetales > Streptomycetaceae > Streptomyces. The sequence goes on from NZ_JAAGMG010000383.1 coordinate 19,555, forward strand.
CTACGGGCTGTCCCCGCACGAACGCTCTCTGGCACCGCTGACGGCTGCCTGTTCAGCGACGACGTCCGCTGCCCGGTGCACGTCGTGGACCTGGCTGGGAAACGATGCGGGGGGGCATCCACCACCTCGCGGGGGCCGACGCCATGAGCCACGAACTCGAAGTCGTCATCACCCGGCGTGACGGTTCGCCCCTGCCCGCATCCTCGTGGGCCCGCGGGCGCGAAGCACCCTGCGAGGTGCGCCTCAGCACCCGAGCTCACCCCAGCCCCAGGCAAAAAAACTAACCTCTGCGTTCGACGGCGCGGCAGGCAATTGCCCGTCTGCGCGCACTGCCCCCTCGGTTGGTACCTAGTAGGTACCATATGGGTATGCCGTCATTGAATGTGTCGTTCACCGACGAGGAACTCGAAGACGTCCGCGCGGCCGCCACCGCGGAGGGCAAGAGCCTCAAGCAGTACCTGCACGACCTCGGCGTGCGCGAGATGGCACGCAAGCGATTCGTCGCCGGCGCGGCCGAACGCTACGAGTCGCTGCGCGGCGAGTTCGATGAGGCATTCCCCGACGAGGTTCCGGCCGCCGGCCGCAGGACGGGAGCGAATGCCGCCTGATGGTCCTCTACATCGACGTGCCCTGGCTCCTGGACGTCCAGGAGCGGGCCACATCCGAGGACCTGGCGATCGCGGACTACTCCGCTCTGGTCGCGGCCGTGGCCCGTCACAAGACGCGCATGCCGACGCTGGAAACCTCCGACCCGGACGCCGCCTGGCGGGCGGCCGCCCTGCTGCACACGATCGCCCGGCTGGAGCCGCTGCCGTTTCGCAACTCGCTGTTCGCGGCCGCCATCGCCACCCAGTACCTGCACGACTCCGGTGAGGGCGTCGACCCGCCGTACGGGGCCCTGCCCAACTTGGTCCGTAAGGTGCGCGACGAGCGGGTGAGTGTCTACGCGGTTGCCGAGCAGTTGCGAGTCTGGCGGGTCTAGAGCGTGTCTCTTTGATGGGTTGGTCAGTTGATCGGATGTGCCCGTCCGGTTAGTGATCACTGATGCGATGTGGGACCAGATCAAGCCGCTGATGCCAGCCGATCCGGTCCGTGGACGACGGTGGGCCAACCACCGCCGCACCTTGGAAGCCATCGCGTGGAAGTACCGCACCTGCTCACCCTGGCGCGACCTGTCAAGAGAGCTCGGGCCATTTCAGACCGCCCACAAACGCCTGATCAGGTGGGCCGTGGACGGCACATGGGAACGGGTCCTCGCTGCGGTCCTTGCAGTGGCGGATGCCGATGACGATGTGGGGTGGACAGTCTCGGTCGACTCCATCGTCTGCCGGGCTCACCAGCATTCGGCCGGAGCCAGGAAAAAGGGGCTTCCGATCCGTCCGAGCCCGAGGACCACGCACTCGGACGCTCCCGTGGTGGCCTGAGCACGAAGGTCCACTTGGCCAGTGACAGTCGGGCACGACCTCTGTCCATCCACATCACCGCGGGCCAGGCCGGCGATGCTCCGGCCTTCGAGGCGGTCGTGGCCGGACTCCGGATCCCGCGGAGCGGACTCGGCAGGCCAAGAACCCGCCCTGCGGTCGTCCTTGCGGATCGCGCCTACTCCTCGCGCACAATCCGCGGGCACCTCCGCCGACGCGGCATCCGTGCGGTCATCCCGCAGCCCGCCGACCAGATCGGCCACCGCCTGGGGCGAGGCCGCGCCGGAGGCGGGCCGCCCGGCTTCGACATCGAGACATACAAGGTGCGCAATACCGTCGAGCGGTGCATCGCCCGACTCAAGCAGTGGCGCGGCCTCGCCATGCGGACGGACAAGCTCGCCATCGCCTACCAAGCCGCACTGCACCTTGCTGCCATCCTCATCTGGACCCGGCGTTGAGCAGGGCACCCTATGGATTCGTCAGGCCGGCCCATGCACGACGAGCCGGTTCTGCTCCCCGTCAAAGATGCCGGCCAGGAGTTCGGCCTCCCGCAGGGTCCCGCCGAAGAGCCCCCGCCGGTCGACGTGCACGATCAGAACGTCATGGCTGTCGATCACCTCAGAGATACCCCGGGTCTCGATCGTGTCCGACCATGCGTCCAGGTTCCGGCCGAACCACTCCGGCAACCCGCACGGCTCGCTCACCGCGTCCCAGAAATCGTTGAGCGTCTCGATCGGCCGACCGCGCAGGTCAACGACCAGCTCGCTATCCGTCATCCCAGCAGACTAGCCAGCCCCCACCACGAGGCACCCACCGGTCAAAGAGACAGGCCCTAGGAGGATGTCAGGGATTGCTTGCAGTGGACGACCGTGGCGTGGCCGCGGGCCACTGTGCGCATGATGCCGTCGTCTTCGCCATAGGGCTCGCTGGCCGATAGCGGGTCCTGCAGAGCATCGACGAGGCACACGGCGATATCTCCGGCGCGCGTTTTCGTTGAGCTGCTTGTAGATGTCGTACTGGTGGAGCGGGAACCGCAGCCGGAAGGTCACGCAGCGCCTCGGCGGTGCCCGGCGTCCCGCACGATGTCACCGGTCAGGTCGGCCGCGTCCCACCCGATCGGGTGGAGCACAGATGCGGGTTGATGCGTCTGGGTACAGTGCCACCTCGAGGCATGAGGAACACGAGGGGGAAACGCCAGTTGAGTGACAGGTGGGCGCGCGCTGGGTGAGCTGCATGCTCAGGTAGAGGCAGCCCGCGCTGCCGAGGCGCGCCTTGCCGAGCACGACGCCGACGAACAGGCGCGCGGTGACACGGACTTCCAGCGGCGCAGTACGGCGATTGCCGTGCTCTACGCCTGCCGGGCTGATGTCGTTCGCGGCGCAACCGCCCCCCCTGCGCGTACACGTTCGCGGGAGTGTGCCGCCGGCACGGCTGCCCCGCGCCCGGATCTGGCCGCGCTGGTGGCGTGACGGGTGGCAGGAGCACACCCTGCGCCGTCAGGGCGGGGTATGGCGCGCGATCCCGGACGCCGACCCGCTGCGCCGGCACGACGACGCTCACTGCGCTCTCGAAGCCGAGGTGGTGGCGCAGTTGCGGAACCTTCAGGCCAGTCGGCATGCCCACCGGCACCGGGAGGACGTATACGAATTCTACGTCCCGGCGCCCAGCGGCGTGCTGGGCGAGAGCCAACCGGCACCGCCCCTGTTCGGTCTGCCTCAACAGCACTGGATCAACAGGACGTTCCATCCGGCCGCCGGATACCGGATCCAGCCCGGGCGGCAGGCCGAGGTCCGCCAGATGCAGACTGACCGGGCCGCGGTCGGCGACCGCGCCCTCGCCTACGGCGACGCCGCCCTCGCACTGCTGGAGCACCACCACGGCCCGGCCGCGGCCGTCCCCGGCATCATCGCCATCGTTTCCGCGATCGCCGTGTTCAAGGCCCAGGTCCCGATTGTCGAGTACTTCTACGTGGGCGGGCCGATGGAACGGTACGAGCGTCAGTACGGCGACGGCTGCCTGGCCACCAGCCCGTACCGCATGGGCAAGATCCAGACTGTGGCCCAGGACGGCGAGCTCACCGTCCGCCCCATCGACGGGGGCGTCACCTTGCGGCTCGGTCCGGCGCGGCAGCACGGCACCGAACCGCTGCGCCCGCTGGACGCCGCCACCCGCACCGCACTCGACCGGCACGGTTGCTGACGTCGGGGCCGACAGGCCAGTGCGTCGAGCGGCACGAGCCCTGGCCCTTCACCAGTGAGCGGCCGCGGCGAACCTCGGACCGGGCGTCAGCAGTTCCACGATCACGTCGGGGAGCCCTTCACGACCGGGTGCAAGGGGCGGACGAGAAACGGGGCGACGGCCGGTCCCGCAGAGCGGGGCTCTGCGGGGGAGGGGTGGTTAGTCCCTCGCGGCCGGCCGTCGTTGTGGCAGTCGGGCCGCCGGGGTGTTCGTCGTACCCCATCTCCCGTCTGCCACAGCTTTCAGGTTAGCCCTCGGTGTCGGGGGCCTGGGTGCGCCGGCGAGCGAGCTCTTCGACGCGGGCGCGGCTCCAGCGGCGCTGCTGGGGAGGTCCGTCGCTCCCCTGACGCATCTCGAAGGCGTCGGGCTCGGTGAGATCAGGCAGGTGTCCGTGGTAGAGGGCGCTGGTGAAGCTGGTGGAGTCGGTGTAGCCGAGGATCTGCGCGGCCTGCGCGGCGCCGACCAGGTCCTGCTCGTCCGGGCGGGGCAGCGTGCCGCGCTTGCGGGCCGCGGCGACCAGCGTGGAGCGCTTCCACAGCTTCTTCGCGCCGCGTCCGGGTGTGAAGGGGACGTCGGGGTCGGGCAGTTGGGGGATGAGGCCCTGGTAGAGGGCGCTGGAGAAGCTGGCCCGGCTGGAGTAGCCGAGCAGGGCGGCGGCGTGCGCGGTGCCCAGCAACTCGTCGGGATCCCCGTCGACGTCGACGTCGGGCAGCGGCGTGGCGGGCTTTGCCGGGTGGCTGGTGCGACGGCCCTTGCCGGGGCGGCTCTTGGCCCAGGCGACGATGGTGCCGCGGCGCCACAGCGGCTTGTCGACATCCTCGTCGGGCTCGGGGAAGTATCCGGGACGGTTGCGGCGGTAGCCGTCGATGACCGTGGTTGTCTTGTAGCCGAGCAGCTGGCTGGCTTCGCGCTTGGTGAGCAGCTTGTCCTGGTCGGCCTCGAGCACGGACGCCGGCAGGGTACGCGCCGCATTGGTGCGGGAGGCGAAGAACGCGGCGACCTTGTCGTACTCCCAGAACTTTTTGCGGCCTTCGGTGTGGTGCACCGGCGGGAAGCCGCTGTCGGGGTCGTTGGACCAGGCGCTGACGCGGGGCTTGCTCGTGGTGAACTCATCCACGATCTGTGCGGTGTCCACGAGCCGTACGGCCTTAGACATCACAACCCACAACCCCTTCAGCCAGTCCCGAGCGGGACGCGCCCTGACCGAGCGCGACATGTTCGATAATGACAAAGGATGGGTGTGGTGTCCAGCCCGCAGGCCGTCTGCTCGAGTATGGCGCTGCCCGGTCGTCCCCGGGGCGGCGCCACGCGGTCACCTGGGCAGCCGGCCCCGGGGACTAGGATCCGGTCTGGATCCGGCGCCGCGCTCGCTACATCCGGTCGGCATCGCGGCCAGGGCCGCTATGGCCGTTCGGGTCTACGGGGGCCTCGAGCTGGGCATCGGCTGCCTGCCGGAGAGACTGCTTGGCAGCTGGCAGTCCATCGCGCATGCGGCGTGGGCTAACGTCAACCGGTACGGCCTAGGTGTATTGCCCCGGAGGGTTGTTGACGCGGGTGATGGGTGGGTGGCCGTCGAGTGCGGTGTGGCAGCGGTGGTGGTTGTAGGTGTGCAGGAAGTCTGCCAGGGCTGCTGTCCGCTCGTCGTTGGTGGTGTAGGGCCGCAGGTAGGCCCATTCGTCAGCGAGGGTGCGGTTGAAGCGTTCGACCTTGCCGTTGGTCTGTGGCCGGTAGGGGCGGGTGAGTTTGCCGGATGCGCCGAGGTCGGCCAGGGCGGCCTTCCAGGCCAGGCCTTTGCGGTAGGCCCAGGCGTTGTCGGTCAGCACGCGTTCGATGCGGGTGATGCCGTGACTGCGGAAGAACGCGGCCGCGCGGATGAGGAAGCCCGCGCAGGTCGCGACTTTCTCGTCCGGGTGGATCTCGCTGTAGGCCAGGCGCGAGTGGTCGTCCACGGCGGAGTGGACGTAGTCGAAGCCCATCCCGCGGATCGGCCGGCCGGCTTCGCGGCCGTGCATCTTGTGGCCGCCGCCGTCGGGGATCCGCCCGAGTTTCTTCACGTCGACGTGGAGGAGTTCGCCGGGTCGCTCGCGTTCGTAGCGGCGGATCACGGTGCCGGTCGGGCGGTCGAGCCAGGCCAGCCGGTGAAGCCGCTGGCGGGTCAGGATCCGGTGGACCGTCGAGGCCGGCAGGCCCAGGATGGGGCCGATCCTCGCCGGTCCCAGCTTGCGGGTTTTCCGCAGGTCGCAGACCTTGGCTTCGATGTCGGCCGGGGTGCGGTGGGGTGTCGTGCGCGGCCGGCTGGAGCGGTCGTGCAGGCCGGCCTCGCCTTCGGTCCGCCACCGCCGCATCCACTTGTGCGCGGTGGCCCGCGATATGCCCATCTCCGCTGCGACATGGGCGACCGGACGGCCCGAGCGGACCCGCTCGACCAGCAGGCGCCTACCGAAGACGGTCAGCCGGGCATTACGGTGAGACATGAAGGCCTCCGTGTGGTGAGTTCCTAGACAGCTCCCACCACACCGGAGGCCTTCGTCATGTTCAAGACCTACCGAGTGTCAACAACGCTCGTGATCAAAACACCTAGGGACCGCGGCGTCGTAGAAGCGTTGTGAATCACTCGATGCTCTCGTCGACCAGGCTGACGCCGAAGTGCGAGGCGCGCGCCTCAAGTTCGGTGTAGGCGATCGCGGCCGGAGTCTCGTCCCACAGTGCGAACGCCAGATTCCCGACCGCCTCGACGCGCGCCGTGCCGGGCTCCCACGCCGCGTCCGCGGCCGCGCAGCGCACCCGTAGCGCGTCGTCGTCGAGGAACTGGCACTGATGGATCACCTCAGTGCGGACCTGGGTGATGCCGGCGCACCAGGCGGTGTGGCCGCGGCGCAACAGGTGCGTCAACTCGACTATGTCGTCGGTGTGTTGGGCCTCGGCTGCCAGGGTGAGCAGCAGGGCGGCGGGGTCGGTCTCGAACACGGGCTCGGGCTCCTTGGAATCGGAACGCGCAGGAGGCGGGGTGGCGGGTCAGGCGCTGTCGAAGTGGCGCAGGACGAGGAAGTCGTCGAGGTGGCCGTCGGTCGCCGCGCCGAGGTGAGCGGCCAGGTCTTGGTTGCCGCGCCCGGCCTCTTCCTTCTGGGCGGTGCGCGCCGACTGTGCGTCGGTGAGGGCGGTGGCGGCGAGCTCGGTGTGGCTGGGTTATGTCCTGCTGCTTGGCCTCTTCGGCCTTGGCAGGAAGGCCGCCACAAGGAGTATCGGTCCGGCCAGGATATAGACGTTCCACCACGACGACGTGTCGGCGAACTCGTACATAACCAGGCTGAACACCAGAGCTAGGACCTGCGCGGCGGCAGCTGTTGCTAGAACACTCTTCATGTCCTCCCCTTTCTAGGCGTACGACTGTGGCACGGACCACTGACACCGGCACCGGCCTTTGCCGTTTGAAATGGGGCCTGACAGGTAGCGCGGCCGGTGTTCGAGGTCGTGCATTCCCTGCAGGTCCACCATGGGCTCATCGTCTTCTCCTGGTGCTCGTGGTGGTGTTCTCCCTGTTGCTGGCGGCCGGTGTGCGGCTGTCGTGTCAAAACAGGGTGTTCTGCATCCAGTCGGTGTGCGAGTGACTTGTGCCGTGGTGATCTTCCTGCGGCGAGGCCCTGTGGGCCGCGTGGTCGGTGCTGTCCGTCGGCTCGGCTGAGTGCGGCTCTGGCTTGGCGGGCAGGGGGCCGTTCTTGGCGCAGGGGCATCGGCACCACCAGAGGCAGGGCTCGCCGAGGGGCCTGGGTATGAAGGGCGCGATGCAGCGGCCGTGCTGGTTGTGCAGCCAGTCGGTGTTGTCGTCCCTGTACGGGCTGCCCTCCTGCCGGTGCACACACAGATCGCACCGGCCGGACAAGCAATTCCAGCAGGTTCCCCGCTCGCAGGTCGCCCAACGACGGAAGCCCCACGGGTACTTGCGTTCCAGGTCCTGATAGTGATCTGGCCAGACGTGGCTACGCACCCAGGAGCCTTCCTCCTCGCTCATCGGTGAGGCGTTGGGTACGGGGTCCACGATGCCCATGATCAAGGCGCCCTGCAGATTGAGCAGAGGGGTGCGCCGGACGATGGCGCGCTCGGCGGGGCTCAGGGTGCGCTGGGGACGGCGTAGCACAGCAGGGTGACTTTGCCCGTCTGAGGAACGGGCCGTGGACGTGGTGTCGGTCATGGGTGCCCCTCCGAAGGTGGGGGTGCGCGGGAGGTGTTGACCTTGGTGTGGCACGTGGCCGATCACCGGTCGTCGTCGCCGTGATCCGGGGGCCTGGCGCGCCGCCGGCGCTCTGGGCGGGCGGGAGCGCCGTCCTTCTGCGGCGTACGGAGGGCCGCGGCCTTGCTGCCGCCACAGAGCCTGACCTGCAGCTCCTGGTGGGCGTTGAGGACGTGGCACGGCAGGTGCTCGTGTCCTTCGCGTACGGCTCGGAACAGCCGGTGCCAGCCGTCGACGAGGAACTGGGTGTGGTCGAGTTCGGCGACGGTGACGAGCAACAGGGGCCGGCGCAGATCGGCAGTGGCGGCGTGGCCGGGGTCGATACGGATCAGCGGCAGCGCGGCCGCCAGGGGCGCGGTGGCGGTGCGGCGTACGGGCAGGGTCGCGGCGATGTCGAGCGCGGCGGTGACGTCCCACCGGTAGGCGAGGAATTGGAAGACCTCCCGGCCGGTGGCGTTCACCGGGGACCGCCGGCGTTCGGCTCAGGGTCTGGGCGGTGGGCGGCCGGCAGGAGGGCTGCGGGGACGATCAGGGCGAGTTGGTAGGCGGGCCAGGGGTCGCAGCTGTCCCACGGATCACCGTTGGACAGCACGACGCTCTCGCCGTCGGCGGGATCGACGAGCTCGCACGCGCCGCACCCGCAGGCAGGGTCGAACAGCTCAGGGCGGGCGGTGTACGGGGTGTTGAAGTAGTCGGCAGGGTGTTGTGGGTTGGCCACGGCAAGGATCAGGTCGCCCTCACTGACGTCGCGGGCGCGGCTGATGCGGACCGCGGCCTCGTCGACCGGCAGTGGGGGCCGGTCGGCGGTGGCGGTGAAGCAGAGGCTGCCGACGGTGACGAACTCGACGTTGGTGTGCACGGGGGCTCCTCTTGCCGCGGGGCCGCAGGTGCCGCCCCGCGATGCCGGTGAACGGATCGTGGTGGCGGATCGTCAGACGGGGCGTTGGTCCTGGGCCTCGAAGGAGAGGACGACGGCGTCGTCACGGACGTGGACACGGACGACGTCGCCGGGGACGGGGGCGTCGCGGCGGGTGCCGGTCAGCTCGCGCCAGGCGAGCCGGGCGGCGGTCAGGGCATCTTCGACGTCATCGCCGGCGGCTCCGAGTGGGCCGACGGGGACGATCCAGCGGTGTTCGGTGCGGATGACGCTCTCGGTAGTGAAGGACGGCATGGTCAGCTCTCCTGTCCGGTCAGGTGGGTGATCTGGTCGGCGGTGGCGCGGCCGGTGACGTTGTTGAAGGGAACGCGTCCGGTGCGGGCGCCCTGTTGGGCGGTGACGATGGCGCGGCGCTCGAAACTGGAGGCGACCGCGAGGGACTTGGCGTTCACGCGCACCACTTCTACCCAGCGGCCGCACACCCGGGCGAAGTCACCGACTGCGAAGTCTGCAGGGCGCCAGACCTTGGTGCCGGCGGTTTCGGCTGCCGCGACGACGTGCGTCCAGTAGCCGAGCTCGTCGGTGACGTCGTGGTGGCGCCGGTTGAGCTCGGCCAGAAGGTCGACCAGCTGCTCGGCGGTGTGCTCACCGGCTACGGCCTGCCGTACGGCGGTGTGCTGTTGGTTCTCCAGGGAGTGAAGGTGGGATTCGAGGCGCTGGATGCGGCGCAGGGTGGTGCCGGGGTGGGTGCGGTGGGCGGTGTAGTGGTCGGCCAGTTGGGCGCGCCTCGCCCATTCGCGGGCCTGCTGGGCGTCGGCGTGGCCGGCCTCGAAGTGGCGGCGCATCCGTTCGCGGAACCGGATCTCGCGGTTCGCGCTGTAGTGGTCGTACAGGATCGGCTGCCCGGGCGGAATCGACTTCAGCATCCGGCTAGCCGTCGACAGGTGCGCGTGGCTGGAGGAGGCGGCGCTGTCGCTGTAGCGGGCGAACCGGTCAGCGCGGTGGGCGGCGGCCTGGGTGCGGTCGGCTTCGGCGTCGGCGAAGCTGCGCCCCTGGTCGTTGTCAAGGGTGACGGTCACGGTGTGCCCGCCGGCGCGCAGCGCTTCGGCGGCGTGGGTGATGAGGCGCTCGTCGGCGTCGGAGTCACGGCTGCGCGGCACGTACCAAAAGGCGCGGCGGCGGCTGAGCTTGAAGCCCAGGGTGTGCAGCAGGGGCGCGGCGCCGTCGCGGGGAGCGGTGCCGGTCAGGAGGGTGCCTTCGGCGCGGGTGTGGGTCAGTTGCAGCTCGGCCACGGTCGGGCCTCCGTTCGGGGAAAGGAGCGCGGGGGCAGCGGCGGGCGCGGCGGAGTGCCGCGCCCGCGGCGCTCAGGTGGCCGAGTGGTGCGGGACGTGGGCGGCGTAGGCCTGCATGACGGCTTCGGTGGTGGCCGCGTCGATATAGCGCAGCGTCACGGTGGCGATGCCGTCGCTGAGGAGATGGACCTGTGCGCGGACAGGGAAGGGGCCGTCGTGCTCGACGATGAACGACGGGTCGTCGCGGACGATGGCGGCGTGCGGGACCAGGTCGAGGAGGTGTTCGGCCTGCGCGAGGCCGTCCGCGATCTGCTGGGCGCGCTGTGCGTTGCGGGCGAGCACCTTCGGGTACGTCTCGTTGTAGACCGGAAGCAGCTTGGCGACGATCGCCCGCGCCAGTGCCGGTGCGCTGCGGTCGGCCCGGAACGCGGTGGAGGGCTCTTCGGCGTCGGTCAGCGCAAAATCGGTCTCGGGGTAGACGGGGCTGGCGTCGACGTAGCCGGGTCGGCGGGCGGCCTCGATGCGGATACGGCGCCCGTCGCGGTGGGTGAGGCAGCTGCCTCGGTCGCGGTCGGCGGCAGCCTCCCACGGCCCGTCGGGCAGCAGGCGTGCGGTCTGTGCGGCAAGTGCGTGCAGGTCAACCATGGGGAGTCTCCCGGGCAGTTGAGAGGTGGCGGCGGAGTGCGTCCGGCTCAGCCGGTGTGGGCCGGCGCCTGTCCGGCCAGGACGGCGGGGAGGGTGGCGTCGATGTAGGCGACGTGGTGGGTGAGGTCGACGCCGACGCGGGCGTTGTCGACGTAGAGCTGTTGCTGTCCGGGGGTGTGCGGGCTGGGGGCGCTGCGCAGTTGGCCGGAGGCGATCACGTGGACGTCGTCGGTGAGGGTCTCTGCGGCGTGCTGGGCGGCGGCGCCGTGGACGGTGCAGATCACCGCGACGGTTTCGCCGTCGGTCCACTGGCTGGTGCGCCGGTCGTAGACGCGGGGGTGGTGCAGAAGCCAGAAGCGGGCGGCGGGGGTGCCGTTGTCGGTGTGGCGCAGCTGCACGGTGCCGTGGACGCGTCCGGTGAAGACGGCGGTGGATGGGCCGGTCATGGCGCTGCCTCTCTTTTCCGGGCAGGTGGGTTGGTGGTGCAGGGGTGGTTACCGACCACCCCTGCGCATGGTCCATAATACGCAATATTGGGTTGTTGTCACGGGGTTTTCCGGATCCTGCGGCCGTGCCGGAATGCTCGGGCTGACGCCGCCGGTGGGGAACTCCGCCGTGTGCACGGCGCCCAGGAGCGCGCTCGTCGGCCAGGGCCGGGCGTGCAGGGCCCCTCGGCGCCGAGTGCGGCCACGTGCGGTGCGGCCGCTTCGGCTTCGGCCGGGAGGGCGGGGGAAGGGTGAGTCATGCGTCGGCTCCGAAAACGTGCTCCCACTGCATCTGCTGTGTCCATACGAGGGTGAGCGCGTGCAGCTTGAGCAGGTCGTCGCCGGCGTGGGCGGCCTCGGTGGCACCGATGGCCGCGGCGCGGCGGAAGACGCAGGGGTCGTCGCGGTCGGTGTAGACGGCGACGACGTGGCCCCGGCCTCGTGGCGGCAGGTGCTTGTCCAGCAGTGAGGCAATGTGCCGGTCGTCGACCAGGACCATCAAGGCGTCGTACCACTCCTGTGCGCTGACGGTGTCGGCGGTGGCGTACACCAGCGGGGCACCCAGCGCGGGCAGGTCGAGACGGTCGGGGCTTTCGCGGGGGCCGGTGATGACGAGAACGGTGGACTGGCGGGTCATGATGCGGGGCCTTCCTCGCGGGCGGTGCGCTGCGTCTCCCGGATGCGGCGCAGGCGGTTGACAGTGACCGGTGCAATGCGCAGCGTGTCGGCATGGTCGATGGCCGCGTTGAGCAGTAGGAAGCAGCGGGTAGGGGTGAGGTCAAGCTCTTCGCGGATGGCCCGATCACGCGCCGCCCGGGTGGGGTAGCCGCGCGTGGCGACGGCCAGGAGATGGCGCAGGCCGAGCGTGGTGAGCGCGGTCGGCAGGGGTGGTGTACCGGTGTTCGGCGGGTCGGTCTCGGTGAAGTCGAAGCGCTCCAGCCACCTCTCCACCACCGGGACGACGTCAGCGCCGGGCAGTTCACCGCAGCGCTCGGCGATGTCGCGGATGCTGGCGTGCAGGTCCGCGATGGCGGAGCCCTCAGGCTGTGTGCGGTCCGGGCGCAGCGTCACAACGTCTCCCCGGTGGTGCGCGGGCGCGGAATGCGCAGGCTGTTGCCCGTCTCCTCGTGCGCGGTGGGCGGCGGGAGCTGGGGCGCGCGAGCACCGTCCGGCTCGGCCCCGCCGGGGCCGTTGGGGGCGTGCAGGTCTTCGCACTGCTGGCAGACGGCTTCGACCGGTGCGCCGTAGTGCGCGAGATTGAGATGCACCCAGACCAGGGCGCGGCAGTGCGCGCAGACCAGCGGCAGTGTGCGGGTCATGCTGAGCAGGGTGATGGGCTCGGTATAGGGCAGGGTGATCTCGCCCTCGCTGGTCGACACGGTGGCGTACCCGGGCAGAACGCGGCAGGGCCCGACGGCGGTGACATGCAGCCAGGAGGAGCGGGCGGCGCCACTCGCGCTCGCGGGCAGGGGGACGCTGAAGTGATCGGTGGGGACCAGCTGCCGGACGGTGACACCGGTCAGCGGAACGTACTGGGTGATCTTCACTAGGGCCTCGCAATGAGGCGTGCAGGAGTGGGAGTCGGACCGGGCGGGGCCGCCTAGGGTGGCCCCGCCCGGCGCCGGTCAGATGTCCTCGGCCGGGGCCGTGGCCCAGGGGGTGGGGCCGTTCAGGAGCTGGCGTAGATAGGGCACGTCGAGCGTGTAGCCGATGCTCGGATCAGCGACGCCCGTGACGGTCAGAAACAGCCCCTCGGCGCGCTGGGCGGTGACCCGGCAGAGGTTGCCGCGGGCGTCTTTCAGACGGGTCCCGACGGGGAACGGATCGGCGGTGATCTCGTGGACGGTGTGCAACGCGCCCAGCGTGCGGGGGAGCTGGCCCGGAGGCAGGGCGTAGGCGCCCCACTCTTCCGCGCCCTCGGCGCCCATCAGGCGTGCGTGGGCGTCGGCGTCTTCGCGGGCGGCGAGATCGGCGCTCTCGGGATCGGAGGCGGTCACGAAGACGGTGAGGCCGGCGACGTCGTCGTCGGGGCCCCACCCGTAGACGAACATGAAGGACGGCATGGCGGAACTCCCCTCGTCCCTGTGGTGTGCGGCCAGCGGGCCGCACACCACAGGGCGGTTCGGGGCGGGTGGGCCGTCCGTCGCCCGGCGGACGGCCCACCCGCTGGGCGGGCCTACTTCTTGGAAGCGTTGGGCGGCTTGGGGTCGGCGGGTCGGTGTGCGGCGACGGAGTCTGCTTCCACTTCGGACAGCGCGTACGAGCCGCCCGCCGCCCGGCCGAGTTCTTCGAGGAGCAGCAGCCATGCGGCCTTGGCGGCGGGCAGGGCCTGCCACGCCTTGGGCTCGCGCAGTGAGTACTCGTAGGCGGCGGCGACCTGCGCGAACATCACATGCAGGGTGCGGTTTTTGGGCAGAGCCGCGATCAGCTCCAGCGCTTCAGAGTGGGTGGCGGCCTTGAGGCCGAGGTACGGCGCGATGTCCATTGCCGAGCACTTCTCGGTGAACTGGGCGTAGAAGTACGGCATGGCCACCAGGGCGCGCTGTGCGAAGGTGCGCGCCGACTCCGGCAGCGGCTTGCCGCTGCGCGCGAGCGTGGTGGCGAACGCCTGCCTCGGCCCGCGCGCCGCCTTCCACGCGCGGTTGCGGGCCACGGTGTTCGCCCGCTGGGCCCGGTCCGCATCCGACAGAGGCTGCTTGGGCTTCTTCGCCTCTGGGCGCACCTTGTGACCGTGCTTGACCGGCTGGGCGCAGTGCCACACCGGCTCGCTGTCATGATCGAGGCGGGCACTGTGCCCCGGGCACGTCCGGTGCATCTGCTCTGTGACCGTGTTGCCGAGCGTGGTGCACAGCTCGGAGAGCGGGCGCGGCGCGTCCTTGTCCTCGCGGTACTGGTACGAGGATCCCGGACGCAGCAGCACGATCCCGGCCTCCTTCAGGGCCATTTCGGCTGTGGCGCGCTTGTCCTGCTCGGCTGACTCGGCGGTGAGCAGGGCCAATTCCTGGTCCCAGTGCCCCCGCCCGCCCAGACCTTCAGCGGTGTCCCGGCCGAGGGCGGCCAGCAGCCGCCGTTCGGCCTGTGGGATCTGGGCGACCTCGGCAAGCTGCGCGGTCTGCTCCAGATCCATGCCACCCGCGCTGGCGCGGCGCAGCTCGGCGTCGGTGAGCTTCTGCGCCTGCTTGACCCTCTTGGCCGCGCCTCGCCCCAGGCCCAGAGCCGTGGTGGCGGTGGCCCGCTCGACGTCGTCCATGCCGAGCAGGGCGAGTTCGGCGGACTTGAGCCGGTCGCGAGGGTCCATGTCCTTACGGTGGTCGTTCTCGATCAGGCTCAAAAACCGGGTCCAAGGGTCCCTGCCGACCAGGTCGGCGCGGACGTAGGCGGGTACCCGGCGCAGGGGCCGTGCGTCGTGGGCGGCGGTGGCGTTGGCGAGCTGGGCCGCCTGGGCCCGGCGCCAGCCCTTGAAGGCCGCATACGTGCCGTCGGGCAGTGGACGCACGCTGATGGCGTCCTGGACGCCGACTGCCTTGACGGAGGTGATCAGCTGCTCGTCGGGGGCGGTGTCGCTCTCGCGGGCGTTCTGCTCGTCGCGCACGATCAGCGAGGCGTCAAGGTACTCCGGCTGCTGTGGGGCTTGGTGATCGATCTGCCCGGCCGTGGGATGGGTCGTCGCGGTGGACATGGTGAACTCCCGGTGGTGTGACGAACGTTGAGCGGTGTGCGAGGCGGCAACCAACCGCCCCAGCATGTTTCATAATACGTGCATCGTGGGGTGGGGCAACCGGATTTTCCCGGCGCGCCCCACCCCGGTCTGAGCAGCGCCGTTCAGGCGCGGGCGCCGCGCCGGGCGGCGTGCACGGTGCACGCGTACACCGCGCGTGCGGGGCCACTCAGGCGCGGCAGTTCGGCCACGACTTCACGTCCCGGCGTGCCGCAGTCCACACAGCGCCGGTCCTCGGCCGGTGCGTGGCGCGCAGCCGGTTCGGCCAGTCGGGACTTCTTCACGACTGCGTCCCTTCGGCGCGCGGCGCTGCGGCCCGGTCGGCGTGAGTGCAGCGCAGGTCGGTGATCTCCTCGTAGCCGTAGCGGTCGGTCCAGGAGTAGCCGGTGGCCACGGACACGGACTTGGCGCTGGCGCGCACCACCTGGCGCCACTCGCCACGGATCCTCACCGGGTCGTCCTTATGGACGTTCTCACGGGTGTAGCGGCCGAAGCGGCCGTCCGCGCGGGCCTGTTCGAGCTGGTCGCGGTCGTAGGCGATGCGCTCGCTCAGCACGGCGCGTTCCGCCTCGCACTGATCGCGGTGGTCGCCCGACTGAAGGCCGGCGAGCTTGCGGTCCAGCGCACGCAGGTCGGCCTCCAGCCGTTGGACGCGGCGGGCGGTGACGTCGGGCCGCTCCCGGTAAGCCTCCTGGCTGCGTGAGCCCTCGACCCGGGCGGGCAGCCGTGCTGCCTCCTGGGCGGTGAGCGCGCCGCGGATCGCGGTGTCGACACTGCGATCCAGGGTCTTGCGGTGGGCCCGGCCCTTGCGGCCCGGGGCGACCGGCTGCCCGAGCGGCAGGTGTTCCACCATGGCGCCACTCGCCCGGTGCAGGGCCTCGGCCGTGGCTTCAAGCTTGTGGCCCTTGGCGGCCAGGGCGTCGCGCCGGTCCTCCAGGCGTTCGTGCTGGGCGGCCCGCACGGTGGCGGTGTCGCGCACGGTGTCGTCGATCGCGACGCTCACCGTGTGACCGGCGGCGCGCAGCTGCTCAGCGGCGGTGTTGATGGCGACACGGCGGGCGGCTCGGTCACGGCTGCCCCGGATGATGAAGCAGCCGAGCGACGGGGCCCAGCGGAAGCCGTACCGCTTCAGGACTTCTGCGGCACCGTCTCCCTTCTCGGTGCCCTCGGCGATGGTGCCCTCGGTGTGACTGTGGGAGATGAAGATGGTGGACATGGGGTCTGCGTCCTTCCCGGCCCAACGGCCGAACTGGAGAGGGGTGAAGGTGAGATGGCCAGGGATGGTGAGGGCGTCTTGGGCCGCTGAGGGATCTGCCGGGCCGTCCCGGCGTGGGGGAGGGGCGCGGGTCTGCGGCGCCTCGCTGCTGGTCCAGCTGCGCCTCACGGCGTGAGGGGGCGGTGGTCAGTTCGACGTCGTCGACGGAGTCCAGTAGCCGGGCGGCTGCAGATCCAGGCCATGGAGCACAGCAGGCCGGCTTCCGCTGCTGATCTCGTCGTCGAGGTGGTGGCCGCTGGCTCCTCGATCGTGTACCGGCCTTGTGCTCAGGGTTGGCGCGGTGTCTTTCAGACGGGCTTGATGTACCGCACCAGGGCGGACACCAGCGCCCGGTTATCGGCGTCCAGGTCGTGGCTGTGGCTGCGGTGCACCGCGGTCGTCTCGTCGGACTCGTACGGGTCGACGAAGTGATCGGCCTTCCACCCCGCGTGCTGGTCGGGGGCGTAGTGGATCTGGTTCTCCGTGCTTACGTCTGTCGTTGTCCGCGAGGGCACGCCGGAGATCCAGATCTGTCCTCGTGCGCCGAGGTCGACAATGATCCATTCGCAGTCGGCGCTGTCATGGCTCTCGGTGGTCGTCTCGATTCCGGCGGTGCGGAGTTCGGCGCGCAGCAAGTCGGCGGCGGTGGGCTGTTCGTGCTCGGCCATGGCTGGCTCCTGGGGCTAGTGGGCGGTGTGGCCTGAACGCGGTCGAGCGGGCGCAGCGCGGTCCGTTCGCTGCTCCTTCGTGCGGGCGGTGCTCACAGGGCGACGGCGCGGGGGCGCTGCTGGCGGTAGAGGTCCAGCTGACGCGCGGCGTAGAACACGTCCTTGGCGGACTCGGCGCTCAGGGCGTACAGGGTCACGGGACGGTTGCCCCGGCCCCCGTATCGGTTGCGGGCCGCACGGTGCATCTCCTCGCGTCCGGTTTCGTCGGCCGGTACCGGAACGCAGTTCAGGACCCGGCCGTCCGGGGTGGAGATCACGAGGAAGGGGCGGAAGTCGCCCCACGTATGGGGCCGTTGCGGGCCCAGCGTGGTGTCCGCGAGCTGGGCGCGCGCGTCGGCGAGCAGTACCCGGACCCGCTCGCTGGCCGGACCGGAGTCGTGCGGGTTGTAGCTGAACCAGGCGGCTTGCATCTCCCGTGGTGTGGCGAACTCCCACGGGGCGTACCGGCTGATGATGCTGCGCGCCCACTCGTCGCGTGACTCCTGCTTGATGGTGGCGGCGCCCGCCGCGTTTGCCACGCGGGTCTGCGACCAGCCCAGAGCGACGGCGGCACATGAGGTGCCGTAGTACGACACGTCGCCCTCTTCGTTGCCTTCCGCGTCCAGAGGCATCAGCGCGACGGTGCGCTTCAGGTTCGTACGCCCGCAGCATTCGCACGTGTCGCTGTCGTCGACGACCCCCTTAACGATCCACTGCGGCGTGATGCGGCGAACGGTGCTCATCGGTGCTCCGGTCTTGAGGGGAAAGAGTTGGTGGGCGCGCGGCCCGCTCCGCGGGCGCGTCGCGCCGCCGCTACGCGGCGGGGCCCGG
>NZ_JAAGMG010000823.1 GCF_010548525.1 Streptomyces sp. SID14478
GGCGCCGCGCCCACCAGCGCCCCCAGCGCGGAGCACACCGCCTCGAACGTGGCGGGCATCCGGTAGGCCGCGTACGCCGCCACGTCCGCCCGGTCGCGCAGGATCGGCGCGTCGGTCGGGGTGGTGCCCCGGTAGTTCGCGATGAGCCGGTCCACGGCGCGGGTGGCCTGGCTGGGCGGGAGGCCGTCGAGGAGTCCGGCGAGGGCGGCGCGGAGGGTGTCGGCGGGCCGGCTGGTGGGGGCGTTCACCCGACGATCTTAGAGTGCGTCGTGGGGTGCGCCGGGCGGGCCGGTCACCGCGCGGGCC
>NZ_JAAGMG010000824.1 GCF_010548525.1 Streptomyces sp. SID14478
ACGTCCTCGGCCGCGGTCTCCTGCTCGGGCCGCTCCAGCGCGGCCCGCAGGTCGGCCAGGAGGATGTCCAACGAGGGCTGGTCGGCGACGAGTTCGTGAGCCACGAGAACGAGCCGGCGCCGCTTGCGCAGCAGCAGGGCGCAGACGGTGGCACCGGTGGCGGGGTCGAGGCGGCGGGCCGCGGCGGCGACGGCCTCGTGCTCGCGGGCCCGCGTGACGTCGGCGAGGTCCGTGCACTCGGCCCCGGACACGAGCGGCT
>NZ_JAAGMG010000472.1 GCF_010548525.1 Streptomyces sp. SID14478
CGAGCGCGGCGGCCTCCGCGACCACGCGCCGGGCGAGCGCTTCGTCGCCCAACTGCCGGGTGGCCCGCACGAGCCAGGCGGCAGCGGCCGGCTGCGAGGCCAACAGCTCCAGGAGCAGTCGGTCGTCGGTGACGATGCCCACGACGAGCTGGGCCGCGCTCGCCGCGCCGGCCTGCACCTCCACGAGCTGGGCCGCGGCCCAGGCGCACTGGCTCGGCCGGTGGACCGTCTGCCCGAGCAGGGCGCAGTCCCGCAGCTGATTGGCGAACTCCGTGCTCACGCTGACGCTGCCCTGCCGCAGGGCGCTCAGCGCCATCACGGTGTGCGCGTCGGGCAGGATGCGGTGCAGGCCGGAGCGCTGCGCCCGGTCGGCGCCGCGGCCCGCGAGGGCGACGGCGGCGGCGACGTCCCCCTTGGCGAACGCGAGGTCCGCCGCACACAGCAGCGACGCCGCCCCGAGACCGCCGTCCTCCTCGGGCCGCGCCGCTGTCAGCTCGTCCACCTCGGCGAGCACCCGCTCCGCGGCGCACAGATCACGGACCCCGACCAACAATTGGGCGTGCCGGATCTTTGCCAAAGCCTTGCAATTTCCGGTGCATTCGGGTTCTGTATGTGCGGCGGCCGCCGCCAGTCGAATTCCCTCTTCGAGAGCTCCGCCGGCCCAGGCGGAAAAAGATGACTCGGACAGTCGGGCAATTTCGCAGGCGCTGTTCCGGCAGACGCGTATGACGGAGAAAACCGGGGGCAGCCGCAGGCGGAACGGAGAATCGAGCATCACATCTCCTGTCATGGGGTCCGTGCTGTCCGAGTGAGGGTCGGCGCGGACCAGGGTAGGGCGGGGGTGTCGCGGGACGACGCGGCGTGTGGGCGGCCTCGACCGGCACCCGAGCGGCCCTTGAGCGACGCGCTGCGGCGCGGGCAACGGTGCAGGTCCGGACGGTGCGTGAACTATCAGCTCTGAGAGTGGCGCACCGCGCTCGGCGGCGACAGCATGGGCCCGGTCCGCAGTCCGCGGCCGGGACGTCGCGGACCCAGGTGCCTAGCGAGGGGGCCCATGTGAGCGCCGTACTTCTCTTGAACGGTCCCAATCTGGGAATTCTGGGACGGCGTGAGCCGGAGATATACGGCACCGACACGCTGGCCGATATCGAGGCGGCCGTCGCCGAGGAAGTGAAAGTCCGTGGATGGGACGTGCTGTCCGTCCAGCACGATTCGGAAGGCGAACTCGTCAGCGCCCTTCACCGGCACAGCGACATGACCGTCGGCGCCCTCGTCAATCCCGGTGCGCTGATGATCGCGGGGTGGAGCCTGCGCGATGCGCTCGCCAGTTATGCGCCGCCGTGGATCGAGGTGCACCTCAGCAACGTGTGGGCCCGCGAGCAGTTCCGGCACGAGTCGGTGATCGCCCCCCTGGCGAGCGGTGTCGTCGTCGGCCTGGGCTCCTACGGCTACCGGCTGGGCGCCCGAGCCCTCATGCACCTGGCCGCGCCGGACGCG
Source organism: Streptomyces sp. SID14478 (assembly GCF_010548525.1). GTDB lineage: Bacteria > Actinomycetota > Actinomycetes > Streptomycetales > Streptomycetaceae > Streptomyces. The sequence goes on from NZ_JAAGMG010000472.1 coordinate 1,498, forward strand.
TGAGCGTCAGCGCCGTCATCAGACAACGGGCCTGCACATTCAGGTAGTTGCCGTGCCGCAGCAGCGCCTGCGCCTGCGGCACCGACACCCAGCAGAAGTCCGGCGGCACCTCGCGCAGGACCGCCTCGTTCACCGGGTCCGCCTCGTCCAGCTCCACGATGAGGTTGCGGGTCACCGCGCGGTGGAAGCGCCCGCCCTCCTCGGACTGCTCGGTGTCGAACAGCACCCGGCCGGCGCGCGGTGCCACCAGCGCGTCCAGGAACTCGGGGCGGCGCCCGCCCCGGCCGTGCAGATGCCGCGTCGAGCACTGCACGGTGGGCCCGAACTCGGCCACGTTCAGGCTGCCCGCCTCCACCCGGGCCCGCAGCAGTACGTGCGGCACCCCCGCGACGCGCCGCACGAGCAGTCCGGCGAGCCCCGCCACCGGGGCGAGCAGCGGCTGGGACCAGCTGGCCACCTCGCGGGCCCGCGCCTGCACGCTCACGCCGAGCACCGTGAAATGCCGGCCGTCGCTGCGCCCGATGCCGTCCCGGGTCCGCCGCCACGCGCTGCCGGCACTCTCCAGGACCTGGCGCAACGGCAGCTGCTCCTGGGCCAGTTCGTAACGGAACTGGGTGTCGGCCAGGGCCGAGAGCACCTCGCTGAACGAGTGCAGGGCCTCGTCCTCGCCCGCCGGGAGCGAGAGTCGGCCGGGCCCTTCGAGCAGGTGCCGCGGCAGCGTCGACAGGACGGTGCGGCTGTCCATGTTCACCAGGTGGTCGCGGCGCAGCAGCGCGCCGACCTGACGCAGCGAAAGCCAGCGGAACCCCTCCAGCGCGGGCACGTCGTCGTCCGTCATGACCACCACGTTGCGGTTGCGCTTGTGCAGGAACCACCAGCCCTGCTCGGACTGGAGCGAGTCGGCGAGCACCCGCCCGCCGCGCCGGTCCCCGGTGAAGAACTCCGTGTACGGCACGCGACGGCCGCGGTGGACTCCCATGAAATTGCTGCGGGTCGCCTGCACGGTCGGCGACAACTGCAGCCCGTTCAGGTTGCCCGGCTCCATCTTGGCCTGCAGCAGGCAGTGCACCTCGCCGTCGAACTCCTTGAGGAGCATGCCGAGCAGCCCGACCTCGCGCTGCACGATGACCGGCTGCGTCCAGCTGTGCGGCCGCTGCCCCTCGCCGCCGAAGTCGGTCGTGGCGCGCAGCCCGGAGACGGTGAAGAACCGGCCGGAGGAGTGCACGAGATCACCGGTGTCCGGGCAGAAGTGCCAGCCCGGCAGGGCGTCGAGCGGCGCGCGCCGCACGGCGTAGGGAGAACCGCGGCGCTGCTCGTCCAGCCACCGGTCGAAGGAGGCGTCCCCCACGTCGGTGAGGGGCGATGGGGTCTTCGATGAGGCCATGCGGGCATGCTCCGGCGGACCGCTCGAGGCCCGGTCGACGACCGCCTCAGGACTCCTCGGGCCGCGGCCCGGGCGCCCGCGCTCCGGGCTGCGTCAAGCCCTCCTTGAGGCACCGCCAGCACACTTGCCGAATATGAAGGCGCTCATATTGTCAGGGGGGACGGGGTCCCGACTACGCCCCTTCACCCACTCGACCGCCAAGCAACTGCTGCCCGTAGCCAACAAACCCGTGCTCGCGCACTGTCTGGAGAACATTCGCGACGCGGGCGTCACCGAGGCGGCCGTCATCGTCGGCACCCACGCCGCGGAGATCGCCCACGTGGTCGGTGACGGTTCCGCGTTCGGCCTCGACCTCACGTATCTGCACCAGGACCACCCGCGGGGCCTCGCCCACTGCGTCCAGCTCGCGGCCGACTTCCTCGGTGACGACGACTTCGTCATGTACTTGGCCGACAACGTGCTCGCGGACGGCATCACGAAGGCGGCACACGCCTTCGCCGCCGAACGCACCGACGCACTGCTCCTCGTGCAGCCGGTGGCGGATCCGCGCGCCTACGGGGTGGCCGAGCTCGGCGCCGACGGCCGGGTGCACCGCCTCGTCGAGAAGCCGGCCGAACCCGCCAGCGACCTCGCCGTGCTCGGCGTCTACTTCTTCACCTCCCGCATCCACCGGGCGGTCGCAGGCCTGCGGCCCAGCGCCCGCGGCGAGTTGGAGATCACCGACGCCATCCAGCGCCTCGCCGACGACGGCGCGCCGGTGCGCGCCGAGCGCTACGACGGCTACTGGAAGGACACCGGGAAGGCGGAGGACCTGCTGGACTGCAACCGGGAACTGCTCGGCCGGCTGCCCGGGCCCACCGTGCTCGGGGACGTCGACGCCGCCACCACCCTCAGCGGCCCGGTCGTGGTCGAACCCGGAGCCCGGGTGCGCGGCAGCCGGCTGGTGGGGCCGCTGGTGGTCGCCGCCGGCAGCACCGTGACCGACTGCACCGTGGGACCGTACGTCGCCGTCGGCCCCGACTGCGTGCTGCGGCACTCCTCCGTCGCCGACTCGATCCTCCTGGAGGGCGCCGCCGTCGACGGCGTCCCCGCCCTCTACCACTCGATCATCGGCCGCTGGGCGCGGATCGGCCGCTCCGCCGACGCCGGGCACCAACTGCTCGTCGGCGACCACGCCAACGCGGAGGTGGCGGCCTGACCTCGTGCGGGGCGAGCCGTACACGACCGCGCCTCGTGGTCCGCCGGGGGTGGATTCCACCGGTTCCCGTCCACGGCCCGACGGGAACTCCGACGCGGCACGAGTGGAAGGCAAGCCGCTCCGGTGACAGTGGGGGAGAACCCTACAAGGAACCTGGAGAGCCATGTCCCGTCGCCTGTTCACCTCGGAGTCCGTGACCGAGGGCCACCCCGACAAGATCGCCGACCAGATCAGCGACACCATCCTCGACGCGCTGCTGAGCGAGGACCCGACGTCGCGCGTGGCCGTCGAGACCCTCATCACCACCGGTCAGGTGCACGTCGCCGGCGAGGTCACGACCAAGGCGTACGCGCCGATCGCGCAGCTCGTGCGCGACAAGATCCTCGAGATCGGCTACGACTCCTCGAACAAGGGCTTCGACGGCGCCTCCTGCGGCGTCTCGGTCTCCATCGGCGCGCAGTCCCCGGACATCGCGCAGGGCGTCGACACTGCGTACGAGAAGCGCGTCGAGGGCGCCTCCGCCACGGACGACGGGGACGAGCTCGACAAGCAGGGCGCGGGCGACCAGGGCCTGATGTTCGGCTACGCCAGCAACGAGACCCCGAACCTGATGCCGCTGCCGATCGAGCTGGCCCACCGCCTCTCGCGCCGCCTGACCGAGGTCCGCAAGGACGGCACGGTCCCCTACCTGCGCCCCGACGGCAAGACGCAGGTCACCATCGAGTACGAGGGCAGCCGCCCGATCCGGCTCGACACCGTCGTCGTCTCCTCGCAGCACGCGAGCGACATCGACCTGGACTCCCTGCTCACGCCCGACATCCGGGAGCACGTCGTGGAGCACGTCCTCGCGGCCCTCGCGCAGGACGGCATCAAGCTGGAGACCGAGGACTACCGCCTCCTGGTCAACCCGACCGGTCGCTTCGAGATCGGCGGCCCGATGGGCGACGCCGGCCTGACCGGCCGCAAGATCATCATCGACACGTACGGCGGCTACGCCCGCCACGGCGGCGGCGCCTTCTCCGGCAAGGACCCGTCGAAGGTGGACCGTTCGGCCGCGTACGCGATGCGCTGGGTCGCCAAGAACGTCGTCGCCGCGGGCCTGGCGGCGCGCTGCGAGGTCCAGGTCGCGTACGCGATTGGCAAGGCCGAGCCGGTCGGCCTGTTCGTGGAGACCTTCGGCACCGGGACCGTCCCGCAGGCCGCCATCGAGCGGGCCATCTCCGAGGTCTTCGACCTGCGTCCGGCCGCCATCATCCGCGACCTCGACCTGCTCCGCCCGATCTACTCCCAGACGGCCGCCTACGGCCACTTCGGCCGCGAACTGGCCGACTTCACCTGGGAGAAGACCGACCGCGCCGGGCAGCTGAAGGCCGCCGCCGGGCTCTGACCCGCCCTCCACCGACCGACGGCCGGCCCACAGAGCGCCCGGCCGACCCAAGGGCCTCTGCCCCGGCCCACGCACCCAACGGGAGTGCTCACGTGCGTATCGCGGTGTCCGGCTCGATCGCCACGGACCATCTGACGGTGTTCCCCGGCAGGTTCACGGACCAGCTGATCCCCGGCCAACTGGACCATGTCTCCCTGTCGTTCCTCGTCGACGACCTCGAAGTACGGCGCGGCGGGGTCGCCGCCAACATCGCCTTCGGCCTCGGCGGCCTCGGCCTCGGACCGCTCCTGATCGGCGCGGTCGGCACCGACTTCGGGCCGTACGAGGTGTGGCTCAAGGAACACGGCGTCGACACCGGCGGCGTCCTGGTCTCCGGCGAGCGCCAGACCGCCCGGTTCATGTGCACCACCGACCAGGACGCCAACCAGATCGCCTCGTTCTACGCCGGCGCCATGACCGAGGCACGCGACATCGACCTGGCCGCCCTCGTCGGCGACGGAACCCGTCCCGACCTGGTCCTCGTCGCGCCCAACGACCCCGAGGCGATGCTCCGCCACACCCGGCAGTGCCGGGAGCTCGGCATCCCGTTCGCCGCGGACCCCTCGCAGCAGCTCGCCCGCCTCGACGGCCCGCAGGTCCGTGCTCTCGTGGACGGCGCCCGCTGGCTCTTCACCAACGAGTACGAGGCCGCCCTCCTGCTCGAACGCACCGGCTGGACCCGCGACGAGGTGCTGGACCGGGTCGGCACCTGGATCACCACGCTCGGCGGCGAGGGGGCGCACGCCGCACGCGGTGACGGCACCTCCGTGCGCGTACCCGCCGTGCCCGACGTACCGGTCACCGACCCGACCGGCGTCGGCGACGCGTTCCGGGCCGGGTTCCTCGCCGCCACCGCCCGCGGCCTGGCCCTGACGGCCGCGACCCGGCTCGGCTGCGCACTCGCCGCCGAGGTGATCCGCACCGTCGGCTCGCAGTCGTACGACGCCACGCCCGAGCGGCTCCTCGCCAACCTCACGGCCGCGTACGGCACCGAGGCCGCCGCGGAGATCGCGACCCGGCTGCCGGCCGGCACCCGCGAGGGCGGCGACGGCTCGTGACCACGTCTCCCATGACCCTCAGGGAGGCCCTCGCCACCCGTGTCGTAGTGGCCGACGGGGCGATGGGCACGATGCTGCAGGCGCAGGACCCGAGCATGGACGACTTCCAGCAGCTGGAAGGCTGCAACGAGATCCTCAACGTCACCCGTCCCGACATCGTGCGCTCCGTCCACGAGGCGTACTACGCGGTGGGGGTCGACTGTGTGGAGACGAACACGTTCGGTGCGAATCATGCGGCGCTGGGTGAGTACGACATCGCCGAGCGCGTCTTCGAGCTGTCGGAGTCCGGTGCTCGGGTGGCCCGTGAGGTCGCCGATGAGTTCACCGCGTCCACGGGGCAGCAGCGCTGGGTGCTCGGCTCGATGGGTCCCGGCACCAAGCTGCCGACCCTGGGTCACGCGCCGTACACGACTTTGCGTGATGCCTATCAGCGCAACGCGGAGGGCTTGATCGCCGGTGGTGCGGACGCGCTGCTGGTGGAGACGACGCAGGACCTGCTGCAGACGAAGGCGTCGGTCATCGGGGCCCGGCGTGCGCTGGACGCGACGGGTACGAACCTGCCGCTGATCTGCTCGGTCACCGTCGAGACGACGGGCACGATGCTGCTCGGTTCGGAGATCGGTGCGGCGCTGACCGCGCTGGAGCCGTTGGGCATCGACATGATCGGTCTGAACTGTGCGACGGGCCCGGCGGAGATGAGCGAGCATCTGCGCTATCTGTCGCGGCATTCGCGGATCCCGGTCTCGGCGATGCCGAACGCGGGTCTGCCGGTGCTGACGAAGGACGGTGCGCACTATCCGCTGTCGGCTGAGGAGCTGGCGGATGCGCAGGAGACGTTCGTGCGCGAGTACGGGCTGTCGCTGGTCGGCGGCTGCTGCGGCACGACGCCCGAGCACCTGCGCCAGGTCGTGGAGCGGGTGCGCGGCATGGTCCCGGCCGAGCGTTCTCCGCGTCCCGAGCCGGGTGCTGCTTCGCTGTATCAGACGGTGCCGTTCCGTCAGGACACGGCGTACATGGCGATCGGTGAGCGGACGAACGCGAACGGGTCGAAGAAGTTCCGTGAGGCGATGCTGGAGGCCCGCTGGGACGACTGTGTGGAGATGGCCCGGGAGCAGATCCGTGAGGGCGCGCACATGCTGGACCTGTGCGTGGACTACGTGGGCCGTGACGGTGTCGCGGACATGGAGGAGCTGGCGGGCCGGTTCGCGACCGCGTCGACGCTGCCGATCGTGCTGGACTCGACGGAAGTCCCGGTGATCCGGGCCGGGTTGGAGAAGCTGGGCGGGCGTGCGGTCATCAACTCGGTGAACTACGAGGACGGTGACGGGCCGGAGTCCCGGTTCGCGAAGGTCACCCAGCTTGCCCGGGAGCACGGGGCCGCGCTGATCGCGTTGACCATCGACGAGGAGGGTCAGGCCCGCACGGTCGAGCACAAGGTCGCGATCGCGGAGCGGCTGATCGAGGACCTCACCGGCAACTGGGGCATCCACGAGTCGGACATTCTCATCGACACCCTGACGTTCACGATCTGCACGGGTCAGGAGGAGTCGCGTGGTGACGGTATCGCGACGATCGGGGCGATCCGTGAGCTGAAGCGCCGGCATCCGCAGGTGCAGACGACGCTGGGGCTGTCGAACATCTCCTTCGGTCTGAACCCGGCCGCGCGTATCGTGCTGAACTCGGTGTTCCTGGACGAGTGTGTGAAGGCCGGGCTGGATTCGGCGATCGTGCATGCGTCGAAGATCCTGCCGATCGCGCGGTTCGACGAGGAGCAGGTGCAGACGGCTCTGGACCTGATCTATGACCGGCGGGCCGAGGGGTATGACCCGCTGCAGAAGCTGATGGCGCTGTTCGAGGGTGCGACGGCGAAGTCGCTGAAGGCGGGCAAGGCCGAGGAGTTGGCGGCGCTGCCGCTGGAGGAGCGGCTGAAGGCGCGGATCATCGACGGCGAGAAGAACGGTCTGGAGGCCGATCTGGATGAGGCGCTGACGGCCCGTCCCGCGCTGGAGATCGTCAATGACACGCTGCTGGAGGGCATGAAGGTCGTCGGTGAGCTGTTCGGCTCGGGGCAGATGCAGTTGCCGTTCGTGCTGCAGTCGGCCGAGGTGATGAAGAACGCGGTGGCCTATCTGGAGCCGCACATGGAGAAGTCGGACACCGAGGGCAAGGGCACGATCGTGCTGGCCACGGTGCGCGGCGACGTCCATGACATCGGCAAGAACCTCGTCGACATCATCTTGTCGAACAACGGCTACCACGTGGTCAATCTGGGGATCAAGCAGCCGGTCTCGGCGATCCTGGAGGCGGCGGAGGAGCACAAGGCCGACGTGATCGGCATGTCCGGCCTCCTGGTCAAGTCGACGGTGATCATGAAGGAGAACCTTCAGGAGCTCAACCAGCGCAAGCTGGCCGCCGACTTCCCGGTCATCCTCGGCGGCGCCGCCCTGACCCGTGCCTATGTCGAGCAGGACCTGCACGAGATCTACGAGGGCGAAGTCCGCTACGCCCGGGACGCGTTCGAGGGGCTGCGTCTGATGGACGCCCTCATCGCGGTCAAGCGCGGCGTGCCCGGCGCGCGTCTGCCCGAACTCAAACAACGCCGCGTACCCAAAAGGGAGTTGATCCTCGAAGAACCGGAGTACGTCGGCCGCTCGGACGTCGCCGTCGACAACCCGATCCCCGAGCCTCCGTTCCGGGGCACCCGCGTCATCAAGGGCATCCAGCTCAAGGAGTACGCGTCCTGGCTCGACGAGAGCGCCCTGTTCAAGGGGCAGTGGGGACTCAAGGGCGACACCATCGAGAACGAGGGCCGGCCGCGGCTGCGGATGTGGCTCGACCGGCTGCGGACCGAGAACCTGCTCGAAGCCGCCGTGGTCCACGGCTACTTCCCGTGCGTGTCCAAGGGCGACGACCTGATCATCCTCGATGACGCCGGCAACGAGCGGACCCGGTTCAGCTTCCCGCGCCAGCGCCGTGGGCGGCGCCTGTGCCTGGCCGACTTCTTCCGGCCGGAGGAGTCCGGCGAGGTCGACGTCGTGGGCCTGCAGGTCGTCACCGTCGGCTCCAAGATCGGTGAGGCCACGGCCGAACTGTTCGCCGCCGACTCCTACCGCGACTACCTCGAACTGCACGGCCTGTCCGTCCAGTTGGCCGAGGCCCTCGCCGAGTACTGGCACGCCCGCGTACGCAGCGAACTCGGCATCGCAGGCAGCGACCCGTCCGCGATGGAGGGCATGTTCCGCACCGAGTACCAGGGGTGCCGCTACTCGCTCGGCTACCCGGCCTGCCCGGACCTGGAGGACCGGGCCAAGATCGCCGACCTGCTCGAACCCGAGCGGATCGGGGTCCGGCTCAGCGAGGAGTTCCAGCTCCACCCCGAACAGTCCACCGACGCGATCGTCGTCCACCACCCCGAGGCGAGCTACTTCAACGCGGGAGGCCGTGCATGAGAACGCGCACGACGACGTTCTCCTTCGAGTTCTTCCCGCCGAGGACGGACAAGGGCGAGCAGGCCCTGTGGCAGGCCGTCCGCCGCATCGAACCGCTCGCCCCCGACTTCGTGTCCGTCACCTACGGCGCGGGCGGCTCCTCGCGCGAGCGCACCATCGGGATCACCAAGCGGATCGCGGCCGAGACGACGCTGCGCCCGGTGGCGCACCTGACCGCCGTCGGGCACTCGGTGGCCGAACTGCGCCGCATCATCGGCCAGTACGCGGACGCCGGCGTGCGCGATGTGCTCGTGCTCCGCGGTGACCCGCCCGGCGATCCCAAGGGAACCTGGACCCCGCACCCCGACGGCTACAGCCACGCGTACCAACTCGTCGAACTGGTGCGGTCGTTGGGGAACTTCACCATCGGCGTCGCGGCCTTCCCGGAGCGGCACCCGCGCTCCCCGGACTGGGACAGCGACATCCGGCACTTCGTGGCCAAGTGCCGCGCGGGCGCCGACTACGCCATCACGCAGATGTTCTTCGACGTGGAGGACTACCTGCGGCTGCGCGACCGGGTCGCGGCGGCCGGCTGCGACACCCCGGTCATCCCGGAGATCATGCCGGCCACGGACGCCCGCCAGATCCGCCGCTTCGCCGAACTCTCCGACGCCGCTTTCCCCGAGGACCTGGCCCACCGGCTCGAAGCCGCCCGCGAGCGGCCCGACGACGCGTACCGGATCGGGGTCGAGCACGCCTGCGCCATGGCGGACCGGCTGCTCGCCGAGGGCGCGCCCGGCCTGCACTACATCACGCTCAACAAGTCCACCGCGGCCCTGGACATCCACCGCAACGTACTGAACAGCTCAAGGAGCCTCCATGTCTGATGAGTTCACCGACTTCAAGGTCGCCGACCTCTCCCTGGCAGAGTTCGGCCGCAAGGAGATCACGCTCGCCGAGCACGAGATGCCCGGCCTGATGGCGATCCGCAAGGAGTACGCCGCGACGCAGCCGCTGGCCGGCGCCCGCGTCACCGGCTCCCTGCACATGACGGTCCAGACGGCCGTCCTCATCGAGACCCTCGTCGCCCTGGGCGCCGAGGTCCGCTGGGTCTCCTGCAACATCTTCTCGACCCAGGACCATGCCGCGGCCGCGATCGCCGCCGCCGGGATCCCGGTCTTCGCCTGGAAGGGCGAGACGCTGGAGGAGTACTGGTGGTGCACGGAGCAGGCGCTGACCTGGCCGGGGCACAGCGGCCCGAACATGATCCTGGACGACGGCGGTGACGCCACCATGCTCGTCCACCTGGGTGTCGACCACCACAAGACGGGCAAGCTCCCCGAGGCCTCCAACGAGGAACTGGCCGTCGTGCGCGCCCTGTTGGAGCGCAGCACCCTCGACTGGTCCGCCATCGCCGCCGAGATCCGTGGTGTGACGGAGGAGACCACGACGGGTGTGCACCGTCTGTACGAGATGCAGCGTGAGGGTTCGCTGCTGTTCCCCGCGATCAACGTGAACGACGCGGTGACGAAGTCGAAGTTCGACAACAAGTACGGCTGCCGTCACTCGCTGATCGACGGCATCAACCGTGCCACGGATGTCCTGATCGGTGGCAAGACGGCGTTGGTGTGCGGTTACGGCGATGTCGGCAAGGGGTGTGCGGAGTCGCTGCGCGGTCAGGGTGCCCGGGTGATCGTGACGGAGATCGACCCGATCTGTGCGCTGCAGGCGGCGATGGACGGCTACCAGGTCGCGACGCTGGACGAGGTCGTGGACCAGGTCGACATCTTCGTGACGACGACGGGCAACAAGGACATCATCATGGCGTCCGACATGGCCCGGATGAAGCACCAGGCGATCGTCGGGAACATCGGTCACTTCGACAACGAGATCGACATGGCGGGCCTCGCGAAGATCGAGGGCATCGTCAAGGACGAGGTGAAGCCGCAGGTCCACACGTGGACGTTCCCGGACGGCAAGGTCATCATCGTGCTGTCCGAGGGCCGTCTGCTGAACCTGGGCAACGCCACGGGTCACCCGTCGTTCGTGATGTCCAACAGCTTCGCGGACCAGACTCTCGCGCAGATCGAGCTGTTCACGAAGCAGTCCGAGTACCCGACGGATGTGTACGTGCTGCCCAAGCACCTCGACGAGAAGGTCGCCCGGCTGCACCTGGACGCACTCGGGGTCCAGCTCACGACGCTGCGCCCGGAGCAGGCGTCGTACATCGGTGTCGAGGTCGAGGGTCCGTACAAGCCGGACCACTACCGCTACTGAGCACCGC
>NZ_JAAGMG010000593.1 GCF_010548525.1 Streptomyces sp. SID14478
GGGCCCACGGCTCGCTCGCCCTGGCGCGCACCGCACGCGAACTCGCCGCAGCCGTACTGCCCGCGATGACGTCCCCGCCCGAGCAGACCGCCGACGAGCTGGACTGGTGAGGAAGTTGACCGACCACCACATATCCGACCGCCGACCCTCCGACGGACCGACGGCCGGCCGCAGCGGCATCCGGTTCGACCGGGTCTCCGTCGCGTACGGCGGGAACACCGTGCTCGACTCCCTCGACCTGACCGTCGAACCCGGGGAGGTGATGGCGCTGCTCGGCCCCTCCGGCTCGGGCAAGACGACGGCGCTGCGCGCGGTCGCCGGATTCGTGAAGCCGGCCGCCGGACGCGTGTTCATCGGCGAGCGCGACGTCACCGACCTGCCGCCGCACCGGCGCGGCATCGGCATGGTCGTCCAGCAGTACGCCCTCTTCCCGCACATGCGCGTCGAGGACAACGTCGCCTTCGGGATGAAGGCGCAGAAGGTCACGAAGAGCGAGATCCCGGCACGCGTCGCCGAGGCCCTCGAACTGACCGGCATGACCGCGTACGCCAAGCGCTACCCGCGCGAACTCTCCGGCGGCCAGCAGCAGCGCGTCGCCATCGCCCGCGCCCTGGCCATCCGCCCCGGCGTCCTCCTCCTCGACGAACCCCTGTCCGCCCTCGACGCACAGCTGCGGTCCGGCATGCTGGCCGAACTGGCCCGCCTGCACCGCGACCTGCCCGACGTCTCCCTCCTCTACGTCACCCACGACCAGGTCGAGGCGCTGACCCTGGCCGACCGGATCGCCGTCATGGACAAGGCGCGGCTCCAGGACGTCGGAACGCCGCAGGACCTGTACCGGCGCCCGCGCACCGAGTTCACCGCGTCGTTCGTCGGCAACGCCAACCTCCTTCCTGTGACCGTCGGTTCGGGCTCGGTCTCCTTCGGGCAGGCCGAGCTGAAGGTGCCCACGCAGGACGTCGCCGCCGGCGTCACGGCCACGCTGTGCGTGCGCCCGCACCTCGTCGGGCTCGGCGACGGCCCCAACGCCCTGACGGGGGAGGTCGCCGAGGTGCAGTGGCGCGGCGCGACCCACCGGCTCTACGTCGACGTGGACGGCCACCGCGTCAAGGCGGACCTGCGCGAACTGCGGCAGCCGCCCGCGCTCGGGGAGCGGGTCACCGTGCACTTCGCTCCCGAGGACGCGGTACTGCTGGCCGCCGGGGTCTCGGCGGGCGACCCCGCGCAGGTCCCGGCCCGGGTCGCGGCGGGGGTGCGCAAGGATGGCTAGTGCCACCCTCTCCACCCCGATCGGGAAGGCCGCCAAGTCACGTACGGGGAAGGGCGGTTGGGTCTGGGCGCTGCCGCCCGTCGCCGCCCTCGCCGTCGTCTTCCTCTACCCGCTCTTCCTCGTCGTCCAGCAGTCCCTCCGGCCCGACACAGGCGGCACGTCCCTGAAGCCGTACGCCGACGTCTTCGCCTCGTCGGCGTTCCGCGAGGCACTGGGCACCACCGTGTGGCTCGCGGTCGGCTCGACCGTCGGCTGCCTCGTCCTCGGCTTCGTCCTGGCCCTGGTCATCGCGTTCGTACCGTTCCCCGCCGGCAAGGCCGTCGCCCGGTTCATCGACGTCTTCCTCTCCTTCCCGTCCTTCCTCATCACGCTCGCCCTGCTCTTCGTGTACGGGCAGGTCGGCATGGCCAACGGCCTGTGGGCGGACGTCACGGGCGCCTCCACCGGGCCGTTCCAGTTCCTGACGACGCCCTGGGGCGTGCTGCTCGCCGAGATCACGTACTTCACGCCGTTCGTGATGCGGCCCCTGCTCGCCGCGTTCTCGCAGGTCGACACGGCCCAGCTGGAGGTCGCCTCCTCGCTGGGCGCGCGGCCCGCCCGGATCGTGCGGCAGGTGATCCTGCCCGAGGCGCTGCCCGCGCTGGCCGCCGGCGGCTCGCTGGTCCTCGTGATGTGCCTGAACGAATTCGGCATCGTCCTGTTCACCGGCGCGAAGGGGGTCGCCACGCTCCCGATGCTCGTCTACAGCAAGGCGATCCTGGAGTCCGACTACCCGGGCGCCTGCGTCGTCGCCGTCGTCAACGTCCTGATCTCCGTGGGCCTCTACGGCCTGTACCGGGTGGTGAGCAGCCGTGCTCGTACATAGCAAGACAGGGAAGTGGGCGACCTGGGCGGTATTCTTCGTCCTCTTCCTGCCCCTGTTCGCCCTACCCCTCCTCGTCATCCTCGCCGCCTCCTTCGCGACGAACTGGTCCGGCGCCTTCCCCTCCGGATTCACCGCGAGCCACTACGACGCGGCCACCAGCGGCGACTCGCTCACCGCACTGACGACCAGCCTCGTCACGGCCGTCACCGCCAGCCTGCTCGCGCTCCTCGTCGGCGGCTGGGCAGCGCTCGCCGCCACGTCCCTGAAGAAGGGCGCCCCCCGCTCCGCGCGGCTGGGCGGACGGGCGATGGACACCCTGTTCATGCTGCCGGTCGCCGTGCCGTCCGTGGTCGTCGGCCTCGCCGTGCTCGTCGCCTTCAGCAAGCCGCCGATGCTGCTCAACGGCACACGCTGGATCGTCATCATCGCGCACGCGATTCTTGTCACCGCGTTCGCCTACCAGTCGGTCTCGGCCGCCATCGTGCGTCTCGACCCGGCGTACGAACAGGCCGCGGCGTCACTGGGCGCCCGGCCCGCGTACGTCCTGTGGAAGGTGAAACTGCCCCTGCTGCTGCCCTCGCTGAACGCGGCCGCGGGACTCTGCTTCGCCCTGTCCATGGGCGAGTTGAGCGCCACGATGATGCTCTACCCGCCGGACTGGATGCCGCTGCCGGTGCAGATCTACGCGACCACCGACCGCGGCTCACTGTTCACCGGGTCCGCGATCGCGGTGGTCCTGATGGCCGCGACGCTGCTCGTGCTGCTCGCCGTCTCCCGGATCCGCACCAAGGCCTCGTACCGCTGACACGGCCCCTCGCCCACACACCTCGACGTCACTGGAGTTCACCTCGCCATGCGCAGAAACACGCTCACCACCCTCGGCGCCGTCACCGGCGGCCTCGCCCTCGCCGCCTCCCTGACCGCCTGCGGCGGCAGCTCCGCCGCCTCCGACGCGAAGGTCGTCACCGTCTACAGCGCCGACGGCCTCAAGGGCGAGAACGGCAACGGCTGGTACGACAAGGTCTTCAAGGACTTCACCGCGAAGACCGGCATCAAGGTCAAGTACGTCGAGGGCGGCTCCGGCGAGGTCGTCCAGCGCGCCGTCCGCGAGAAGACGAACACGCAGGCCGACGTCCTCGTCACCCTGCCGCCCTTCATCCAACAGGCCGACGGCAAGGGCCTGTTGGCGAAGTACGCGCCCAAGGGCGCCGACCAGGTCGACGGCGCCGACAAGGGAGCCGACGGCACCTGGACCTCCGTCGTCAACAACTACTTCGGCTTCATCTACAACAAGAACGAGCTGAAGACGCCGCCCACGACGTGGGAGGAGCTCCTCGACGGGAAGTACAAGAACAAGCTGCAGTACTCCACGCCCGGCGTCGCCGGCGACGGCACCGCCGTCGTGGTCAAGGCCATGCACGACTTCGGCGGCAAGCAGGCCGCGATGGACTACCTGAAGAAGCTGCAGGCGAACAACGTCGGCCCCTCCGCCTCCACCGGCAAGCTCGCCCCCAAGGTCGACAAGGGCGAACTCCTCGTCGCCAACGGCGACGTGCAGATGAACTACGCCCAGGCCAAGACCATGCCCCACCTCGGGATCTGGTTCCCGAAGACGGCGAAGAACGCCTCCGGCAAGGCGACCTCCTTCGCGCTGCCCTACGCCGGCGGTCTCGTGAAGAACGCCCCGCACACGGCCAACGGCAAGAAGCTCCTCGACTTCATGCTGGACGCCAAGCAGCAGCAGGAGGTCAGCTCCATCGGCGGCGGCTTCTCGGCCCGCCAGGACGTCAAGGCCACCGACGCGAACGCGATCGCCCTCGCCAAGGTCATGGACGGCGTCGAGATCTTCGAGCCCGACTGGAACGACATCGACGAGAACCTCCAGACGTACGTGGAGGACTGGAAGTCGGCGACCGGTAGCTGACCGGCCCCCGGCCGTTCACCGCAGCGCCCTTCCCTCCGGGCGTTCCATTGCGGAAGGATAACGGGTATGGACCCAACGCCCCTGGATCTCCAGGGGCGTTGGCATGCCCCCCACCTCCGGAGGACCGCCGCATGACGTCGTCAGACAGCTCACGCCTCTCCCGCCGCTCGATGCTCATAGGCACCGCCACCGCCGCCCTGGCCCTGACCGTCCCCGCCGCCGGCAGCGCGTCCGGCGCAGCCAAGACCCCCAAGGTCCTGGTCATCGGCCTCGACGGCACCCTGATCAGCAGGGTCGAGGACGCCGACGCACCCCGTCTCAAGGGCCTCATGGCAGCCGGCCTCACCGCCCCCAGCGCGATCTACGCCGACCCGCTGGCGCCGACCCTGTCGGGCCCCGGCTGGTCGACGCTGATCACCGGCGTCTGGCCCGACAAGCACAACGTGAAGGACAACAACTTCACCGGCCACAAGTTCGCCCAGTACCCGGACTTCCTCACCCGCATCGAGACCGCGAAGCCCGCGCTGTCGACGTACGCCGTCTCCTCCTGGGCCCCGCTCACCGACACCGTCTTCTCCCCGAAGGTCGACACCCGCGTCTCGACGCCGAGCGCCGAGTACGACACCGGCACGACCAGCCGCGCCGTCGCCCGGCTGAAGAGCGCGAACCCGGACGCCGTCTTCGTCCAGCTCGACAACGTCGACCACGCGGGACACTCCTACGGCGCCGCCAGCCAGCAGTACCTCGACGCCATCCACGGCGTCGACGGCCAGGTGGGCCAACTGGTCGACGCGGTCAAGTCCCGCACCACGTACGGCAATGAGGACTGGCTGATCCTGGTCACCGCCGACCACGGGCACACCGACCCGGGCGGCCACGGCGGCTCCACCTGGCAGGAACGGCAGACCTTCATGATCGCCGTCGGTTCCGCGGCCGCGGCCGGCTCGACCCGCTACGACGTCAAGATGCCCGACATCGCCGCCTCCGCCCTCGCCCACCTCGGCATCGCCCTCGACCCGGCCTGGGGCCTGGACGGCCGCCCGATCCAGCAGCCGGGCGCCGACGCCTTCGACGCCCTGCGCGGCAAGCTCACCGGTCCGGTCGACGAGAGCGGCATCGGAGCGGGCGTCATCGGCTTCACGCACACCCCGCCCAGCGGCTGGTCCGTCGACAACGCGGCGATGGGCACCGGCGGCGTCACCGAATGGCGCGGCTGGTCCTTCACCACCGACGAGTTCTGGACCAAGGCGGAGCGCGGCCAGCAGCGCGAGAGCAACGTCCGCGCCCGCAACGTCTTCGCGGTCGCCGACGGCGACGAGTGGTCCGACAAGCCGGTCTCCGGCACCTTCGACTCGACCCTGATCAGCCCCGACTTCCCGGTCACCGGCGGCCGCCCGGCGACGCTCACCTACACCACGTTCTACCGCCAGGAGTCCCCGCAGAAGGGCGAGGTCCTCGTCTCCTACGACGGCGGCAGTCCGGTCTCGGTGAAGACGTACACGGCGGACGTCCCCTCGCGCACGGAGACCCTCGCCCTGTCCGTGCCCAGCGGCGCGACCAGGGCGAAGGTCCGTTTCCGGTACACCGGCGGCAACAACTGGTTCTGGACGATCGACGGGGTCAAGATCAGCGGATCCTGACTAGGCTGAGGGGCGTCGGCACAGAGTCGTCCCGGCGCCCCAGACAGCCCGGTTGTTTGACCGCGTACCGCAGGAGTGCACCCCATGGCAGAGCGCAAGCCCATCGATTCGTGGCTCACCGACATGGACGGCGTGCTGATCCACGAGGGCGTGCCGATCCCGGGCGCGGACGCCTTCATCAAGCGGCTCCGTGACTCCGGAAAGCCGTTCCTGGTGCTGACGAACAACTCCATCTACACCGCCCGCGACCTCCAGGCCCGCCTCACCCGCATGGGCCTGGAGGTCCCGGTCGGCAACATCTGGACGTCGGCCCTGGCCACCGCCAAGTTCCTGGAGTCCCAGCGGCCGGGCGGCACCGCGTACGTCATCGGCGAGGCGGGCCTGACCACGGCGCTGCACGACATCGGCTACGTGCTGACCGACCACGAGCCCGATTACGTGGTGCTGGGAGAAACGCGAACCTACTCCTTCGAGGCCATGACCAAGGCCGTCCGGCTCATCAACGGCGGGGCCCGCTTCATCTGCACCAACCCGGACGAGACCGGACCCTCCACCGAGGGCCCGCTGCCCGCCACCGGCGCCGTCGCCGCCCTGATCACCAAGGCGACCGGCAAGCAGCCGTACTTCGCGGGCAAGCCGAACCCGCTGATGATGCGCACCGGGCTGAACGCCATCGGGGCGCACTCCGAGTCCAGCGCCATGATCGGCGACCGGATGGACACCGACGTGCTGGCCGGCCTGGAGGCGGGCATGCAGACGTTCCTGGTGCGCACCGGGCTGACCAGCGACGCGGACATCGCGAAGTACCCGTTCACGCCGTCGCACGTCGTCGACTCCATCGCGGATCTCGTCGACCTGGTCTGACCTGCGCCCCGGCCGCCCGCGGCCGCTCTCCGGATGCGGAAAGCGGCCGCAAGCGTGAACCTGCCAGTATCAGGAGGTTCACGATGCGTACAGGTCTGCTTGCTCTGAGTGCCGCGGGAGCGGCCGCCGCGCTGGTGGCCGGGCCGGTCCTGCCGGTCGCCGCCGCCCCGGCCGCCGAGCGCGGCGGAGCCGTCTCCGTCACCCCGTACGCGGTACCCGCGGGCACCGAGGTCGACCTGCGGGTCTCCGGCTGCGAGGGCACCACGGGCCGCGCCTACTCCGACGCCTTCGTGTCGCCGGGCGTGCTGGCACCGTCCGCCGATCAGCCCACCCTGGTCGCGGAGGCCCGCGTGAAGTCGTCCGCGACCCCGGGCAACCACGAGATCAAGGTGACCTGCGACGGCGTGGATGCCAAGGTCAAGGGCGCCGTGCGGGTGACCAACTGCCGGGCGGCCAGGGCGCCGAGCGAGCCGCCACCGGAGACCAGGACGGTCCCGCCGGCGCGGAAGACCTCTTCCGTGCGGGCGGTTCCGTCGGCGACCCGGGCGAGCCGGGGCACCGAGAGGGCCATGCCGCGCACCGCGACCTGCGGTTCGCCGCCGGCCAGGACGTCGGCGAGCACGGCGTCGAGCACCGGTTCCAGGCCGCCGTCGGCGTCGGGGTCGGCATCGACCAGGACGATCCGGTCCGGGTGCTCGGACTGGGCGGCGCGTACGAGACCCCACACGGCCGATCCGGCCGGGTCGGTCACTGCTCCGTCGCCCGCGGCCACCGCGCCCCGGGTGACGACGACCAGGCGTGACTCCTCGATGCCTTCGGCACCCAGCCAGGCCTGGACGACTGCCAACACCCGGGTGGTGAGGGCGAGTACGGCGTCGTCGCCGGCGCCGCCGACGGCTTCCAGGACCACGGCCGCCGGTACGCCGCCGCCCGCGGTCAGGGCCGTCGTGTCGTCGGCGGAGGTGACCGGCACCCACGGCGGCGCGGGCTGCGCGCCTTGTGCCGTGGGCAGTTCGGTCCATTCGACCGCGAACAGCGAGTCGCGGCTGTCCTGTGCCGCCGTGGCGCCCAGCGCCTCGATCGACACCGCGCGCATGACGAGTGCGTCCATGCTCAGGACCGGGCTGCCGGTCTCGTCCGCCGCCGCGACCGTCAGCGCGTCCGCGCCGTTCGGGGCGACCCGCACGCGCAGCGCCGAGGCGCCCGCGGCGTGCAGGACGAGGCCGTTCCAGGAGAAGGGCATCACCGGTTGCCCGGCCTCCTCCTCGGGTGCGTCCGCCGTGGCGAACGTCCCTGCCTGCAGAGCCGCGTCGAGCAGCGCGGGGTGCAGGCCGAAGCCGCCGGCCTGCCCCCGTTCCTCGTCGGGCAGGGCGACCTCGGCGAAGAGTTCGTCGCCGCGCCGCCACACCGCGCGCACGCCCTGGAAGACGGGCCCGTACGCGTAACCACGCTCAAGGAGGCCTTCGTACAGCGCGTCGGTGTCGAGCTCGACCCGTTCGGCGTCGGCCGGGGGCCAGGCGGCGAAGTCGAAGTCCGTGCCGGGCCGGGTGGCCGCGGCCGACAGCGTGCCGGTGGCGTGCCGCGTCCAGGCGTCGCCCTCGTCGGCGGCGTCCTCGCGCTGCGAGTGGATCTCCAGGGTGCGCGTGCCGTTCTCGTCCGGTCCGCCCACGGCGACCTGTACGCGTACGCCGCCACGTTCCGGAACGATCAGCGGCGCCTCCGTCACGAGCTCCTCGAGGACCCCGCAGCCGGCCTCGTCACCGGCCCGTACGGCCAGCTCCACCAGGCCGGTGGCCGGGATCAGTACCAGGCCGCCGACCACGTGGTCGCCCAGCCAGGAATGGGACGTGAGGGACAGGCGCGAGGTGAACACCAGGCCGTCGGAGTGCGGCAGTCGGACCAGCGCCCCGAGCAGCGGGTGATCGGTCCCGGCGAGTCCGAGGGAACGGGCGTCGGTCCGGTCCGGTGCCGTGTGCAGCCAGAAGTGCTGGTGGTCGAAGGCGTACGTGGGCAGGTCCACCTCTGCGGCCGTGGCGTCGGCGGGCAGGGTGCCTGTCCAGTCCACGGGGACGCCGCGCACGAACAGCTCGGCCATCGACGCCAGGAGCCTGCGCAGGCCGCCCTCGTCGCGGCGCAGCGAACCGGTCACGACCGTGCCGGCGTCCACTTCGGCGCCGTCCAGGATCTCGCTGATCGGCTGGACGAGGACGGGGTGCGCACTGACCTCGACGAACGCGCCGTGGCCCTGGCGGACCAGCTCGGCGACGGCCGGGCCGAAGCCGACCTGGCCGCGCAGATTCCCGTACCAGTAAGCGCCGTTGAGGACATCGGCGTCCTCGACCCAGCCGCCCGTCACGGTCGAGTAGAACGGCACCAGCGGCGCCTGCGCCTCGATGCCGGACAGGGTCTCGGCGAGGATGTTCTCGATGTCCTCGACATGGCGGGTGTGCGAGGCGTAGTCCACGGCGATGCGGCGTACGCGGACGCCGTCCGCCTCGAAGGCGGCCAGCGCCTCGTCCAGGGCCTCCGCGTCGCCCGCGATGACGACCGAGTGCGGGCCGTTGACGGCCGCGACCTCGACCCGGTCCGCCCAGCGTTCCAGGCGGGCGAGCACCTCGTCCTGGGTGAGTGCGACCGAGGCCATTCCGCCGCGACCGGCCAGTTCCACAGCGATGGCCTGGCTGCGCAGCGCCACGACCCGGGCCGCGTCCTCCAGGGACAGAGAACCCGCGACGCACGCCGCCGCGATCTCGCCCTGCGAGTGACCCACCACCGCGTCCGGCAGCACGCCCACCGACGACCACACCGCCGCAAGCCCCACCATCACCGCGAAACTCGTCGGCTGCAGCACATCCACCCGCTCCAGCAGCTCGGGCGAAACCTCCCCCCGCAGCACGTCGACCAACGACCAGTCGATGTACGGGTCCAAAGCGCTCGCACACTCCGCGATCCGCTCCGCGAACACCGGCGAAGAGTCCAACAACTCCCGCCCCATGCCCGCCCATTGAGACCCCTGGCCCGGGAACACCCACACGACCTTGCCCGACGTCCCCGAACCCGAGACAACGCCGGCCGCGCTCTCGCCATCGGCCAGCGCCCGCAACCCGGCCAGCGCCTCCTCCCGCGAAGCGGCCACCACCACTGCCCGCTCCCCCAGCAGGGTGCGCCGGGAGACCAGGGACCCGGCCAGCGTCGCCGGCGGCAGCTCCCCGGTGTCCTCGACGAACGCGGCGAGCCGCTCGGCCTGCCCTGCCAGCGAGGCAGGGGTGCGCGCCGACACCACCAGCGGCACCACGTCCGCCGACACCAGCGGCCGCTGCGACGGGGCGGCGGACGTCCCGTGCTCGTCCGGCGCCTCCTCCAGGATCAGGTGCGCGTTCGT
>NZ_JAAGMG010000775.1 GCF_010548525.1 Streptomyces sp. SID14478
GCGGTGCGTCGTACGGTGCGACGCGGCCGCCTGGTCGGTCATGAACTCCTCCTTGCCGCCCCGGTGACCAGGGCGGTCGCGTCGTCGCGGGCGCTGCGGTGGCCGTGCCCCAGGGCGGCTGCGAGCAGCCGGGGCGGCAGGCCCAGCAGGAAGGGGGTGGCGGTGTCCGCCCAGCGCGACTCGATGCCGTCGGTGTGCACGACCGTGGAGCACTCGTCGGGCAGTGGCAGCGAACGGGGCCGGGGCCGCGGCATGTTCCAGCCGACCACGCCCGGCTGGCCCACGTCCCGGGAGCGCACGCCGTCCTGGGAGGTGACCAGGACGCGTATGTTGCCGATGCCGCAGTGCTCCAGCGACCCGGGCCGCAGCCGCACCAGGCTCACCGCGGCGCCGCGCCCCGCCCGCAGCGCCCGGTCCATCGCGGTGAGCAGCTCGGGCAGCGGGCGCTCGGGGGCGTCGCGGAAAACG
>NZ_JAAGMG010000825.1 GCF_010548525.1 Streptomyces sp. SID14478
CGGGTCCGGCCGATCCGCCCGGCCAGCTCGGCCGAGAGCCGCTCGGACACGATCGCCCCGCCCGTCAGGGACAGGTGCGCCCGCATCACGTCGGGTCGCACCACGAGCCCCCCGGTCAGTTCGGCCGCGTCCCGCGCCGCCCCGCCGGTCAGTCGCAACAGCTCCCGCAGCGTGGCCCATTCGGCATGCCACGCCCCGGCCGGCCGCTCGTCCTGGGCGGCCAGCGACCCGTACAGGGTGGCC
>NZ_JAAGMG010000170.1 GCF_010548525.1 Streptomyces sp. SID14478
CGGCGCCCGCCGGAGCGGCGCCGAGGGCGGCGGCCGCAGACGCGGCGGCCACGGTCAGAACGGTTGCGCGCGTGCCCCGGTCGAAACCCGAGTGACCGGAGTGCGCGGTGCGGCGATGAGACCCCACAGGTAGCCGCTCTCCCTTCGCTGACGATCGTGCAGGCACTCCCCGTGATCGGGGAATGCGCGCCGACAGTAGCCGCGCGACTACCCCCCGGCCAACGACCGTTCGAGGGACGCACACCACGAAGCCCCGCCTATGACGCAGGTCATGGGCGGGGCGCGGGGTCAGCGAGAGGCACCGGAATTCGCCCGAACGGGCGCGTTTTTGGATCTCGTCAGTCCGTTGGTACGAGGAACGGACGCGGGGAGCGGATCAGCCGGCGATCCGGACGCCGAACTGGAAGGACCCGATCGTGCTCATCGACTCGTAGCGGACGACGGCGCCGGGGTGCGGGGCGTGCAGCACCTGGCCGTTGCCGGCGTAGAGGCCCACGTGCGCAAGGCTGTTGAAGAAGACGAGGTCACCGGGCTTGAGCGCGCTCATGCCGATCTTGGTGCCGTCGTTCTGCTGGGTGTACGTGGTCCGCGTGATGGAGACGCCGGCCTGGTTGTACGCCCACTGCGTGAGGCCCGAACAGTCGTAGGAGTTGGGGCCCGTGCCGCCGGAGACGTAGGCCTTGCCGAGCTGGGTGGCGGCCGCGTTCAGGGCGGCACCGCCGAACTGGGAGGCGGGCGCCTCGTTGCCGAGGTCGACGCGGCCCGCGGAGGAGCGGCTGGCACGCGCGTCGGCGGCGGCCATCTTCTGGCGCTCGGCGGCGGTCAGCGTGTTGAGCAGCTTCTGCGCGGAGCCCAGCTTGCTCTGGACTTCCTTCTTCTTCTTGCCGAGTTCGGTGCGGGTGTCGGCGAGGTCCTTGAGCTTCGCGGAGGCCTCTGCGCGCTCCTGGGCGAGCGTGCGCTGCTTCTCCTGGACCTTCTTGAGCGACTCGAGCTGCTGCGCGGACAGCGAGTCGAGCGTGGACGCCTTGTCGAGGTAGTCGTCCGGGTCGGCGGAGAGGAAGAGCTGGACGGAGGGGTCGATACCGCCGGAGCGGTACTGCTGGCTGGCGAGCGAACCGAGGCCCGTGCGCAGCTCGTTGAGGTCCTCCTGGCCGCGGGCGACCTTGTCCTGGAGCTCGCCGATCTCCTTCTCGAGCTTCTGCTGCTTCTCCTTGGCCCCGTTGTAGAGGTCGGTGGCCTTCTCCGCCTCTTCGTAGAGCTTGTCGACCTTGGCCTTGACCTCGCTCTTGTCGGGCTTGGGCGCGGCGTTGGCAGCCTGCGAGGTGAGTGCCACGGCAGCGGCGGCGGTCGCGGTGAGCACGGTCACGCGGGTGCGGCTCGGCTGCTTGGGTCGACGGTGGGACGCCACGAAGGCGAGCTCCTTCTTCCTCCAGCCGCCCACGAACACCCATGGGCGGTGCCCCTCCACCGTCACTCACCTCATGTGAGTGATCGCCCGAGCGGAGGTTCGAGGCTCGACCCTAGTGACCATCTTGTGATCAGTTCAAATCCTGACGAGAAAAATCTCGGTCACCGAGCGCATTCTTTGCACTCAACTCACGTGCAGTAATGCTCGTTTGACACTACGTTGCGTGAAGGTTTCGCCAATTCGGGCATACGCCGCGGAACTTGCAGATGTGACGTACGTGACGCAGGTGGCATCAAGCGTGCGAGAGCCGCTTCAGGAGCATGACCGACGCAACCGGGCGCGCCCCGGCCTTCGCCACGCCGTCCGCGACCTCGCGGTCCGTGGAGACGACGATCACCGGCCGGCCCGGCGGCTCGGCGCGCACCAGCTGGCGGATCAACTCGTCGGCCGTGACACCCGCCTTGGAGAACAGCACGCGCACCCCGCGCGGCGGCGCGAGCAGCACCGGCGCCGCCAGCTCCGCCCCGTCGAAGACACAGGTCACCTCGGCGCCCGTCTGAGCGGCGAGCTGCGACAGCGAGCCGAGCAGTCGCAGTCGCTGCTTCTCCAGCGGCATCGTCGGATAGCCGGTCTTCGTCACGTTGTAGCCGTCGACGACGAGATGGGCCTGCGGCAGCGCGAGCAACTGGTCGAGGATCGCGGGGTCGTGCTCGTGCAGGGCGCGCGCCGCGATGTCCTTGGGCGTCATCCGGCCCGGCTCGACGGCGTCCACGGAGTCGGCGGGCCGCGTCGAGACCGGCGGCAGGGCCAGTTCCCTGCGCAGCCCCTGGGCCGCGTCCAGCACCGTGTCGAGCAGCAGCCGCACCCTCATGTCCTCGACGCTGCGCCCCTCGCGGGCCGCCCTGCGCGAGCCCTCCAGGGCCGCCTCGGCCTCACCGAGCCGCGCCTTGAGCCGCCGCGCCTCGCTCTCGGCCGCCGACACCTGCGCCTGCTGCTCGGCCCGGACGGAGTCGGTCTCGGCCTGCGCCTTGCGTGCGGCGGCCTCCCCGCGCTTCACGTCGCTGAGGGCCGCGCGCAGCTTGCGGTGCACGGCCTCGGTCTCCCGCCTGGCGGCGTCCAGCTCCGTGCGCAACCGTTCCGTCTCGGCCTTGGTCTGCGCCTGCGCCTCGGCGAGCCGGTCGCGCAGTGACTCCAGTTCGGCCCGGGTCTCCTCGTCGACCCGCTCGGCGTGGGCCCGCTGGGCCTCCTCGCCCGCGGCGGTGACCAGCTTCACCCAGCCCGCGGGCCGCAGCACGTACGCGGCCGCGGCCACGTCCATCGGGTCCGCGGCGGGCGGCGGGGCGCCGGAGTCCAGCGCACCGGCCAGCTCGGGCTGCGCCTCCCGCAGCCGCTCGGCGATCCGCTGCCGGAACAGCGTCTCGCTCTCCATCGCGGCCGCCATGGCATTGCCCGCGAACTTCACTCGACGACTCGGGGTGAAGCGCGCATACTGCCGCAAAGGGGGCGGCAGTTCGCCGACCGTGAGACCGCCGAAGCCGTCCGAGACGATCTGCACGACCCGCCGCCGTACGCCTTCGGGCAACGGCCGGTCGAGCACCTCGGCGGCGCCGTCGTGCCCGGCCTCCCCGCCCGTGCTCTCCACCATCCGTCACCCCAAGTCGCTGTGGGGCCGCTCCTTCAGGAGTCGGCGCCCGGCCTGTCCACGAGTTCCACCTGGTCCACCGCGTTGCACCAACGGCAGCGCACGGACTCGATGGTCTCACTGACCACGTTGCGCTCCTCGACGTTCGGCTCACCGGCCAGGTCGAGGTGCAGGTACTCGACGACCTTCGAGGAGCGGGTCACGTCGAACCGCGTGAGATTGCCGCAGAGCGTGCAGCGCCAGCGGGTGGCGGCGGTCGGCAGGGGAACCGTCATCGAACTGCGCCTCTTTCATCGCTTGCTGTATTGCCCGTAACCCTACGGCCTGCCCTACGCCGCCCGCTCCCCACCTTGCGCCATGCTCTGTCCCATGATCGGCAACGGGCGCGACGCGATCGCAAAGGTGACCGCTTTCCTCAGAGGCCATCCGGCCCCGGTCACCTACGGAATCATCGCCGTGTGCTGCGCGGTCTTCGCGCTCTCCCCCTCCTCGGGGTTCAATCCGGCGTACGGCACGGGCGACCACCTCCTCGCCGCGCAGACCGCCTACTTCGAACGCTGGGGCGTGGTCCCCGCCGAACTCTTCACCGGATCCCCGCGGGCCGCACTCACTCCCGCCACGGCCCTGTTCGTCCACGGCAGCTGGGTGCACCTGCTGGGCAACATGCTCTTCCTCTACGTCTTCGGGGCGATGGTCGAGGAACGCATGGGCCACCTCCAGTACGGGCTCTTCTATCTGGTCAGCGGTTACCTGGCGCTTCTTGGCTACGCGGCCGCGCACGCCGACTCCGACCAGTCACTGGTCGGCGCCTCGGGGGCGATCTCGGCGGTGCTCGGCGCGTTCCTCTACCTCTTCCCCGACGCCCGCGTGACGAGCGTGTTCCCCTTCCTCCTCTTTCTGCCGCTGCGCTTCCCCGCCTGGGTGGTGCTGCCGTTCTGGGTGGCGCTGCAGTGGGCGGCGGCGGGCCAGGACAGCCAGGGTCCGGGTGTCGCCTACCTCGCCCACCTGGTCGGCTTCTCCGTCGGGTTCCTGTACGCGTGGGTGCGGTACGGGCGGCGGCCCAAGGAGGTGCTGCCGGATTCGGCCGGTGGATGGGCGGATGAGGGCGAGGAGTCATGAACGAGTGCCGGCAGCCGAAAGGTGCCCCCATGAGAGAGATATCACTCCACACGCACCCGCGTTTCCTCATTTCGCCCGATGGGTAGGTCGTTTGGTTTTTGGCGCGATGGCTCGATCGCGCGACGGAACGGACATGGCTGCAGAGCGCAACAAACCCTTGTCACGCGCCGTTGCCATATGCCTACTATCAGGGGCGGCCCGAGATCGCCGCGGCGGCTCCGGAGGGGGCTGACGTTTACACGGGGGAAAACAGGCATGGCAGCACGAGTCAGCAAATACTTGCCCAATGTCCGCGATAAGAAATTGCGCATCGCTCCGCACCCACTCCACCGGACACCGCACGGTCATTGCGGACCGGTGACCCGCTGCGCTTCGCCGATCCCGGCCACCTCCTTTGCAGGTACGCGGGAATCGCCCCGGCCTTCGGCGGCCCGTCACCTCTGCCCCGGCGGCCTGCCGGTGAGAGCCGGCCTCCACCCGTAAGACCACCTCGGCCCCCGCCTGCCGGGCAGCGTCGCCCGGCGGCCGTCCCTCAGGACGCGCCCTTCCGCGGCGGGCGCCCGAGCGGTGCACTGCACGCCCGTCATCCGACCTGTTTCCGTCATTCCGTGCGTCTGTTTCGGCATGCCCGGATTTAGCACGGAGTCTTTTTCCGCAGGTCCTTAACGTGGGGACGCAACACAGGATATGAGCACCCAGACGATACTTCCCGCTGTCATCGAACCGAGCCGCGCACGGGCTTCCGTCGACGCCGCCCTCATGGACTTCCTGGAAGACAGGGCGAGGACTGCCGAGAATCCACAAATGACCAAGCTCGTGGAACTCCTGAAGGAATTCATGGAGGGCGGCAAGCGCATTCGACCCATACTTGCCGTGCTGGGCTGGCAAGCGGCCGGTGGAACAACCGATTTGGCGGCGGTGGTTCGTGTCGCCGCCTCGCTGGAGATGTTCCACGCATTCGCGCTCATCCACGACGACGTCATGGACGACAGCGACACCCGGCGCGGCCGGCCCACCATTCACCGGCGGTTCGCCGGAAGACACGGTGACGACCGCACCGAGCGGTACGGAATGAGCGCCGCAGTGCTGCTGGGCGACCTCGCCTTCACCTGGTCCGACTGCCTCCTGCACACGGCGGGCCTCACGCCCGCGCAGTCGTCGGCGGTGATGCCCCTCATCAGCGACATGCGCACCGAGGTGATGCTCGGCCAGTACCTGGATCTCCGGGCGACCGGCGAGCTCACGGACGACGTCGACGCCACTCTCACCGTCAACCGCTACAAAACGGCCAAGTACACCATCGAACGTCCGCTGCACATCGGCGCCGCCATCGCGGGTGCCGACGCACAGACCCTGGCCGCCTGCACGGCGTTCGCGCTGCCGCTGGGCGAGGCGTTCCAGCTCCGTGATGATCTGCTGGGCGTGTACGGCGACGTCCGCGACACCGGCAAATCGCGCCTCGACGACCTCCGGGCCGGCAAGAACACGACACTGGTCGCACTCGCCCTGCGCAACGGCAGCACGGCGCAGAAGGCCCGGCTGCACACGCTGATCGGCGACCCCGCCCTGGACGAGTCAGGCGCGGAGGAGGTCCGCACGATCTTCGCGGCCACGGGAGCCCACGACACCGTCGAGCGCATGATCGACGACCGTCACCGGCTGGCCCTCCAGACCTTGGCGGACAGTCCCTTCACCGCCGGCGCCCTCACTGCCCTCGAACACCTCGCCACCACGGCCACCAGGAGGAACGCATGACTGCCGACCTGACCACGTCCACCACCGCCCTCGCGGGCTCTTCGCGCTACTGGCAGGAGTGCACTGCCCGCTTCACCAGCCTGTTCGACCAGCACGTGGGGTACGAGGCGCAGAAGGTGGAGTTGACGGACGCCGAACTGCGCGAGGTCATCGACGCCTGCAACCACGCGGTCGCGCCGCTGGGCAAACAGGTCAGCGACAAGCGCTGGATCTCCTACATGGACGTCGTGCGCTGGTCGCAGAGCGCCCGCCACATCAAGGACATGGAGGCGTTCAAGGCCGTCTGCGTACTCAACTGCGTGACGTTCGTGTGGGACGACATGGACGCAGCCCTGCACGACTTCGACCTCTTCCTGCCCCAGCTGCGTGCGGTGTGCGAGCGGTACTACTCCCCCGAGGACGCGGAGTTCGCGTACGAGGGCGCCCGTGCCTTCGTCACCAGTGACCACATGTTCCGTGACTCCCGGCTGAAGAAGGTGCTCTGCAACACCTCGCCCGAGCAGTACTTCCGTTTCCGTGTCACCGACGTCGGGGTGGACTTCTGGATGCGGATGTCCTACCCCATCTACCGTCACCGCGAGCTGACGGAGCACGCCAAGACGGGCCTCGCCGCCCGGATGACCGCCCGTGGACTGGCGATAGTCAACGACTTCTACTCCTACGACCGCGAGCAGGCCCTGGGCCAGATCACCAACTGCTTCCGCCTGTGCCGCATGGAGGACGAAGCCGACTTCCGGAGCTTCTTCCAGGCCCGCCTCGACGACATGGCCGAGGACATGGAGTGCATCAAGGCATTCGACGACACCACTCGGGACGTCCTGCTCGACCTCATCCAGGGCAACTTCGCCTGGACCACACGAGATCGCCGCTACCGGGCTCCCGTGAACGACGTCAACTCGCGAATCCAGTAGGGGGAGACCGGATGCACACCTCCACGTCACCCGCGGCCGAACGGTCCTGGCGGACAGGCACCGCACCCGGCGCTCTCCCGCTGCTGGGCCACGTGCTCGCGCTGTGGCGGCGCCCGCTGAAGTTCCTCGCCTCGCTGCCCGCGCACGGTGACCTGGTCGAACTACGGATGGGCCCCAGCCGGGCCTACCTCGCGGCGCACCCGGAGCTGGTGCGCCACATCCTGCTCAACCCACGCGTCTTCGACAAGGGCGGGGTCTTCGACAAAGCACGGCAGCTCCTCGGCAACAGCCTGTCGGTGTCCCGCGGCGAGGAACACCGCTTCCAGCGGCGACTGATCCAGCCGGCCTTCCACACGACGAAGATCGCTGCCTATACGACGGCGGTGGCCGAGGACACCCGTCACATCACCGACGCGTGGCAGCCCGGGGAGATCCGGGACATCAGCGATGCCATGCACGCACTGCTCATGCGGGTCGCCGCTCGCACCCTGTTCTCCACCGGCCTCGACGAGAACACCGTCGAAGAGGCCCGGCAGTGTCTTCGGACGGTGTCCCACGGCATCTACAAACGTACCGTCGCCCCGCTGGGCATCATGGAGAAGCTGCCCACCCCGGGAAACCGCGCCTACGACCGTGCCAACGCACGACTGCGGCAGATCGTGGCGGACATGATCGCCATTCGGCGCCGTTCCGACGAGGACCACGGCGACCTACTGTCCACACTGCTGCGGGCGGAACACCCCGAGACCGGACAGAAGCTGGACGACGACCAGGTCCTGGACCAGGTCGTCACCTTCCTTGTCGCAGGCAGCGAGACCACGGCCTCCACCCTGGCCTTCGTCTTCCATCTGCTGGGCACGTTGCCCGAGGTGGAAAAACGCGTGCACGCCGAGGTGGACGAGGCGCTGAAGGGTCGCACCCCCGTCTATGACGACCTTCCCGCGCTGCCGTACACCCGCAATGTGATCACCGAAGCACTGCGGCTGTACCCGCCTTCCTGGATGGCGATGCGGGTCACGGCACACGACATCGAACTGGGCGGGCTGCCGATCCCTGCCCGGACGATGATCCTGTACAGCGCCTACGCCCTGCACCACAACCCCGAACTCTTCCCCGACCCGGAGACCTTCGATCCCGAGCGCTGGGAAGGCGAACGGCTCGCGCAGGTGCCACGCGGGGCGCTACTGCCGTTCGGTGCGGGCAGCCACAAGTGCATCGGCGACGTCCTCGCCCTCACCGAGACCGCGTTGATCGTCGCGACCGTCGCCGGGCGCTGGCGGCTTCGCCCCGTGCCGGGGGCCGGGCTGCGACTGGAACCGAAGGCCACGCTGGAGGCGGGCCCGCTGCCCATGACCCTCGAACGGCGCTGACCGGACCGCCCCTTCACCCGCCCCCGGTATCCCAGGAGACCGGGGGATTAAGGACTACAAGGCATGAGGACCCCTTCCGACACGGCCCGGAGCACCAGCGGGCCGGTCCAGGCACCCGGCCGACTGCCGTTGGTGGGCCACGCTCATCACCTGGCCCGTCGCCCGCTGGACTTCCTGACCTCTCTTCCCGCTGTGGGAGACCTGGTCGAACTGCGCATCGGCAGCAGACCCGCGTATGTGCCCTGCCATCCGGACCTGGTGCAGCAGGTACTCCTCAACGCGCGGGTCTACGACACGGGCGGACCGGTCAAGGACAAGGCGCGCCCCATACTCGGCAATGGCCTGATCACCTCCGACTGGGCCGACCACCGCAGGCAGCGGCGCATGATGCAGCCGGCCTTCCACCCCACGCGGATCGCCACGTACGCCGAGGTCATGCGTGAGGAGTGCGCGGCGCACGCCGATACCTGGCACACCGGACAGCCGGTCGACGTGAGTGACGCGATGCAGTCGCTGACCGCGCGGGTGACGGCGCGGGCGCTGTTCTCGACCCGGATGGCACCTCACTCGGTCGCGGAGGTCCGGCGCAGCCTGCCCGTCATGGTGCACGGCGCCTACCGCCGGGCGATGGACCCCACAGGGCTGCTGGCCCGGCTCCCGCTGGCCGCCAACCGGGAGTTCGACTCGGCCCTCGGCCGGCTGCACGCGCTGATCGACGGCATCATCAGCGACTACCGGCGCACCGACGAGGATCGCGGTGACCTCCTGTCGGCGCTGCTGGCCGCCCGGGACGAGGAGGGCGGCGGGGCGATGTCCGACCAGGAGGTCCACGACCAGGTGATGACGCTGCTGCTGGCAGGTGTGGAGACCACCGCCAGTGCGCTGACCTGGGCCTGGCATCTGCTCGCGGCCCATCCCGAGGCCGAGGCGCGACTGCATGCCGAGGTCGACGAGGTGCTGGGCGGACGGACCCCCGCGTACGCCGACATCCCACGACTCGCGTACACGCAGCGGGTCTTCACCGAGACGCTGCGGCTGTACCCGCCGGCCTGGATGTACACCCGCATGACCACGCAGCCCACCGAGTTGGGCGGGCACCCCCTGCCGGCCGGGGCCGACGTGTTGATCAGCCCCTACGTCATCCATCGCATCCCCGGTCTCTTCGCCCGCCCCGAGGTGTTCGATCCCGAGAGGTGGCTGCCGGAGCGGGCCAAGGAGGTGTCGCGCGACTCGTACCTGCCCTTCGGCGGGGGCAGCCGCAAGTGCATCGGGGACGTCTTCGGGATGACGGAGGCGACGTTGGCCCTCGCCGCCCTGGCCTCCCGCTGGCGGCTACGGCCCGTGCCCGGCTCGACAGTGCGGCCGCGGGCAGAGATGAGCCTGACCGCCGGACCCCTGCCGATGGTGCCCGAACAGCGCTGAGCCCCCGTCCGTCGCCGGCCGTCCCTGTCGGGGCGGGCGGCGACGTCCTGTTCCTGCTGGCCGCGCCGGGCCGCGTTCGTTCCGGCGCCGCCCGCCCCCTTCCGGCTCCGCCGCTCGGCGCGGAGCAGTTCGCCGACGCCCTCCGGGACAGGGGAGGCCGGCCTGCGGCCCCCCGCTCTGGGCGTCGGTGAGGTCCAACAGCATCGGAGACCACCACGCCATGACCAACCAGCGCCCCGTATCGCCCTTCGAGAGCATCTACTTCGTCGACATGGGATCGCCCGTGTCCCTGTACGGCACACCGGCCTTCTTCGAGTCCGTGGTACGGGGCCGCCTCGACCCGGCGACGGTGCGGCGGGCCCTCGATCTGCTCGCCGATCACCACCCGGCCCTGCGGGCGGAGGTCGTGGCGGGCGAGACGGGGCCGTTGCTGCGGGTGCGCGAGCGGGTCCGGCCGCCGCTCATCGTGCGCGAGGGGCTCGATGCCTTCGACGAGGTCGTCAACACGCGTCCCGACTGGTCCGAGAGCCTGCTGCACGCCTGGCTCCTGACCGAGGGCGAGCACAGCCAAGTGGTGCTCGCCCTCCACCACGGCGTCTCCGACGCGCGGTCCGGATTCGCCCTGCTGGACGAGTTCTGGCAGTACTGCACCACGCTCGCGACGGGGGCTGTTCCGTCCGTACAGCGCCGTGACACGCTGCCGGAGGCCATCGACGTCCGGTTGTCCGCCGACTTCCCGGACCACGACATCGACTCCCTGGTCGAGGTCTTCGCCGAGGGCGCCGAGGACACCGAGCCCGCCGTGCTCCCCACCGAGGCGCTGGGGCGGGCAGACGGACCGCCCACCTCTCACCGCTTCGTGATCGACCGGCAGGAGTTCGCCCCCGGCTTCACGGTCGCCGTGCTGTGCGCCGCTCGCGCCCGGGGAATCACGGTCAACAGCCTCGTCTCGGGGATCCTGATGACTGTCGTACGCGATCAGATGGCCCCTGAGCCGGGCCCGCTGCCGCTGGTCTGCG
Organism: Streptomyces sp. SID14478; assembly: GCF_010548525.1. GTDB lineage: Bacteria > Actinomycetota > Actinomycetes > Streptomycetales > Streptomycetaceae > Streptomyces. The sequence continues at coordinate 10,647 of NZ_JAAGMG010000170.1, forward strand.
GCCATGCGGTCGACCTGCGGCCCCGGCTGACACCGGAACTGCCGCGCAGTGTCGTGGTCAACTGCATCACAGGGTTCCAGACCCCCCTGATCGTCGCGCCCGACGACCGCCTCGAAACCGTCGGCCGAGCCGTGACGGAACAGGTGTCGTCCGCCCTGGCCCGCCGCGACCCCGAGCGCTTTCTGCTGGCAGGGCTGCGGGCCGCCGCCCGGGGCATCGCCCTGCCGGTTCCGGTCGTCAGCTACGGCATCTCCAACGTCGGCCGCGTCCTCGACCACCCTGTGCCCGAAGGCCTGCACCTGGTCCGCTTCGGCGCGACGGTCAACGCGGTCGGCCTGCCGCCCAAGCTGCTCGTCGCGACGCTGGGCGGTCGGCTGCTGATACAGCAGGAGTACGACGGCTGGACCTACAGCGCGGCGCAGATGCGACGTGTGGGCGAGGCGCTCCGGGCGGCTCTGGAAGCTCTGGTGCACTGACCCGGCACCAGGACCCGTCTTCAAGTCCCGTCGTCCGCCCGAAGGGCGGGGCAGGCGGGACATTCGCATCACGCCCTAGAGTGGAGCTCCCCGTACGGACCGAGGAAGAGAGACCAAGCAGTGATCACCGCGATCGTGCTCATCAAGACCAGCGTGGACCGGATCCCCGAGATCGCCGAGTCGATCGCGGCCCTGGACAGCGTCAGCGAGGTCTTCTCCGTCACCGGCACCTACGACCTGATCGCGATGGTCCGGGTCGCCCGGCACGACGACCTGGCGGACGTCATCCCCGGGAAGATCAGCAAGATCCAGGGCGTCGAGGCGACGGACACGCACGTGGCGTTCCGTACGTACTCGCAGCACGACCTGGAGGCGGCGTTCGCGATCGGCCTGGATTCCTGAGCGCGCATCGCACGCACGACGAAGGCCGCCCCGAGGGGCGGCCTTTCTCATGCCGTCGGTACCGTACGGCGGATCAGACGGCGGGGACGCAACGCCCGCCCTCGGTCCGGTACTTCCACTGCGCCCCGTCCCGCACGAGCTCCGTCACGGCGGTCACGAACCGCTCCACGTGCTCGTCCGGCGTACCCGCGCCGAAGCTCACCCGGATCGCGTTCAACGACTTCTCCCCCGGCGCCGCCTCCGGCGCCCCGCACTCGCCCTGCGTCTGCGGGTCGGAGCCGAGCAGCGTGCGCACCAGCGGGTGGGCGCAGAACAGACCGTCCCGCACCCCGATCCCGTACTCGGCGGAGAGCGCGGCGGCGAAGTGCGAGGAGTTCCAGCCCTCCACGACGAACGACAGGACACCGACGCGCGGGGCGTCGTCCCCGAACAGCGACAGCACCTTCACCTCGGGCACCGCGGCGAGCCCGTCGCGCACCTTGCCGATCAGGAACCGCTCCCGCGCGACGAGGTCGTCGAACCCGGCCTCGGTCAGCGCCTTGCAGGCGGAGGCGATGGAGTAGACGCCGATGACGTTCGGCGAGCCGGCCTCGTGCCGGGCGGCGCTGTCGTGCCACTCGACGTCCACGCCGCCGTCGCCGCGCCGGGCGACCTTGCGGGAGGCGCCGCCGCCGGCCAGGTACGGCTCGGCCTCGGACAGCCAGTCGAAGCGCCCGGCGAGCACCCCGGAACCGAACGGGGCGTACAGCTTGTGCCCGGAGAAGGCGACCCAGTCGACGTCCAACTCCCGCACGGAGACGGGATGGTGGGGCGCGAGCTGGGCGGCGTCGAGCACGATGCGGGCACCGTGCGCGTGAGCGGCCGCCGCCAGCTCGCGCACCGGCCAGAGTTCACCGGTGACGTTCGAGGCACCGGTGACGCAGACGAGGGCGGGGCCGTACGGGTCGCGGTCGGCGAGGGCGCGCTCCAGGGTGGCGACGGCCTCGTCCGGGGTGCGCGGCGCGTTCAGGTAGGTCACGCGGGCGTCGCGCCAGGGCAGCAGCGAGGCGTGGTGCTCGGTCTCGAAGACGAACACCTGGCAGTCGGCGGGGAGCGCGGCGGCGAGCAGGTTGAGCGAGTCGGTGGTGGACCGGGTGAACACGACCTGGTCGTCCTCGCGGCAGTCGAGGAACTCGGCCACGGCGACCCGGGAGTTCTCGAAGAGGTCGGTCGACAACTGGGAGAGGTACCCGGCGCCGCGGTGCACGCTGCCGTAGTACGGCGCGTACGCGGCGACGTCGTCCCACACGCGCTGCAGGGCCGGCGCGCTGGCGGCGTAGTCCAGGGCCGCGTACGTCACCTCGCCACCGGTGACGAGCGGCACGGTCACGTCCCGGCCGAGCACGGGCAGCGGGGCGATGGTCTCGGTACAGGCGGCGGCGTCGACGGAAACGGACATGGCTGAACTCCCTGGCGAGGTAAGCGAATTGACCATGCCGAAGCCACGTCTGCACGCTACGGAGCAGGGCTCGACGGCATGGAAAGAAAGAGGAACCGGGTACGCGGAGGCGGGGCCGAAACGCCCTATCGCATTCGCTTGCTCACGAGACTGCTCCCTTGAGGACCAGGACCCCAGGGTTGCGAGGGGTCCGCGCTTGCCACACGCCTTGCTGCGTACGGCCTGGTCTTCACCCAGGGCACCCCGCCACGGACGGAGGGTTGCCGGACAGCGGGCTGGGGCCTCGATCGCTGTCACTCATGACCTTGAAGAGCATCCTGCCACACGTCCCGGATACGGCAAGGGCGCAGTCCAGTTCTTGAGACAAGAGGACTGCGCCCTGCGTCACACCGGGATTTCGCTCAGCGGTGTGTGGCGGCCGCCCACCGCTCCAGCGTCGCCTTCGCGGCCCCCGAGTCGATGGACTCGGCGGCGCGGTCCATCCCTGCCCGCAGCTGCTCGGCGAGCGTCCCGCTGCCCGGCCGGACGGCGACGAGCGCGGCCGCGGAGTTCAGCAGCACGGCGTCGCGCACGGGCCCGCGCTCCCCGTCGAGCAGC